>DAOSJS010000216.1:0-6978 GCA_035367355.1 Candidatus Hydrogenedentota bacterium
GGATTCATTCGGGAGGTCTTCCGCGATGCGTGCAAAGACCGTCAGGCCGCCGACGCCCGAATCGAAGATTCCGATGGCCGCGCTTGATTCTGGCATCTCAGAGGCCTGCCGGGCTGCTGCCGCCGAGCCACTGGGAATCCCGGGGCAGCGCGTAGGCCCAGGTGCAGTGCGCGTCCTTGAATGTTTCGTCCGCGGGAGCCCCTTCAATCAAGAACCGGACTTTCGTGACGGTGAAGTCGTCCGTACCTGCCAATTCCGGGGCCGTGAGCGTATGGACGATGCCCTGAAGGAACAACATTTCAGTGGAGACGCTCCCCATTTTGCGCAGGCCCGCGACCGTTTCCATTGAGAGGTCGACGATCATTTCGCCGTTGCCCATGAAGAAGATCCCGCGAACGCGGGTCGCAGGGGGGACAACCGGGGTCAATACACCATCCGGACCCGCGATAAGCGCGTCAAGCGCTGCGTGGCAATTCGCGATCGTATCATCGCCCAGGGTAAGCCGCCGGCTCTCCGGCTCGAGCAGCCGGCCATCCTCCGATGCGAAATAGAGGCGGGTCTCCCGCAATTCCTGAGACAGCGCCTGCGGATCCGCGGGCGCCTGAGCGCCCGGCGCGCGTGTGACCGCCGGCGCGGGAAAGGGACTCCGGCCCTGCTGCACCATAGTGACAACCACCAGACCGAGGGCCACCACGAGGATCAGCGTGAACATGGCCCACAATCCGAGCAGGGCCTTCTTTACAAATTCCTGGCGTTCATCGGCTTTCATGGCGCCTCTCCGTTCCGGACGGCGCCGGCGGCGCAGGCGCGAATCCCGTCGGCGAGCCCCTGTGCGATTTTCATCTGATACTCGTCCTCGGCGAGCTTCGATGCCTCCGCGTAATTCGTAAGCGACCCCACCTCGACGACGACGCAGGGAAAATCGACTGCCTCGAAGAGCCGGCAGGGGGCGGCGCGCACGCCGCGATTGACCGCGCCTGTCGAGCGGGCAAGCTCGTCTGCGAGCCTGTGTGCGATCTCTGTGCTCTGTGCGGCGGCGCGGCGGGCTCCGGAGGCTCTGGGGCCGGGAGGGGCGCCGGCACCCGCATCCAGATGGGTTGCCGGCGGCACAAAGAGTTCAAACCCGTGGGCAGAAGGCGAGATGCTTGCCCCGGCATGAATGCTGATCAGCAGGCCGGCGCCCTGTGCCTTCGCCAGGCGGGCCCGAACCTCCAGGGAAGGATTGGCATCCTGTGTTCGGGTAAGGATCACGCGCCCGCCGAAAGAATTTTCCAGCAAACGGGCAGTGTGCCGTGCAACCGCCAGCGTGAAATCCTTCTCGAGAATCGCGGGGTTGATGCAGCCAAAGTCAGCGCCGCCATGCCCCGCGTCAATGGCGATTACTGTGATGCTGGCGCCGGGTCCCTCCGGGGTCTCCTGGGCGGGGGATAGAGGCGGCAGCTCTTCGAGCAGGGCTTCTTCGGGGACGTCTCTGCGTGGCGTGGGCAGGGTCAACTCCTCCATCACCACAGTTTCCGGCTCCTGGAGGCGCACTTCGCCGGCTGCGGCAGAGGATTCCGCGGCGCAGGCCGGAAGGCTCCAGAGCTGCGCAGCGAGCAGACTGGCAGCGACCAGAAGGCATCTCGCCAGCGGCGCCGATGGAAAATTGCCAGTAAACAAAACCCCGATACTCCTTCCTGCTGGGGATGTCGCGCGAGGAATGCGGGTCACCTCAACCGTTTCCACACAATAAATCCCTGGCCGGGAGGCAGGGTTTCCAGCCGCGGCCGCCTATTTTCTCAGGTTGATCATGCGCTGCCGGATAAAAATGCTGTCCTCTGGCGCATGATGGCCCCCCCAGGACTTGAACGTCATGACCAGCACGATACAGCCTGCAACAAACAGGCCAATCAGGACTCCCAGCCCTATCTTTTCCCGAGTGGTCATCAGAGAAGGCTCCATGCCAAACCGCGCCCCACCGCGGACCCGGCCTGTCACGTCTCGTCCGATCTCAAGTATACCATTGGCGTTAGTTCGAAGGTCAACCGGGCGCAAAAGGCAATTGCACTCCATTCTTACCGGCAGCAGCCGCGCTTGGCGCCCCCAGATGCCGTCTTTTGTGTAAAAACGGGGCGGATTTCGTGCACAAGCTCATTCATATCCTTCCTCCATTACGCCCAGGGCCCTGCGGGCCCCTCGATTTCATGCCTGATCGCCTAGTCTTCTGTTGACAATTGCGCGTCTTCATGATACTGTCGCAGTTAGGTTTACGGGGTGAACGGGCGGTGACACGCCAAAGGGCGCGCAGATCACCTGGCGTGTGGGGTCACTATGGATAACCTGCAAAGCAAGCGCGGCTTCACGCTCTTGGAACTACTCATATCAGTTACCATAATCGGCATCCTGTTTGTGCTCATCTTGCCTGCATTAATGCGCGCCCGCGAGCAGGCGCGGCGTGCATACTGTAACAACAGTATTCGCCAGATCGGCATCGTTTTTCTGATGTGGGCCAACGATCACGACGGGTATTATCCGCCCGGCGCGCCGAACGGCTATTGGGATTATCCCGACGTCAACGGCGAACGCCACCATCTGCAACGCAATAACTTCATCTGCGACGCCCGCGGATTTTATCCCGAGTACCTGGACACCCTGAAGGTGTTCGTGTGTCCCGGCTCCGCGAAAATTCTTACGGATGAGCGGCTGGACTGGTACAGCGACGTCACGTTCATGGAAGGGTATCTCGAGAGCATCATGGTGACGGATCCGCGAAACCGCGACGCCATCGAGGGCATGTTGGGCCAGCGGATGGACCCCGAATGCCTTACGGATGACATGTACACTTACCTTCCGTTCGCGATCAAGACCGAGGAACAGGCCCTTTTCCTGTGGGCCGAGCTTCACCGGCTCATGTTCGAAGGCGCGATCGGTTTTATGGGCGCCGATCTGTACTGTCCGGGTGGACATGCCCCGGGTGGCGACGCGGTGTTCCACCGCATGCAGCAGGGCGTATCGCGGTTTTTCATCTCCGACATCAACAATCCAGCGGCCACCTCAGCGTCGGAAAGCGAGATTCCCGTCCTGTATGATTCGATCAGCGATTTGGGGGCGCTCCAGTTGAACCACATGGTGCCGCCCGGCGGCAACGTGCTGTATCTTGACGGCCATGTGGGCTACCGGCGGTATCCGGACGAGCAGCATCGCCCGCCCTATACCGAGCTCCTGGTGGAATGGACGCGGCGAAATGTATACGATAACAGCGTGACCCAGGGCATCCCGGCGTGGTGCAGCAACCGCCTGCCGGAGACCCTGTTTGAACCCCGGTATCGCCATCGTCCGAACGATGCGATGTATACGAATTTGGTGTTTTAGCGCTCCGGGTGCGCATCATGCCGCGGCGCGCCCAAAGAAATGGAGTTCGATAGCGGACGAGTCTTTCGGCCATTCCGGTGGCCGGTGGCTTGCGCAACCCGAGGGAAGACGAGGTATCGACATGAAAAATCGCAGGTTCGTCGCAGTCGTGGCAGTGGTGCTCGCAGCTGCCGTATGCTCAGGAGATGCGTTCGCATGGGGGCCCCGCGCCCAACGGGCCATCACGGGGACGTCGATCCAAGTGGTCAGCCGTTCGATTAAGGATGCGTACAAGACCACCAGCGCCAACTACGAGGAAGACGTCCTTAAGGGTGCGCTTGCGGGACCGTCCGCTCTGCGCGATGCCGTGGGATTGAACAATGATGCCCGCGTAATACATCGCATAGAGGCTGAGATGCAGCTCTTGAACTATGTGCGCAGTTCGGCCACCGGCAGCTACTATGCGTATCGAATCGGCGTGCTGTCGTCGCTGATTTCCGATCTGTACCTGCCGTACATGTGGGACACGTCTCGCGAAGGCCGGAAACTCGCTGCCCAAATCAATACGGAGATCGACGAACACCTCGACAATTTCACGTACGTTCCCTTGCGGGAAAAGCCGTTGATCATTCGCGAGCTTCGGGCCTATCTTGACAGCAGCCGGCGCTACATGCCCGACGCGGCCCTCATGATTCAGGCGGATTATTCCCGCGGGGAAGGCTACGAAGGCTATCTGCGCAATGGCGGCGCCCAGAACGCCTTCAATGCGGCCGTTCAGGCTTCCAGCGATATCACCTACACCATCATGCAGACGGAGCAGGCGATGGGCTATCTGAAGCCGTCCGACGAGACCTTGACCTGGTTCTTTGTCGATAACATCGAGTACATGCTCAAAGAAAAGAAAAATGCCAAGGCGGCCGATACGGCGTACAGCCACTTTACCCGGGTCAACAAAGGCATCTATTCAGCCTACGAGCAGATCGGCGACATGTACTACGAGTTCGGCAACAAAGATCGCGCTGTCGAAGAGTGGAAAACGGCACTGGAATCGCGCGGTTCCGATCGGCCCCGCATTGTGCGCAAAATCGCGAATTACTACATTGAAAAGGGCAATGAACTCGCCGAATCGGTATCCAATCCCGATGCTCCGTCCAACGCACTCCAACAGGCCCTGGTGTTCTTTGAGCGCGCCATGGAGATCGACCGCGGCAATGAAACCGCTGCCCGCGCCATCCAGGAGACGCGCGTCGAGCAGAAACGGCGCGATGAACGAGAGCAGACCGACCGCGAAATCGTGTCCGCCGGAGAAACCGCCCTGGCCGAAGCGGGCACGCTCATGGGCCAGCAGAAATACGGCGAGGCCTTGACCGTGTACCAGAAAGCGATGGCGCTCTTTAATAACGTCAGCAGCGAATTCAAAGCCCAGCGCGAGCGGGCCGAGGCCGGAAAGAAAGATGCTCAGGGCAACATTCGCAAAGCGGTGACCGAGATCATCCAGCAGGGCCAGAGCCTCATCGAAGAAGCTGATCGCACTATGGAAGAAGCCACCAAAGAAGAGGATTTCGAGACCGCCAAACGGACCTACCAGAAGGCCCAGGCGGTTCTCAAGTATGTTCCCGACAGCCAGTCCGCCGCCCACGTAGCATCGCGCGACGAAAACATCGCCCGGGCCAAGAATAAATTCGATCAGGTCGATGCCGAAAAGGCGAAATGGGTGGAGGATCAGGAGCGGCGCAAAAAGATGGAAGAAGACCGCCGGGCTGCGGAACAGGCCGCTGCTCTTGCTGGCGCTGCTGCCGCGCCCACCGCTCCCGTTGCGCCGGCGCCCTAGCATTCCGTGGAGGAAATGTAAACGGGGCATGGCTCGCGTGGCCATGCCCCGCATCATCGGCACCGCGCGTCCCTGGCTCCGCTCCATGCCAGCTGGGCAATTCAACTCCTTGTCCCTGGTTTGCGGTTCTCGATTATACTGGAGGCCGCGGGTCTGACTGTGCCCGGCGAAGAAAAGGAGCGGGCGATGGCGTTGAGTACCAAAGGGCCACGAAAAGGGCGCGTGAAACACGCTGCGGAAGCACCGCGAGGCGCTGTCACGACTGACCTGAACGGCCTGAAACCGGAGCTCCAGCTTATCGCTTATGGGCCCGCCGGCTTTTACGAATCCTCCGAACCCGATCTCGAGGCGATCCCGGCGCTCAGGAAAAAGTGGCCCGTACTGTGGCTGCACGTGGGCGGTCTGGGCGATGCGGAGGTGCTTGCGGCGATCGGGCGCACGTTCGACATCCATCGTCTGGCTCTCGAAGATGTGCTCGCGATGAATCAGCGGGCGAAAATCGAAGACTACGACAAGCGGCTGTTTGTGGTGATGCGCATACTGGAGCCGGGCCCGACGGTCCGTACCGGCCAATTGAGTATCTTCGTGGGCGACGGATTCGCAGTGACGTTTCAGGAGCATCCAGTGGGATGCCTCGACCCCATCCGAAAACGCATCCGGGAGGGGCTGGGTCCGTTACGCACCATGGCAGCCGATTATCTGGCCTACAGCATCATCGATGCCGCCGTGGACGCCTATTTCCCGTACCTGGACGATTTCAGCGAGAAGCTCGGGGAGCTGGAAGACGATGCGTTGTACCGGCCAACACCTGAGATTGCAGCACGTATTCACGAGGCGAAGCGCGACTTGCTGGCGTTGCGCCGGGCGATGGCGCCGATGCGCGAGGGATTGGGCGCGCTCGTACTGGGAGGGGCCGGTCACATCTCCGAAACGACCCGGCTTCACCTCCGGGACTGCTACGACCATTGCATTATGCTGCTGGAAATGATGGAATCGTACCGGGAATTGACAGGAAGCCTGCTTGATGTGTATCTGTCGAGTGTGGGCAACCGCATGAATGAAATTATGAAAATGCTGACGCTCATCTCGACCATCTTCATCCCCTTGAGTTTTCTGACGGGGCTGTATGGGATGAACTTCGATCATCACGTGTCGCCGTGGAACATGCCCGAACTGCACACGCGGTATGGATACCCGATCTTTCTGGGCGTGGTGCTGGCGATCGGCATCTTTCAGCTGCTGCTCTATTGGAAACGCGGATGGTTTGGCGGCGTTCGCGGGAAGCCCGTTGTGCCGCCGGAAGAACGCGACCGGGACCAGCACTGAGGCGCGGCAGGAGGCATTCATGGCGGCGTTGTATCTGGTAGCTACCCCCATCGGCCATCTGGAAGACATGACGTATCGCGCCGTGCGGGTCTTGAATGAGATCGAAGCGCTGGCCTGCGAGGACACGCGCCGGACCCGCGTGCTGCTCGAGCATTATGGCATTCCCAAGCCCAGGACGCTTTTTTCGTATCACGAACACAATGAACTGGCCGCGGGCAAGCGCATTCTCGGCCTGCTCGACGCCGGAGTCTCGGTGGCCGTTTGTTCGAATGCGGGGTTTCCCGGCGTGAGCGATCCCGGGTTCCGGATCGTCTCCGGGGCAATCGAGGCGGGGCACGACGTGATCGCGCTGCCGGGCGCGAGCGCGGTTCATGTGGCGCTGGTGCAATCGGGTCTGCCTACGTCCAGTTATGTGTTCAAAGGGTTCCCGCCGCGCAAGAGCGGTGCGCGGCGCCGTTTTCTCGCCCTGGAACGCGACCTGCCCCACACGC
>DAOSJS010000217.1:0-6970 GCA_035367355.1 Candidatus Hydrogenedentota bacterium
AACCGCGCGGCCTCTCTCGAGACCGCGCGGAGCAAAGAACACACTCCGGAGATGCATTTCCCCTGCCGCCCGTGGCGTGGCCTGCATCCCTGTGCAATCGGGGGCGCGATGTCCAGCCTGCGACCTGAGCCAGGCCCGGAAACAGGCGGGGCTACGGTTGCTCTTCTATCGGCAGGTCACATTTTTCTGTCGTATAGTCAAGAAACGGTGAGGCGCCGCCGAATGCGCTCAACAGATTTGAAATGAACAGCGCGCCGTAGCAGATGAGGTCCTGCCACCAGTTTGCCCTTGCAGGCGTCCGTTTTGTCAGATATTTGATGTGTTTCACGGTAGATTCCTCCATTCCAGCCGTCACCAGATCCAGATAAACAACCCCGTATAGAGAAGCAAGAACCACGCCATGGCGCTCCCCTTCCTCAGCGAGGCGAGGCGAACCTCGTCCACCATAAAATAATATACGATAACCTCGATTTTGTCAATAAATTACCTTAGGCGGCGAATACCCGTCCTGCTCGGCAGCGAGTCTAAACGGCACAAGCCGGTACCATTCTCCCGAGTTCGTACTTATAATCGGAACCACGGAGAGGAGGGGGCTCATGCAAGATGGTTTGGTTTTGGCGGACTATCTGATTCTTGCCGGGTTCTTCGTCATCATGCTGGGTATCGGCCTGTATTTTTCCGGCAAGATGAAGGACCTCAAAGATTTCTTCTGCGGGGGCAGTCAGGTGCCGTGGTGGGTGTCCGGGGTGTCCCTGTACATGACCACCTTCAGTGCGTTTGCTTTCGTATCGTATTCGGCGCTGGCCTACAAGGAAGGGCTGGTCTGCATCACGATCTGGTGGATGACAGTCCCCTGCGCGGTGTTGAGCGCCCGTTTCTTCGCGGCGCGCTGGCGGCGGATGAACATCACCAGTCCGGTGGAATTCGTGGAGCGCCGTTTCGGCCCCTTCTTGCGCCAATGCTTCTCGTGGGCGGGCGTGCCGCTCATTGTGATCGACGACGCGCTGAAACTCTTCGTGATCGGGACCATGGTGACCGTCAGCCTGGGCATTCAGAACAGTTGGGCCATGCCCGTCGCCATTTTGGTCTGCGGCACCATTATGCTGAGCTATACCCTCATGGGGGGACTCTGGGCGGTCATGATTACTGACACGGTTCAGTTTGTTGTCATGGGTGTCGCGGTGCTGGTCCTGATCCCGCTGGTTCTGATACGGGCGGGAGGGCTCCTGCCGATTTTTCAAGATGCGCCGCCGCGATACTGGAACCTGGCCAGTGAAGGTTACTCCTTCTGGTGGCTCCTGCCCTTCACGCTAATCCAGTTTCTCGTCTATACGACAAAATGGCCCATTGTGCAACGGTATTACGCGGTGGAAACGGATCGCGACGCCCAAAAAGTGGGCTACACAGTGGGCTTTCTGACCTTTGTTGGCGTGCCGCTGCTATTTCTGCCGGCGTTTGCCGCGCGGGTCTTCATGCCGGGCGTGGCCGATGCCAATTCGGTCTACCCCATGGTCTGCCGCCAGCTTTTGCCGGCAGGACTGTTCGGCATGGTGATTGCCGGCATGTTTTCCGCGACCATGTCGATGCTTTCCAGTGATTACAACGCGGTCGCGGCGGTTATCACCAACGACATCTACCTGCGCCTGTTCGATCCGCGGGCGTCTCAGAGGGCCCTGGTGCTTGTGGGGCGGCTCGCCACCTTTGGGGTAGGAATGATCGCAGTGGCCATCGCTGTTTTGCTTTCCCGTATAGAAAACCTGCGCGACCTGGTGCAGATCATGGCGGGCGTGTTCAGCCTGCTGTTGCCGCCCGTAGGGATCCCTGTGTTTTTTGGATTCCTGACCCGGCGGGTATCCAACCTGGGCGCGCTCCTTGGCTTCGCCCTGGGGGCTGCCAGTGGAGTCGCCGCGTATACGCTGAGCCTGTTGCCCGCGGAGTCCGCCATCGTGGCGCATGTGTCGCGTGTGGTCCCCCAGGCGGTACTCGGCCTGTATCCCCAGGGCACGGGACTGGCATTTCTCAACACCGTGCCGTGGCTCACCTGGATCACCGCGTTGCCGACGCTCTTCGGGATCTTCTGTCTGAGCGCCCTGTTGCCCGACGGCCCCGTGAAGCAGAAGGAAGTCGACGATTTCCTCGCGGGCGTCCGTACCGGGGACAGGCCCCGGAAAGCATCCCCCGGCGCCTCGCATGATGCCGGCGTGGCCATGAGCATTGTCGGACTCTGCACGGGATTGATCGGACTGTTGCTGGCGGCTGCGGTCGCGGTAACCGGGCACGGCAGGGACGGCCTGTATTCGATAGGCGTGGGGCTCGTGCTCGCCCTGCTGGGCTTCGTTGCCTGGCGCTATGGAAAACGGGTCGCGGCGTCTTCGTGACATGGTCCGGCGGTTTGTGTCATGCTGCGGGAGGTTCAAAACAAAGGAAGGACGAGGCCATGAGGTTGGCGCGCATTCTGGATAAAAACAATCAGGTGGTATATGCGGCCGAACAAAAGGACGGCCGCCTGCTCAAAATTGAAGGCGACATATCCGGGGGGGAATCCCGCATTACGGACGAGGCCGTCGAGCCCAGCCGCTGGCTCCCGCCCCTTGATCCGACCGCCATCCTCTGTATTGGATTAAATTACCGGAAACATGCCGAGGAAGGCGGCGTTCCCGTGCCCGAATACCCGGTCCTGTTTATGAAAAACCCCGCGACGGCCACGGGCCACCGGGAACCGATCGAGCTGCCCGCCGTGTGTACGGACGAAGTGGACTACGAAGCTGAACTGGCCGTGGTGATCGGCAAACCCGCGTGCAATGTCTCGAAAAAAGACGCGCTGGACTGCGTCCTCGGCTACATGTGCAGCAACGACGTATCCGCACGCATCTGGCAGTCGAAACTGGGCGGCTCCCAATGGTGCCGGGGAAAAAGTTTCAATACCTTTGCCCCCCTGGGCCCGCTCCTGGTCACCCGGGACGAACTGCCCAACCCCAATGCACTCGCGATCAAGAGCATCCTCAATGGCGAAACCATGCAGTCATCGAATACAAAAGACATGATTTTCGACGTGCCAACGCTGATCAGCTTTCTCTCGGAAGACACCACGCTGCTCCCCGGCACCGTGATTTTGACCGGGACGCCCGAAGGCGTCGGCTGGGCCCGCAACCCGAAAGTCGTGCTCAAACCCGGGGACACGATCGCCGTTGAGATCGAAGGCCTGGGCCGGCTGGAAAACCCGGTAACGGCGTGAACCCGGCGCCCGGAACTCCCAGCCGAAGCGATACAAGGGGCCGGTATGCGCCACGGCAGATCGTCACGCTCCCGGAGCAAAAAGGCTGTTGAGAATGAACGCGTTCTTTGAATATACCCTCGGGGCTGCGGTCAGGGTGGCTGACACGGTGCTTCGCCTCCTGCCCGTGCCCGTGACCGCAAAACCATTGCATCGCCTGGAGGAATCGGCAAACGCCGTCCGCCGCCTTCGTTTGCTTGGAAAGCATCACCCGGAATTGATGGAGCATGCCCGCCGGGTGCCGGTGAAGTGCTATTCACCGGAATCCTTTGGCGCAAAGTTCAAGCGCGTTCCGTACGACTCCCGCGGTCTGCTGCTGTTTACGGACCGGGGGGTCCTTTTCTGGGATCTGGGTCAGAGCACCCGGCTCGAGCCATTCACCTACCGCCGCGGCGACGCCACCGCGACGCTTCATCTGAAAGAACCGTACCGGCAGGGCGAGCATGTCTGGGTGCAAATGACGGGCGATGGCGTGTCCCGCTACTTTCAGCGCGACCAGGCCGGCCAGGTCAACGAGGCGACGCGCGCCCTGTTCGGCGAGATTGAGGCGGCCCTGCAAATGCACGCCGGCTCGAATTAAATCGCCCGGACGGGTGACCCGGGCCGCAGGGGAAATGCGATGGGCAAGTTTGGCGTAACGCCCCAGAAAGAGGCGGAGCTCGCGCAGCGCATGGACGCGTGCGGCCTGCGCGAATCCGACCTCGAAGAACGCTTCGTCTCGTCCAGCGGCCCCGGCGGCCAGCACGTGAACCGGTCGGCCACCTGCGTCCAGCTCCGGCATCGACCCACGGGCCTCGAAGTCAAGGTGCAGACAGCACGTTCCCAGGCGCTGAACCGGTTTTATGCCCGGCGCCGGCTCTGTGAGCTCATCGAAGCCCGAGAGCTGGGGAAGGAGAGCCCGGAGGCGAAGCGCGCGGCCAGGGCGCGCAAACAAAAGGCCCGCCACCGCCGCAAAGCAGCCAGAAAACAAGCGGACCGCGCCGGGTCAGACACACCCGATTGACGCGGTCCGCGCACTGCGCTCCGTAGCGCGTTTTTCAGTCGTTGCCGGTAAACGGTCAAGCTTTTTTCCGGAAGCTCAACATCGTGGCCCGAACCAGGAAGGCAAGCAGCGCCAGCGCCCCTACGGCAAAAAGGATGTCGGGGAGCATGCGGAACCACGTGACGGTGCGGATGAACTGGCCCGAGGCAATCTCCGGACTGCGGGCGTACCACAGCCCTTCCCGGATGGCGTGGTAGAACTGATAGAATCCCGAAGGAATCAGGCTCAGCACCATCATGCCCGCCAGCCCGCCGTTGAGGCCCCAGAAGCTGTATTTCAACAACTTGTCCGACCACGAGGCCCGTGTCACGATGTGGCGGACCGAGAAGAGCATCAGAGAGATGGCGAGCATGCCGTAGACGCCGAACAGCGCTCCGTGCGAGTGAATCGGGGTGGTGTTGATGCCCTGCGAATAGTACAGAACGATCGGCGGATTGATCAGAAATCCAAATACGCCCGCCCCGACCAGATTCCAGAAGGCCACGCTGACAAAGAAGTAGATGGGCCATTTGTAGGCATAGGTTTTCCCGCCTTCGTCCACGACACTCAGATTGTGCGCCGCTTCAAACCCCAGCAGCGACAGAGGGACCACTTCCAATGCGGAGAAAACCGCGCCCAGGGCGATAATCATCGTCGGGGTTCCGCTCCAGTACAGGTGGTGGAAGGTGCCGATCACCCCGCTTCCCAGATAGAGAAATACGATGAAATAGACGCTGGTCAGGGCGAACTTTTTGCTCACGGCGCCGATATGTGACAGCAGAAACGCCATGACGACCGTAGCAAATACCTCAAAGAAGCCTTCGACCCACAGATGAACCACCCACCACCGCCAGTATTCGGCATCGGAGAGGTGGCTGCCCTTTCCGTACATCAACCCGGCCATGTAAAACAGCGGAATGGATACCGAGCTGTAGAGAAGCATGTGCGTGAGCCCGCCGCTGTCTTTTTCGTCCTTGAGGGCCGGCCGGATCGCTCGCCAGACCAGAACCAGCCAGATGATCATCCCCGCGATCAGCAGTAGCTGCCATACCCGGCCAAGCTCGATGAACTCGTAACCCTGGTGGCCGAACAGGTAGCCGTCCGCGCCAAAGAAACCGGACACGGAAAGCCAGGTCCCGCCCAGGGTGCCCGCGACGACAACGACGAGCGCCGCAAAAAGGACCATCACCCACGCGGCCTGGCCTTTCGGCTCCCGCCCGACGAACGGGCCGATGAAGAGCCCGGCGGCCAGGAAGCAGGTCGCGATGAAGAAAATGGCCAGCTGAATGTGCCACGTCCTGACGGCCGCATACGGCAGGAATGACCCAAGCGGGATACCGTAGAAGGAAGTGCCTTCAACGGTATAGTGCGCCGTCACCGCACCGAGGCCGAGCTGGAGGATGAACAGCACGATCGCCGTAATGAAGTACGCCAGGGTGGCCTTCTGGCTCGATGTCGGTTCCGGTTCCGGGAAATCAAGGGACAGATGGCTTCCGTACTCTGACTGCCCTACGTACCGTTGATAGGCAAACAGGGCTGCGGCGATGGCGAAGATCAGCAGAATGACGCTCACAATGGACCAGATGAGAAAGTCGGGCAACGGTTTGTTCCCAACCAGGGGATCATAGGGCCAGTTCGTTGTGTAGGTATATTCCGAACCGGGGCGCCGCGTGCCAGCAGCCCAGGAAAGCCATGCAAAAAAGTCCGTCACCAGGCGGCCTTCTTCTTCGGTCCGCACAATACCCGGCTGGAGGCCCATGCGGTCGTTGCCGTCCTGGAAAAGCTTCGTGTAGTAGCCCGTCAAGGCCTGGAACGCCTCGGCCTGGAACGCCGTGAACGTCAATTTCGCCGTTTGAGGATCAAAGCGGTTTTCCTTAATTTCCGCGCTCACCAGAGCCTGCAGGCGGGCCTGCTCCTCGGAGGGCAGCTGCTTGAAATCCTCTTGAGTGAAATCCCGGGCCCCGGCCGCGTCCAGGCCGGCATGGCGCGCGGCCAGATACAGACCCATGCGGTGCAGGAAATCAGCGGACCAGTCCGGCGCCAGGTAGGCCCCGTGCCCCCAGATGGTGCCGATATGCTGCCCGCCACGGCTGTAGAAATAATTTTGCCCCGCCATGATGTCGCTGCCGGTAAACAACACGTTTCCGGAGGAGTCCTGTACCGTCTCTGGAATGGGCGGCTTCTCTTTTCTGATCACATAGCCGCCAAAGATCAGGACTCCGAAAGCCAGCGCGAGAATGAACAAAAAGACCGCTCTTACCTTGGGGTTTGTCATCGTTTCTCCTCCACCAGTCCCCAGCTCGGAACCGGACGATTCAAGGCCGCGAGATTCTTTCCAACAGGCACTCCGCATTTCCAGTTGAAAAGGGTGGGCGCGCAGCCAGCCGTCGGCGCTCCGTGAGCTTTGCCAATGCGGTCATGATACCGGCTTTGTCCCTGATCAGCAAGCCTCCTGTGACAGGACCTTCCCCACGATTCTTGTTTGATGTGCATAAGTTGTTGTTCTATTCGGGTGTGTCGATGCGCCAAAGTGGAACGGGTGGATTTTGGGCCATGTTTTTCGAGGATTGAAGCGGGCTGCAATGGCCCAGCCTGGTTTTCGCAGCGCGTAGGGGCAGGCCCCTGTGCCTGCCCTGGATCAGTCCACCCCCGGCCGCTTCGCGGCCACCCCCGCC
>DAOSJS010000218.1:0-6939 GCA_035367355.1 Candidatus Hydrogenedentota bacterium
GGTCCACCATCATTTCCGCCTCAACACGGCGCACCGGCCGCACCATCAGCTCGTTGATGCGAATGCTCTCGATACCCGCCGCCGTGTATTCGATGCGCTTCTCGTCTGGAGGCGGCGGACTGAAACGGTCATTCCACCAGTCATCCGGCACGCTGATGGTGAGCTCCGTTTGCGCGTGGTCGGTATCGCGCCGATCGACGAGGTTCGCGGCCAGTTGAAGCCGGCGCAAGCCCAAATCGGCCGGGAAACGCCCGTTGTCGCCAATCAGGTTACCGAGAATGCCCTGCGGCATGGGATCGGCATTCCCGCTCATCCCTACCGGCACTACGCCCACGTTCTCGCGCAGCAAGCCCAGGCTGAAAGCCGCCGCTTCCGCGGGAAGCCCCAGCGGCGCCAGCCGGGTGCCGACATTGTAGCCCCAGTCCCGGGACAGCATCGCATCGATCTGTGCGGCGAACGCGTAGTTGTAATCGAGGCGAAGGCCGGATACCTCCGGTTCTTCGAGCAGTTCGCCCTCTGAATCAAAAAACTGGTGACGGTCGTTTCGGCTGAAACTGTGCGCGATCGTCAACGGGCGCCACAACACGGCGGTGGCCGGGCCGATGTCTGAGGGCAGCTCCAGCTGACGCTTGGTCCGGTAGTACCAGTCTCCCAGTTCGCCAAATTCGTCTGTCAACTCGTTTTTCGTACCGGGATTGAGTATTTCATTGTTGTTGATCCCGTCGTTTTCGGCCACGAGATTCCGGCGCGGCCGGTACGGCGAGAATTCCTGCGGTTCGTCCACACCCTGGAGATTGGGAAACTGGAAGCTGCCCGCGCCGATGTAGTCAAACGGGATAACGCCGTCGTAAGGCCAGCCGCTCCCGTTCCAGTCGATGCCCGAGATCGATGCCCACAACGCGTTCCCGTTGTCGTCTACCCGGCCATAGCCCGGGAATCCCGCATCGTAGGCCATAGGACTGGGCGGCAATGCGGCATCGTCGACTCTCAGGCCGACGCCCTCGGGCGCGCCGGTCCGCATCTGTGCCAGCCGTCCGGTTTTGACGTACCCACTCAGCGGCAGGATCCGCGCATCCCATTCACTCGGATCGAGGCCTTGGCCCAGGTTGCGCGCAATGGTCGGTCCCGTCGCGGTCCCGCCGGAATTCATTCGATCCTGGTTGAAGCCCCCGCCCCGTTGACCGTAATTGGGTGCATACCCATTGACGATGTTGAGGTTGGCCTTGGCGGTGGCGTCTTCCACCAGCACCGCCACACGCCCCACGACCCGGCAGACCGGCTCGCCGAGGATCGTGATATGCGCATCAGCCGGAAATCCCAGCGCCGTAAGGTAGGACGTGTGGATTTCATTGAAGGCGCCCAGGACGTGATCCATGTTGGCTTCACGCGTGAGCACGTCCCAGCCCCGGATGTGCGTCCAAGGGTTGCTAGGATCAGTGGACGGGTCGACGAATTGATAGACCCCGGTGTTGTTGACCACGAGGTCATAATCGTTGTCAAGCACATCGACGTCGTTCAGGTTGCTCACCGGTATGGTCGTGTTCGGCGGCACGCCCTGAACCTGAGATAGGAGGGCTTCCGGGAAATCGGGCGCATCGGGATTCACCCGCACATTGATAATGAAGTTGGGGCCGTCGCCCAGCCAGCCGCCCTGGCCGTCGGGCAGCCGGGTGGTGAGAAAGAGTTTCTGTTCGCTGGGATCGTCAATCAGGCCGTTTCCGTTGTTGTCCAGGCCGTCGTTTCCGCCGAAATACACGAAGATCGCGCGCTCGGGCTCGACTTTCTCCGCAAGATCAATTTCGTCCTGGTCGTCGATGTTCCCGTCGCCGGTGTTGTCGATCCCATCTTCGCCCATCCACGGGCTTTCATCGACCAGGCCGTCGAGGTTGTTGTCGATGCCGTCGTCAGTAAAAAATACATCCAGGGGAACCGGCAGCCAGACCGAATCGCGCAGGCCGTCCTCATTGTTGTCGACGTCGGCCCACGCATCGATCTGCTCGGCCGGAGTGAGCGCGCCAAAGGCCTGGTTCACAGCAAAAACCCCGGTAAAATCGAACGCGTCGACCGCCGGGTCATTGCCCTGCGCCCTCGGGATATACAGACGGTCGCCGAGAGCGTCCGCGATATCGCCCGGGATCTTCGGCACCGCCGACGGCGGAGTCAAAGGCACGGTCGGATCCGGCGGGAACGCCCAGGACTTCGCGGCAAACGCCGCTCCGTTGAAATAGGTGCTGAACGCGAAGTCGTATGACGTATACGTGTTGTGAATCATCGCATCGCGGCGCAGAAATGCCTGGGCCATGGCGATGCCCGCCTCGGCCGCCTGGGCCGCCTGCACCCGGTTGGTCACATTGACGGCGCGGCGGAGCTGCATGGTCGTGCTTGTATAAAAGGCGATGGCAATCGCCGTCAGAAACGCCAGCACAAAGATGGCAACGACCAGGGCCTGACCCCGCCTGTCGCTTCTGCGCATCACAACTCCCTTTCTCAATTCCCTTGTGCCGCGCGCCGCGCCCGACTTACGGGCACCGGCCGCGGCGCTTGCTTGCTATGGCTGCTTCAACGTGGGACGGCGGTATCCCACCGGTATCTGAAACGTGTGCGCCAGTTTCCGGACGAGATGACGTTCGCCCAGATTTGGCGCCGGGAACGCAAAGGCCATGTTCACTTCCACCAGGCTCGGCGGAAACGGATACAGCGGAGAACCGGCCAGATTGATGAAGGGGAAATTGATCTCCCCGGGGTCGCCCGTGACAGGATCTGGGGCAAGCCCCAGATTCGCTTTGTCGACCGCATTCCAGTACGGCACCGTCTCCACCAGGCCCAGGTCATCGATTATGTCCACATCGCGCGGCGTGTAGCCGTACCGGAACCAGTGGACTTCGGCAAAGTTCTGGACCTCGACCTTGTCTTGACTGCCCGGGTTGACCGTGATCGCATAATCCGCAGGAAAACGCCATTCCGGGTCCGCCTGCACGACTCCTTCGGCAATGAGGTAGTCTTCCGGGTATTTTCCGTCCCAGAGCCCGGCGAAAAGCGGGCCGCCGCCCCAGGTGGTGCCCGGCGCGGCCGGATCGTCCCACAAACGCGGCAGCTCCCCGTACGGCTCGTCGCGGTCGCCCAGCATCGCCAGCCACAGTTCGTGTTTTTTGGCCTGAAGCATCGCCTCCAGCTGTGCCGCGGAGACCGGCCGGTATTCGTCGGGTGCTATAAAAAGCATGGTGCTTGGGTCGGAGTTGGGGCCGAACTGTTCGTAGATCTCGCGTAACGGCTGGTACAGATGCTGTTGCGGCTGCTCGACGGGCGGCGTCGCGCTCGTGTAATCGGGCCATTGCACCGGATATTCGCTCAGCTTGTCGACGCCCGGCTCGATGTAGCGGACGATGCCGAAGGTGGGAAGTAGCGCATCGTCAGCGCTGTCGCTCAGGGTCTCCACGGCTTTGCGTCCGGCAAAGCGATGGACCACGTACGAGATCCGGGCGGTGCGGGCCTGGCCCGCGGCGTCGAGGGTGGCGATCATGCTGAACCCGTAGGGGCAGCCAAAAAAGTTGGCGGAATCGCCGTAATGCCTGGCCGAATAGGCCTGCGCGAGGTCGCGCTCCATCACCCGGAACGCCGTATGGGTCTCCTCACTGGCCTCCATCGAGCGCTTGGTGCTTTTGAACGCCTTCAGCGTCGAGCTGAACAGCATGAACAGCGCCAGCGTCAGGATGCTCATGATGGCTATGCTGATGAGCAGCTCGGGCAGGGTAAATCCCCGCATGGTCTCGCGCTGCTTACTGGACCTCAATTGTTGAAGGGCCATCATAGCCTGTTCTCTCCACCTCGGGAGGCGTGTGGTATAGACGCGCTCCCTATTGCTCCACGATGTACGTCACGAAGGTTTCGTCGCGGCCGTCAGGCATCCGAACGGTAAACAAGGCCCGCTGATAGTAAATATCACTCGCGCCCCGTAACCGTTGCAGAATGGTCGTGTAACCATCGTACAACGCATAGGCGTCGCCCGCGGCCGACAACACTCTCGTGTAATGCTCGTCTACGATCTCGGCGCCGGGTGCCGTGTAGAAATTCACCACAGGACCCTGCGCGCCCGACGAACGAAGCCGGCCCAGGCGGGAACTCGCCAGCTCCGACGACACGATCTTTTCGTCGGCCAAACGTGCAGCACGCATCGACATGGGGAACAGGCGGTACACGGCAATGATGCCAATCATCAATATGGCCAACGCGATGAGCACTTCGAGCAACGAATAACCGCTTTGCCTCTTCACGCCTGCCTCCTCATTCCACAATCTTTACACGCGCCGACGATTTTGAAATCTGCACCTTCACCGGGGCGACCGGAAATTTATTCGAGGTATATCCCGGAGGAAGCTGGCTGGGATCCAGGGGCGTCTCAGCCAGATTGATAAACCGGTCGTCTTCCGCACTGTCGGGCGTCGGGCCCACGGTAACCATCAGGCGCTCCTGCGTCACCGGCGCGTCGACATAGCCCGCCGGGGAAAACACGTGCGCCATCCAGCAATCGTCCACCGAGTGAAGGACTCCCGGGAACGGCTCGAACTCATACAGGTACGGAACATGCGGCGGGAGGAGTCGCACCAGCGCCCCTTCGTCGTTGCGAATCCGCACGGGCCGCAGTCCTTTGACGGGATAGCCCAGCACGTTCTCCCAGAACGGCGCATGGACCGGCGGATCCACGCTCGTATCCCAGTCGCCGAGCACGCAGGCGCCATCCCCCAGCTTCGTCAGCTCGTATTCCGCCACCGGCACAAACACGGGCGTGTAGATGGTCGTGCCGAACTCTTCACTCAGCACTTCGTCCGGGGTACCCGCGTAATGGCTCTGCCAGGCCGCCAGTTCTTCGTCTGTCGCTCGGCGGAACACGCCCACGCTGCGGGCCACCACCACCTTGGCAAAGCTGCTCGGATCACGGCTGTCGGGCAGGGTCTCCGCTGCGTAGGCCAGGCAGGTGTCGACGTTGTGGGTCGACGCGTAGAATTCAGCGGCTTTCAGCATGTTGTAGACTGTCCGCCCGCTCTGCTCGACGTATTCTTTTTGAAACGCTCCCGATTTAACCAGCGTTGGGATGGTCACCGCCGCCAGGATCGTGATGATGGCGATCACCACCAGCAATTCGACCAGCGTGAACCCTCGCATCCGTGTGCCCAGCGTTTTCATCGTTCCAATCCGTTCCCGCCGGGGACGGCGTGCCGCGCCGCCCCCGGTCCTCGGTTAAATTAACTGTAGAAGCCCGCCCAGCCAGCCTCGGAATCCCAGTTGTTGATGTCGTCGCCACCGCCGTCATATTCATGGTCGGGCGTATACCCCGCGGTGAAATCGTTAAACGCCAGCGGCTTGTCGGCCCCAGTCAGGCTGAGCTGATCCTGATCGCAGTTCTGGTTGCTCCCGGTTGAGAAAATGTAGATCGGCATTTTCGTCGGCGCGGGATAGCCAGGCCGGGTGTCCGCGGGCGGCGCACCGGGCACTTCGGCCTCGGCCTTAAGCTTCATGTCCGCGTCATACACGTACGGGATGTAGCCGCTCACATCATTGATGTCGCCGTCGCCCATCCGCCACGAGCGAAACGGGATAGAAGTGGTAACGGCTGCGCCAAGCACACGCGCGCCTCGCCAGGGGCCGAACCAGAATTTGTATTGTTTGCCCCAGGGATCCTGGCCGATCCCTTCCATGTAGTTGAGGCCCAGGCGGCCCACAATTTCGGGGCTAAGCTCAATGTTCCTATTCGGGTCCGGATCCTTCAGATCCCAGTTGCTCATTGCGCCCCGCCCTTGACGCAGCAGCAGGTAGCTGGTATAAGTGCAGACATAAACCTGCTCCGCGAGCGCGAGATTCTCATAGACACCGCGGCTCGCCGGAGTGAAAAACTGCCGGAAGTCCTTCACATTCGCGTCCGTCAGCATTTTGGTCATGGCCAGGTCGGCGCCGCGGATTTCCTCAACCGCGCGGGCCATGCGGGCGCGGCCGATCCAGTTGGCCACGTTGGGCACCACAATCGCTGCCAGGATACCGATGATGGCAATCACCACCAGCAACTCGACCAGCGTAAACCCGTCTCTTCGTGTCATCGCTCACACTCCTTGGTTGTTGCATCGCCCTCCGGGCGACACCGGCTACACGCCGCTCATAACGTCGGCCAATGAGAAAATCGGCAAATACATCGAAATGACAATAAACCCGCAGATGAAGCCCAGGATCACGATCATGACCTGCTCCATCAACGCCAGCAGCGCTTCCACCGCGGCCTCGACTTCGGCGTCGTAGATGTCCGCCACCTTCATCAGCATCGCGTCGAGGCTGCCCGTCTCCTCGCCCACGTCGATCATGTTGACGACCATGGGCGGAAACACCTTCGATTCGTCCAGTGGCGCGGCAATCGTGTCGCCTTCCTTGATGCTGTCGTGCACCTTCTGGATGGCGTTCTCGATCACTTCGTTGCCAATGGTTTCTTTGGTGATCCGCAGCGACTGCAGGATCGGCACGCCCGAGGTGATCAGGGTGCCCAGCGTGCGCGAGAAACGCGCCACCGCCACCTTGGTGATGAGGTCGCCCACAAGTGGAATGCGCAGCACCACGCGGTCCGTGATCCGCTTCACCGTGTGAATCTTGCTCAAGACCTTGATGGTGATAATGGTGCCGTTGAAGTACAGGGCGACTTTCCACCATTCAAAGCGCGCAAAATCTCCGCATTTGATCAGGAACTGGGTCATCCAGGGCAGTTTCGCCCCGAAATCTTCGAAGATGACCGCGAACTCAGGCACCACATACGACAACAGGAACCATACAATGCCGACCGCCACCACCAGCACGGCGACCGGGTAGACCATGGCGCTCTTCACGCGGCGTTTCAAGGCCTGGCGGCGTTCCATGAAGGTCGCGAGCCGCTGCAGCACGACCTCGAGCATACCGCCGACCTCG
>DAOSJS010000219.1:0-6931 GCA_035367355.1 Candidatus Hydrogenedentota bacterium
GCGAGCGGCCATTATGTTCACGATGTACGTGCTGGCGGATTTCGTCGGCCGGGAACGCGATGCACCAACGGCCCTGAGCATCGCAGCGCTCCTGTTCATGCTGTGGCGGCCGGATATCCTGTTTGATGCGGGGTTCCAGCTGTCGTTCTTAAGTGTCGCGTCGGTCCTCCTGTTTCTTCCGCATTTCTCCGAACTTCTGGAACGGCTTCCTCGCCCTCTTCGCCAGCCGATCGCGATGCCGGTGGCGGTGCTGGTGCTGCCGCTCCCCGTGGCGGCATACCACTTCAACAGCATCTCTCTTGCGGCGCCGCTGGCCAACCTGATGGTGGTGCCGCTCCTGGGAGCGGCACTGTGGCTGTGCTTCGCCACGAGCGTCCTGTCGTTTGTCTGGATGGGTGCGGCGGCCCTGTTTGGCCATGCCCTGCTGCCCGTGACGCTGCTGATTGGATGGTGCATCGACGCCGTGCGCGGATTGCCATACGCCCATCTCGATATATCGCGCCCCTCTGGCCTGGCCCTGTTGTGTTACTGGCTCGCCGCGGGCGCTCTGGTCGCGGTCCTCGCGAATCTCCCCTGGCGCCGCTGGGCAGGTGTAGCGGCCGGCGTGCTGCTGGTTCTGGCGATCGTATGCTGGCGGCCGGTGCCCGCCCCGGAAGCGGTCGTCCTGGATATTGGCCATGCCGACGCCATCTACATCCACACGCCCGGCGGCGATACACTCCTGGTCGATGGCGGCGACCGCTCCTCCTATGAAGATGCAGGTGAACGGGTCCTGCTGCCCTTCCTCCGCGCGCGCGGCATCCGGCGTATCGATAAAGTCATTCTGACGCATCCGCATCGCGACCACATCGGAGGCCTGCTCAGCGTCTTTGAGAAGATGCAGGTCGGAGAATTGTTGACCGGGGCGGAATTGAACACCTCCACGTCCGAGACGGAAGAGGCTCAGCTCGCGGCGCTTTGCGTCCAACATGCGATTCCCGTGCGCACGGTGCGCAAAGGCGATACCATCGCCCTGGCGGGGGCCTCGCTCCACGTGCTGCATCCCGACCCGGCCTGGGCCGGCGCATCCAATCCGAACAACCGGTCGGTGGTGTGCCGGCTCGACTGGAGCGGCGGCAGCCTGCTGCTCACGGGCGACATTGAAAGGCCCGTAGAAACGGCCTTATGCGGACCGGACTGCCGGAGCGATGTGCTGAAAGTGCCGCACCACGGGTCGAGCACCTCTTCTACCGGGCCCTTTCTCGACGCCGTCACGCCGCAGTACGCCCTGGTATCGACGGGACCCTGGCGCGGCAGGGACCCCGTTTCACCGCAGGTGCTCGAGCGGCACCGGGAACGGGGGATCACGGTTTTGCGCACAGATCGTCACGGCGGCATTCGCATTCCGCTCCGCAAACAATCCTTTACCGTGGAAGCCGCGCGCTTGCAGCGCAACTACCCCGTCATTGGCGGCGGTGACCCGGGCGCGTCTCCGATTGCGCCAGACGCGGCCATCGAGTATCCTGCCGCGAAACAGGCGCTGCACTGAGACGCCCTGGCCGTACACGCAGGGCCGCCGTTTTGCCATCTGAGAGGAACGCCATGAAAGACGTGCGATACCGCCCAAAACTCCGGCAACTGCCGGGATTGCTGCTCGCTGCCTTGACCGTCGCCGCCATGGCCGCGGAGGACCCGGCCCCAGTTCCATCGCCCACATTTGTCATGATACCCATGCGCGACGGCGTCCAGCTCGCAACCGACATCTATCTTCCCGCAACCGGCGCTCCCTGCCCTGTCGTGCTGGCCCGGAGTGTGTACGGCCGCGAATTCGGCCCTCAGTGGGGGCCTCCGTGGCTCGACAAGGGCATCGCGTTCGCTGTCCAGGACTGCCGCGGCCGTGGCGGCAGCGAGGGGACCGATCTGGGGTTCTATGCCGATGGATGGGGCGAGGCCGGTGACGGCGCCGACACCGTCGCGTGGCTGCGCGCCCAGCCGTGGTGCAATGGCAAGATCGCCACGTTCGGCGGTTCCGCGCTCGGCATCGTACAGATCCTCGCGGCGCCGGCCACCCCCTGGATCACCTGCCAGGGTATTATCGTGGCGCCCGGCTCACTGTACGGCAACGTCACGTACCAGGGGGGCGTGTTCCGAAAAGAAATGATGGAGGGTTGGCTGGAGATCCAGAAACTCCCGCACGTACTGGAGCTGTGGAAAGAGCATCCCGGGTACGACGCGTTTTGGCGCCACTTCGATGCCGTGAGCGCGGCCGACCGCACAACCGCGCCGGCCGTGCACGTGGGAGGATGGTGGGACTGCTTCGGCCAGGGTACCCTGGAGGCGTTCATGTCGCGCCAGGAAGAGGGCGCACTCCCGGGCCGAGGCAATCAAAAGCTCATCATGGGGCCGTGGCTGCATGGACTCAGACGCGAACTCGGCGATGTGACCCTCGCGGAGAACTTCGACGCCGTCGACTTCAACCAGTACATTCAGCGGTTCTTCCGGTACTGGCTTCTGGACGAGCAGAACGGCATCATGGAGGAACCCGCAGTCCAGTACTACACCGTGGGCGATCTGTCAGACCCGAACGCGCCCGGCAATGAATGGCGGACAGCCAGCAGCTGGCCGCCGTTTCCCACCAGGGCGACTCCCTACTATTTGAACCCGGACGGGATGCTTCAGGCCGAGCAGGTGTCCGAGCGCACGGGCGGCCTTACTTTTTCCTATGACCCGGCTGATCCCGTGCCGTCCCTGGGAGGCGCTACGCTCCTCCACAAACCCGGGGTATACGACCAGCGGCCCGTGAGCGGCCGGGCGGATGTCCTCAAATTCGCCACGCCGCCCCTTGCCGAACCGCTCGAGATCACCGGGCGCGTGAAGGTGCGCCTCTATGTGTGTACTGACGCCAGAGACACCGATTTCACGGCGAAACTGGTCGATATCTACCCGGACGGGCGGGAGATTCTCATGCTCGACGGCATCCAGCGCCTCAAGTTCCGCAACGGCTTCGAAATGCCGGATTACCTCCTGCCGGGGGAGATCGCGGAGGTTGAAATCGATTTGTGGTCCATCAGCCTGATCTTCAACGCCGGCCATCGCATCGGACTGCATGTGTCGAGCAGCAACTTCCCTCGTTTCGAGCGCAACCCGAACACCGGCAAAGACTTCCCCGCTGAAGACGAGCCGTTGGCGGTCGCCTCGAACACGGTGTTTATGGGGGTTCGCTACCCCAGCGCGTTGATCCTGCCAATCGCGCCTTAGTATCATGCAGCACATGACTGACGAACACCGTACACCGCTCTGGTGGGCGAGTCTGACCGCGGAAAAAGTCCTGGGCATCCTGTTTGTCCTGGCGGCAGCGCTCAAAGCATGGGATCTTGAGGCGTTCGCGTTCCAGATTCGCTACTACCATATACTCACGGATCCCCGATGGCTCATGGCCGCCGCCATCGGCTCCGTGGCGTGGGAAACCCTGCTGGGCGCCGCCATGCTGGTCGGGCTCCGGTTTCGCGGCTGGACCTTCATCGCGGTCGCTGCGACCCTCGTGGGATTTACCGGGCTGGTGCTGTACTCCTGGTATTTTTACGATCTCCAGGATTGCGGCTGTTTCGGGTCGCTCGTGCCCCTCGGCCCCGGCGCCACCTCCGTGAAAAACGTCGGACTGTTTGCGCTCGCCGTGCTGGCGTGGTTTGGCCTCCGATCCGGCCGCGCCCCGATCGAGAGCGCGCCCTGGAAGCATCCCCTGTGGAAGATCGCGGCGGTTTTGGTCTCCAGCGTGCTGGTTTTGGTTGCCGGGCTCTTCCACGCGCCGTTCGAGCACGTGAGCGGCAATTCCGGGGGGCAGGATGGGCTCTCTCTCGCATTTAACGTTGAATACGAGGGGCAAGCCTTTAATACCTCGCAGGGCGAGTACTTCATCGCGTTTCTAAGCGATACCTGCGACGAATGCCGCGCTGAAACGCCCCTGCTGAACGATATGCTTGATCTCCCCGAAATGCCGGTGATTCTCGCGTTCATGCTCGTCGAAAATGACGATTCTCTCGAGCAATTCCGCGAACTGGCCCGGTTTCCCACCATCAGAATGGATACCCTGCAATGGGCCCAATACATCCACCTTGCCCCCCCGCGCTTTTATCTGGTGCGCGACGGTAAAGAACTCGCACACTGGGACGAGCACATCCCGCCCCTCGAAGAAATTGTGGCCGCCCGCGACGCTTCGTGACAAACCCGGCCGCTCAATTCGGCACTAAACCTAAGAAAACAAATGTGTTCGGAGGCTGCCCGCCTGTCGCGGCCGTGATGTGAATAGACGGGGCGGGGTTTCGTCTAGGTGGGTATGAGGAACCGCACGCACCATATCTTCGGACAGCGTGCGCTGGAGACTGAGACGATGCGAAACCGAGGGATGTCACTCCTGGAACTATTGGTTATCCTGGCTATTCTGGGCCTGTTTGCCGCAATCCTGCTGCCGGCGCTCGCCCATGCCAGGGGTTCCAAAGCACGCTACGATTGTGCTGCGAATTTGAAGCAATTGGGTCTCGCAAGCGCGATGTTCGCTGCCGAAGACGCGCACGGCAACTACCCCGCCCTGTACGCCGCACATACCCCATTCATGACGGAAACCGGCGAATCTACCGGAAACAGCGCGTTTCTGGTCCTGCCGTGCCTGAATCCCGCCGATCTCTGCCCGGAATACCTCAACGATGCACGCGCTTTTGTGTGCCCCGGCGTGGCGGCGGGAAACCCGGCCGGCTTCGATGCGGTCGCCGATTCCAGTGGCCGTTTAGTGGATGAGCTCGGGCTGGGTCTCGCAGCGCGGAGCTACATGTATCTGGGTTGGGCTGTGGACGCCATCGCACCCGAGGCTCCTCAGGAGCCTCTGGGTATCCTGGGCGGAACTTCCACTCTGACGGCGCCCGCACAGTTGGTGCTGGGCGTGGGCCCGGTTTTGGATGAAGTCAGACGAAGCGAAGACCCGGCTCGCGCCGACCTCGATATTCCCGTGCCCGGTGGCCTGGGCACCAACGGCGGCACGACGATCCACCGCCTGCGCAAAGGCGTCGAGCGGTTTGGCGTGACTGATATCAACAGCGTTGGAGCGGCGGCCAAAGCCGAAGCCGCCCTCTGGGTGCTCGCCGACCGCGTGACCGCGCCGGAAGACGACGGCTTCGCCTTCGGGGCCAATGTCCTTTTCAAGGACGGACACGTCGAGTTCATACCCTTTGACGCTAAGGCGCCGGTGACTGCCGGCATGGCCGCTTTTCTCGACACACTCGCACTCTTGAATTAACCCGCGCAACCACCCGCGAAAACGCCTCCTCCATCCCCCCTGGAGGAGGCGTTCCCCTTTTCTACCCCGCAACCTGGCTGCGCTGAACGTGCGATGCAGCGCCTGGAGAGTGGTATACTGCCGCTTTCCGCCATGCCCAGTGCAGAGGACTCCAGACATGCCCGAACCCATGAAATTCGCCGTCATCGGCTGTGGAATGCTGGCGCGCCAGCAGCATCTGCCCAATCTCGCCCGATCGGCAAAGGCGACCCTGCACACCTGCTGCGACCTGTCCGTGGACGTTGCCCGCCACTGCCAGGAGGAGTTTGGCGGCCTCAAGGCCACGACAGACTACCGGGAGACCATCAACGAGCCCGAGGTCGAGGCGGTGATCCTCGCGACCACCGAGCAGCTCCGGCTGCCCGTCATCGAAGCCTGTGCCGCCGCCCGAAAACCCGTGTACGTCGAAAAACCCATCGCCGGCACTCTGGAAGAGGCTCGTGAAATCCAGAATGTGGTGCACGAAGCCCGCCTCCCATTCTGCGCAGGACACAACCGCCGCAATGCCCCTGCCATGATTGATGCACACCGTATCTTCCGGTCCCACATGGGCGACCCCAGGCCCTGTCCGTGGCGGTTTGACCGGGAAGGGCACGGCCGGCCCGCTCTGCCCGACGACGGCGTCGCCGGCATGTCGGTCCGCATCAACGACGACTGGTATTCATGGAAGGGGTGGGTGTTTGATTCGGAACAGGCCCGCTTCGGGCCCATGCTTTTTGAAATGACCCATTTCACCGACCTCTGCAACTGGTTCCTGCAGGCGGAGCCCGCTGAAGTGGTGGCCTTGTCAGGCGGAATGCTCAACCATGGCGTCGCCATCCGCTACCGGACCGGCGAGATCGCGACACTTTTCATGGGTGCAAACGGCACCTTCGGCTACCCTAAAGAACTGTACGAAATCATGGGCAACGGAGGCATCGTCGTCATCGACCACATGGTGGAAGTGCGCACGGCAGGCATTCAGGACGCGCCCGCCCGCTTCTGCTACGAGCTGCTCGACGATCGCTTTCCCGATGTGGGCTCTCAAGGCGGGCTCGCCGGCTGGCTCGACAAAAAACGCCGGGCGTGTGAGGACGTTGCCCGGGGCGCCGACCCGCTCCTGCTTCTCGCCGCCAGCCCCGACCGGGGACACGCGCACGCCATCGACCGTTTCGTCGACGAGATCCGCGGCGAAGGGCCCATGGTCTGCGGGATTGACGATGCGATCCTGGCCACCCGCGTGGCGTTCGCCGCCATCCGGGCCGACCACGAGCGCCGGACCGTACCCCTGGACGAGATCTGAAACACGCGCCCGGCCAATACCCGCCATGCCCCCGCGAGTTTCCTACATTTCCACAGCCGCGACGGCTGTTGCGCACGACAATACGGGCTGTGGACAGCAGGCGCAGGCAAGCGCCTGCCCCCACCTGCCCACAATCCTTGGAAAACTCGCGCTGCGCCTAACCCGGAAACCCTGGCAACGTGACATTTCTAACGAGCTAAGACATGTGACATTTCTAACGAGTTTTGACAAAACCAATTCATGAATTTGACAGCCCTGCTGGCGTGTGCTATCATTTTTTCTGCTCGCATTGAGCGGGAGTAACTCAGTGGTAGAGTGCAACCTTGCCAAGGTTGACGTCGCGG
>DAOSJS010000220.1:0-6927 GCA_035367355.1 Candidatus Hydrogenedentota bacterium
GACCAAAGTCTTGCTGCTGGGGATCTTCCCGCGAGAGGCCGCGCCGGATGCCGAGAACCGGGTGAAACTGGCCGCAGCGAACCAGATCCTGGCGGGCCTGAATGACGGCCAGAATGTCTTTTTCCTGGATATTGGCGAAGAGTTTCTGAATGAGGACGGCGTGCTGCCGGAATCGATCATGCCGGACGCGCTTCACCCGAACACGGAGGGATATTGGATCTGGGCACGGGCCATGGAGCCGGCCGTGGCGCGGCTGATGGGCACGATGTCGCCGGACAACCCGCCAAAAGGGTATGTGGCGCTGTTTAATGGAAAAGATTTGACGGGGTGGAAGGGACTGCTGAAAGGGCCCCTGGACAACCCCGAGCAGCGGGCGGCGCTGACGCCCGACGAGCTGGCCGCGGCGCAGGCCGAGGCCAACGTAGTGATGAACGAACACTGGAGCGTCGTGGATGGCGCGCTGAAATACGATGGCAAAGGCACCAGCCTGTGCACGGCCCAGGATTACGCCGATTTTGAGCTGATCGTGGACTGGAAGATCCCGGCCAAGGGAGACAGCGGGATCTACCTGCGCGGCGCACCCCAGGTCCAGATCTGGGACACCGCGGAATGGCCGGAAGGATCGGGCGGCCTCTACAACAACCAGAACAACCCGAGCAAGCCGCTTGTTTGCGCGGACAATCCCATCGGCGACTGGAACACGTTCTACATCAAGATGGTGGGTGAGCGGGTGACGGTGTATTTGAACAACGCGCTGGTGGTCAACAAGGTCATCATGGAGAACTATTGGAACCGGGAGATCCCCATTTACCCGTCGGGCCAGATCGAGCTGCAGCATCACGGTTCGGATCTCTGGTTCACCAACGTCTATCTGCGGGAGATCCTCCCGGGTGAAGGATGGCGTCCGCTTTTCAATGGGAAGGACTTGACGGGCTGGGAACAGGTCGGGGGCAAGGAGCAGACCTGGGGCGCCGAGAACGGCCTGCTCTACACCGACGCTGGTGACGGCGGGTGGCTGTCGACGACGGAACAGTTTGGCGATTTTGAGCTGTCGCTGGAGTTCCGGGTGCCGGCAGACGGCAACAGCGGGGTGTTCTGCCGCACACCGCGTGAAGGCAACCCGGCCTACGAAGGGTTTGAAGTGCAGGTGCTGGATGATTACGCGGAGCAGTATGCAACGCTCAAGCCGTGGCAGTACACGGGCAGCGTCTACGGGCTTGCCGCGCCGTCGCGGCGTGTGACGCTGCCGGCCGGTACCTGGCAGCGCATGTTCATCCGCTGTGAAGGGCCGAAAATCACGGTCTGGGTAAACGGGTTCCAGGTGACTCAAACGGACATGAGCCAGCATCAGGACAAAATCCAGGAGCATCCGGGCGTCGCCAGAACCAGCGGATACATCGGCCTGCAGAATCACGGTTCACGCCTCGATTACCGCAACATTCAGATCCGGGAGCTTAACAAGTAGCCCTGCAGACGCACGAGGGTTAAATAACTCCCCCGGACGCCGGTCCGGGGGAGTTTTTTGCTTGAGGAGGCCGGGAGAGTGAAGAGAGTGCCGCCAGTTCTGCGTCTTGTGTCCCCCGCTGGCGGGAGTGGCCACGCGCTTCGCGTGGCCGGGGGGGTGGACTCCTTTTTCTCCTTCCAGTTCAGCCGCAAGACCCGCGAACAGGAAAGGCAAAGCCTGAAGCCATGCGCGCAAAATTAAAATGCACGGAGTGCGATTGCCCACGGGCCATCATTCTGCTATCGTTGCATCCGGTTAAAGCAGTTTTTACCGGGGGCAAACCATGATGAAACATACCACCTGTGCGGCCATGGCGCTTTTGTTAAGTGTTCTGTGGCTTGGAGGATGCGCGACTACCATGAAGGCTCGAACCACCGGAGAACCCGGGGCCCCGACCGGATTCATCAATAAATCCATGGAGGTTCAGGGGAAAGAGCGGCGCTATGCCGTCTACGTTCCGCGCAACTACGATTCCGCGAAACTGTGGCCCCTGATCGTATTTCTTCACGGGGCCGGCGAGCGCGGCGACGACGGCTTGCTGCAGACCGAAGTCGGCCTTCCGAGCGCGATTCGCCGTCATGCCGACGAGTTTCCCGCCATTGTGGTCATGCCGCAGTGCCCGGAAGGTGTGTGGTGGGATAAGGCGTTTGAAGACATCGAGCGCGCCTACGAGCTGACCCGCAGGCAGTACTCCATCGATCCCCGGCGCATCTACCTGACCGGCTTGTCGATGGGCGGCTATGCGACCTGGATGTACGGCGCGCAGCACAGTGATCGCTGGGCGGCACTCCTGCCGATCTGCGGCGGCGGCAATGTGGAAGACGCCCCCGCCCTCGCCAAGGTCCCGATCTGGGCGTTCCATGGCGCCGACGACAGCGTGGTCAAGCCCGAAGAATCGCGCAGAATGGTCGAAGCCGTCAAGAACGCCGGTGGAACCGTCCGCTACACCGAGTTTGAAAAAACAGACCACAACTCGTGGGATCCCGCCTACCGCGACAAGAAGACCATCAAATGGCTCTTTAAGCAGTCGAGGTAAGCCCCGGCGGGATGCCAGGCCGCATCCTGGCTGCTGGCGTCGGTTGTTCCGTGCTCAGCCTTGCACGGCCAGACCAGCTCGAGACCACCGGTGCGCCGTCACACCATCCCATCCATCAGCGAAGATCCCGAAGTCTTCTTCTGTGCCTCATGTTTTAATGAGCTGCTATGGACAGGCCCGGCCATTGTTGGCAAAATGAGCTTCCATGACGCACTGGCACCACAATAACCAGCCCGGCGACACGCTCCCGCCCGATAGCGGCGGGCAGCAGGAGTCCCACCTGCCCGGCCATACACCGCCGGCCCCGGGCGACCTGGACATGGTTCAAGGCGTGCTCGAGCACATCGTCTACGAAAACGCCGACACGGGTTTCTTCGTGGCACGTCTCCGCGACTCAAAGACAAACGAGCAGGTCACCTTTGTGGGCAACCTCGCGGCAGTGTCGCCCGGTGAGACCATTCGCATCTGGGGCCGCTGGGTCAATGACGCCCGCTTCGGCCGGCAGCTCCGTATGGAGCGGTACGAGACCATTCTGCCCAGCACGGTGCACGGCATCGAAAAATATCTGGGTTCGGGACTGATTCCCGGTATCGGGCCCGAATATGCAAAGCGGCTGGTCAAAGCGTTCGGCGTCGATACCTTGCGGGTTATCAGTGAGGAGCCCAGGCGCCTGCAGACCGTCCCGGGTATTGGACAGAAGCGCGCGGAGCAGCTCCGTGCGGCCTGGGAAAAGCAACGGGCTGTGCGGTCGATCATGCTGTTTCTGCAGGGCCACGGCATCGGCGCCAGCCAGGCCATTCGTATCTATAAACAGTACGGAGATAAAGCCGCGGCCATCCTCCGCGAGAACCCGTACCGTCTGGCCCAGGATATCGCCGGCATTGCCTTTAAAAGCGCCGACAAGATCGCGGAACAGCTGGGCGTGGCCCGTAATGCGCCGCAGCGGATCGAGGCGAGCATGGCATATCTGCTCGACCGGGCGGGAGACTCGGGCCACGTGTTCGAGCAGAAAGATGCGCTGATCAAGGACGCGAAGGAGCTCCTCGATATCGAAGAGGATGCCGGGGCGTTCGAAGCGGCTCTGGCCTCCCTCGAATCCTGCGGGCTTGTCGTGCGAGAAAACGACTCCATTTTCCTCACGAAGTTGTGGCAGGCTGAAACGGAATGCGCCCGCCTCCTTAAGCGACTTATCACGGCCGCCGCCGAAACCGTGCCGATCCACACCGACAAAGCCATTGAATGGGTTGAGGCCACCCAGTCGATCCAGCTGTCCGACGAACAGCGCGAGGCAGTGCGCACGGCCATCCACTCCAAAGTGCTCGTGATCACCGGCGGCCCCGGCACCGGAAAAACGACCGTTTTGAACGGCATTCTCGCGATTTTTAACGCGAAAAACGTCTCCATGGAACTTGCCGCGCCCACCGGCCGCGCCGCGAAACGTATGGAAGCCGCCACGGGCCGCGAAGCCCGTACCATTCACCGCCTGCTTGAATTCAGTCCCAAAGAGGGCGGATTTCAGCGGAATGAGGCCCGAAAGCTCGAGGCCGGGCTCTTTGTTATCGACGAGGCGTCGATGGTCGACATTACGCTCATGCACAGCCTGCTCCGGGCCATTCCACCGGAAGCCCGGCTGATTCTGGTGGGCGACGTCGACCAGCTTCCCTCAGTGGGGCCCGGAAACGTATTGCTCGACGTCATTGCCAGCCAGGCGGTGCCCGTGGTGTGGCTGAAGACTGTGTTCCGGCAGGCCTCTCAGAGCGGCATCGTCGCCAACGCCCATCGTATCAATAAAGGCGGATTCCCCGAATTCAATACCACCGACTTTTTCTTCGTGGAGCGCAAAGACCCCGGCCAGGCCATGGAAACCATCGTTCAGCTGGCGGCCGAACGCATCCCGGCGAAATTCGGCTTTGACCCGAAACGCGAGGTGCAGGTGCTGGCGCCCATGCACCGGGGCGAGGCCGGCGTCACCCGCCTCAACGAGGCTCTCCAGAAGGCCCTCAACCCCGGCGGCAGACGCATTGAGCGCCGCCCCTTCGGCCTGGGCGACAAGGTGATGCAGCTCTCCAACAATTATGAGCTCGACGTGTTCAACGGAGACACCGGTATCATCACTCTTGTCGACACCGAATTACGTGAAGTGCAGATCACCTACGACGACCGGGTCGTCCTCTACGGGTTCGACGACCTGGACGAGGTCGGCCTGGCCTACGCCAGCACCGTGCACAAGGCCCAGGGAAGCGAATACCCTGCCGTCGTGATGCCGATGCTGACGGAACATTTCCTCTTGCTCCAGCGCAACATTCTGTACACCGGCGTCACGCGCGCCAGCAAGATCGTGGTTATCGTCGGCGACCCCAAAGCTCTCGGGCGCGCCGTGCGCAATATCCGCCCCACCCAGCGCAACACTCGCCTCGCCGACCGGCTCGCCAACCGGGCGCGAGAACACGGGGGCGTTTCTGAACGCTGAGTTCACGGAGGCCCCGGCTATGTCGAAAGATGACGATTGTTCTGGATCTGGGATCGCCGAGCGCCAGCTCGGCACGGGCAACAGAGAAGACGAAGAATGCCGAGCTGGCGCTCGGCGATCCCAGGATGTCGATACTTTACCGGTCGAAGGGCTGGGATGGTACAGCCGGGGGTACCTTCCTCACGCTGACTTTCCTGGCGAGATACAGTCAATTACCTATCATCTCGCGGATAGTGTGCCAGCCGACGCCTTGGCGGCGATTGAAGATGACTTGCGTTCCGTCGTCCGTGATCGCCGCGACGCCGAGAGGCGCCGAAAACTGGAGGAGTGGTTCGATGCCGGGTATGGCTCATGTGTGCTCCATGATCCGCGAGCTGCCGCATGTGTTCTGGGCAATTGGACGCACTTCGCGGGAGAGCGATACGACCTGATTGCGTGGGTCGTGATGCCCAACCACGTGCATGTGATGGTCCGCGTGTACGAAGGTATTCAGCTGAAACTCATTGTGCAATCCTGGAAGAGCTACACGGGCAGGAGGATTCGACAGTGGATGCCTGGGATCGCCGAGCGCCAGCTCGGCACGGGCAACAGAGAAGACGAAGAGTGCAGAGCTGGCGCTCGGCGATCCCAGGAAAACCGTAGCCGCGTGTGGCACAGAGATTGTTGGGACCGGTACATTCGCGACGACCGGCATTTTGCGGCGGTCGTTGATTACATCCATCAGAATCCAGTGAAGGCGAGGCTGGTCCGGCGTCCCGAGGATTGGCCCTATAGCAGTGCGGCCGAATGGCATTATGAGCAGGACGAACGATGATGAGAAGGATGCCGGGCCGGCGCTCGGCGATCCCGGCGGCGCGCCCCCTTGGTTTTCGGACGGCACCAATTTCGTTCTGCCAATCGCGCTGTCATCGTCCTCCTAATCACTGCCCACGGAAAACCCGGCGCCGCGAAGCTGCTCGATAATCGCCAGAACCGCCTCGTCATGGCCCAATCCGGCACAGGGGACACTGAGGTCGGCGTAACGGCGATAAAGGGGTTCGCGCTCGTCGTACAGGGTGCGCAGCGTCTGCCCGGCCCCCATGACCACTCCGCGGATGGCCAGGTTGTTGATGCGCCGTTCCAGCAGATCGAACGGAAGGTCGAGATGCACGACGACGCCATCAGCCGCCAAATGCTCCATGGCGTGCGTGCTGTAGACCACACTGCCGCCCGTCGCGATCACATGGCCCTGAAGTTCCAGAGTCAGCACATACCGCTCCTCGAGCGTCAGAAAGATGTCTCTGCCGCGGCCATCGAGGATCTCCTGCAGACGGCAGCATTCATAGGACTGGATATGCAGGTCGGTATCGAAAAAATTGCGGGAGAGCGCCTTGGCAAGAAGCACGCCGACGGTGCTCTTGCCGACGCCCGGCATCCCAATGAGCACAATATTGAGGTCGAAACCGGCGGGAAGCTCACGCATTCATAGTCTCCGTATTCCTGGCACTATTCTCCAAAACAGGCAGTGGATTGTGGGATGCTATGCCCTTTCGGGGCAGTTTTGAACCAACGCTTCACGTGGGTAACTGCATATTGCGTTTTTTGAGATAGGTGATGACTTCTTTCTCGATACCCTGCCGGGCGAGGGCTGCCTCGAAATCCTTGAGCCTGGCGCGGGCGGGGAGCGCGGCGAAGGCGTGCCGGATCCGCGGCAGCTCGGCCTGCACCATGCGTTGAATAACGGTCTCGCGCAGGTCTGCGGCACTTTCGAGGGTGGCGGTCGCTCTGTGTATCCGGTTCTCAATATGCTGCGCATCCACGTCGATCAGTTCTTCCTCCTGCAAGCGGGCCTGAAGCTTCTGGCGTGTGGCCATCGCAAGCTGGTGCAGGCTGCGGATGACCTCGAGGGCGCCGCGGAAATCGCCCTGGCGCATCGCC
>DAOSJS010000221.1:0-6904 GCA_035367355.1 Candidatus Hydrogenedentota bacterium
TGTGGAAGTGCCATACCAGGATTGCATAAATCTTGTGCTTTTTCTGCAGGTCGATCTGCACCCACTGAAGGCCTTTGTCGAGTTCGACCAGGCTCTTTTCCTGAAAGCCCTTGTCGCCGTCGGTGATCATGGGCAGCTTGCCCATCGACGGGCTCTTGTCGCTGCTGGTCACCGGCTTGCCTTTCGACACCAGTTCGGTGCCCACCGGCGCCATAAACGGATCACGCGCCTTGTACGTGAATTCCAGGTTTTCCGACCAGTAATCCAGCGGCGTGCCCATAAACGACTTCTCGGGTAATTCAATCTTCAGAGGCGCCTTCTCCTGGTCCGCATAAGCCGGCACCGCCATCACTCCGAACAGCATCGCCGCGCACAGAAGGGTAAACATCACGTATTTCATTCGTAACCTCCTCGAATTCAAGGCGTACAGCCCAATGGTGTTCCCGGATAAAAGACGCAGAACGGACCCGTGTATTCACACAAAGTTCCGCAAAGCCTTCACATTGCACACCCGAAGAGTATCCTTTTTTCAGGCCCGCAAAGTCAAATCAACGTACCGCGCCATGTGGGCTTTTGTCGGGGACGGTATCGTCGTGCCTTCTGGGATCGTGCCCGAACATGAAAGCCAGGGCGGTGTCACAAGAGCGATTTTTGGAAAGCCTTGAGCACGCAACCGAAAAAAGAGGCCGGGGGGCACAAGACGCGAAACTTGTCGCGCCTGCCCTGGCCAATCCCGGTTTTCGCAGCGCGCAGGGGCAGGCCCCTGTGCCTGCCCTCCTTCAGGTCCACCGCGTGGGGCTATCTGGATGGGCGGCCACGCAGGGGGCGTCCGTGCGCCTGCGTACAGCGAAATCAGCCAGGTCTCGCCTGGCGCCCTGCAATGCGGCAGAGGCGCCCATCCCCTGCGAGAAGACGGCGGAAAAACAGAGACTTGCGGCACCTGCCGCTCCCCCGCGGCACGCACGGATTGCGCAGGAGTCAGTGAACCGCGGTGGGTGCGACCGGGGTCGAGCTGTCATTACTCATGTACATCTGGCGCGCAACCGTATTGTGCCGCTCCATAGCCAGATTCAGAAAGTCTTCCGCCAGATTGGCATCCACGGGGAAACTCGTAAGAGAATAACCGAAGCTCACGAGCACCTGCTCGAGTTCCGCTTTGAGCCGGTGGAGCACCTTATGCGCTCCCTCCTCGGGTGTTTCAACAAGAAGCACCGCAAGACCGCCCTCGCTCAACGTGAAAACCTGGTCCGTCATGCGAAGATCGTCCGTCAAGCGGAGCCCAAGGCGGGTCATCATGTCAGGATTGGCGCGCGGTGTGCAGAAGGTCAGCAGCGTGGCCGTTGAGGGATAGCGGATCGATCGTTCGATCTCTTCCCGGACCCGCTCGTGCAGGTAGGGTTCGGTTCGCAAGCCCGTTCCCGGGTCGCGGTAGGCCAGTTTCTCCAGAACACGACATCGGCGCTCGAGTTCGGACCGCATACGCGCCTCGTCATCGAGACGTGTTTGAAGGTCGTCGATGGCCGCTTTCAATTCTTTCATATCTTCCACTACCACAACTCCTCTCCACATGAGGCAGAGCATAATATGTGCCAAATGCGCAAATTCAAGGCCGCAACGCGCTAAGTCGTATAGTGCGTTACCTTTTGCGACTTTTAAGAAAGGCTGGAGCGGATCAAAGTATTTGCCAGAATGCGCTGAAGGTTGTCAGTTTTGACCACTTTTTCATTATGAGTTAAAGGTATCCTGACTGTAATAGGCATTTAATTCTTGACAGAAATCACGCCGTCAGGTAGCATGTAGTGGCAAAGCAGGAAGGTTGCTGGCCGGGGGCGGGCTGCCCGTGGTGTATGGCGGGAAGGAATCAGGTGCAGGTCAATGGGGTACAGAAACCGGGGATCCTCATCATCGAAGATGAGCCTACCCAGCTGGCGTTTCTCGAAGAAATCCTGAAGGAATGGGATTACGAGTGCGTCACGGGGGGCTCGATCGCTGAGGGCCGGACGCTTTTCGAGAAAGACCGGTTTGCCTGCGCACTCATTGATCTTGGCCTGCCCGACGGCAATGGTCTGTCGCTCATCAGCGAGTTTGCCCAGGCCGACCCCTGTCTTGTGCCGATCGTTCTCACGGGGGCGCGGCAGACCGAGACCGTGATTGACACCATGCGTGAAGGCGCTTTTGATTACCTCGTCAAACCGGTCGATGCCGCTACGTTGAAGGCCGCGCTGACGCGCGCGCTGTCGCACCACTCCGTCGTACGCGAACGCGGGGAGCTTTTCGCCCTGTTGCTCGAAGAACGCGAACAACTGCGCGCCCGCGTGGAAGAGGCCACCGAGGACATCCGGCAATACGCGTCCGCATGCGAACGCAGCAACACCCGGTTGCAGGCCCTGCTCCGGCTGAGCCGGTTCGCGTCGGGATACTTCAGCGAGGAAGCCCTGCTGCGCGGGTTGTTTGCCGAGCTGGGCGAGCACATTCCGCTGCGCGCGGTGGTGATTTGCGACATTTCCTCGGAACGCCTGATCGGCCTGTACCAGAGCGGTCAGGAGGAATCGGCGTATATTGAAACCAGTACATCGCTTGAGCTGGAAGAAAGCGGCGCCCTGCTGATTGAAGCCGAACCCGAGCTCCTCCTGCAGCGGTGGCTAGACCGGAACACCGACCTCGTCGGGATCGCCTTGCGTTCCTTCGTGTTTTCCCAGCAGCAGCAGAACACCATGCGGTACATCGTCGGGTTCTTTACCGAACCGGCGTTCGGGCAACTTCAGGGCGACCGCGAATTTCTGGACACCTGTGCCCGGTTTCTGGTCTTCGAATGGGAACAGGCCAAACTCCTGCTGCACGTAGCCCATCAAGCAAGCCTCGGCAATATCGGCATCGAAGTGGCCCGCAATTTCATTCAGCCGCTCACCGCCATCCGGATTGCCGCCGACATCGTGCAGGAGGCCGCGATCTCGTCGGATGCCATCGAAGGCGTGCACGTCATCCTGGAAAACGTGAGCAAGCTGCACCGCCAAACTCAGGAATTCCGTAAGCTCGCCCTGCTGCGCGAAGGCTCGGTTGAAACCGTTCGACTCGACGAATTCATCGAGCACGCCCTCGACGTGCTGGCCGTCGCCATTCAGAACCGGCGGGTCACTGTGAACCGCCAGTTCGAAACCGACAGCGAATGCGTCCTCCTCAACGGAACGACCCTCGCCCGCACCTTTCTCGACTTGATTCTGGATGCCGTGCGGTCGGTCGATGCGGGCGCGGAGATCGTCCTGGCCCTGCGCCGTGCCGACACCGAGCATCTCGTATTCGAAATGCGTTACGAGAGCACCTCGACCAACTTTCAGGCCTCTCTGGCGACGCTGAATTCGACGCTGGCGCCGAGGGAAAAAGGCAACCCGGGGCTCCAGCTGGCCCAGCGCACCGTCCATAGCTGCGGCGGAAATCTCTCGTTCGACCTCGAAGATGACAGGCGTGCGCGCCTGCGTATCGTCCTTCCGCTCAATGCAACCCGCGTGGTCACGCACCGCGAGGTGCTCCAGTGACATACCAGGGCCTGTCCACAACCGAGATCGGACCGGAGCGCGGAGGCGCGGTCGTCGTCCTCGATACCGACCCTGGTGTTCGCTGGGCGCTCGAAAAAGGCTTGAAACGCTCGGGCTATGACGTCCGCACCGCCAGTACCTCGGGCGAAGCCCTGCGTATTCTCTACGCCGAGTCGGTACGCGCCGTTATCATGGAGATCCTCCCCGAGGCCGACCTCACGCCGGATGTGTTGACCACCGTCCTCGAATCACCGTCAAAACCCAAGGTGATCTGCGTCTCGATGGAATCCGAGCCCAAAGCCATCATCGAGTGCGTGCGCCGCGGTGCGGCGGATTTCGTGACCAAACCCTTCAACTTGAACGACGTTCGGGCCGTGCTTCGCCGCGCCCTGGCCAGCCAGTCTGAGCAGCGCACCTTGCGCCGCCCCGGCTCCGGCAGGGCCGGTATGGAGACGTCGTATCTGATCGGCGTAAGCCACGCACTCCAGGAACTGCGCACCATCATCCATCAGGTTGCGCATACCGATCTCAACTGCCTCATTCGAGGCGAAAGCGGCACCGGCAAAGACCTGGTCGCGCGCGAAATCCACCGGCTGTCCGCCCGGCGCGATCGGCCGTTCGTCAAGGTGAACTGCTCGGCACTCCCGGAACAGCTTCTCGAAAGCGAATTGTTCGGCTACGAAAAAGGCGCCTTCACAGGAGCCTTGTCGTCCAAACCGGGCCGCTTTGAACTCGCCAACAACGGCATCATCTTTCTCGACGAGATCGGCGAAATGTATCCCAACCTTCAGGCCAAGATCCTGCAGGTCATCGAGCACAAGGAATTCACCAAGCTGGGCGGCAGAAAACACATTCGCGTCGACGTGCAGATCATTGCCGCCACCAACGCGGATCTCGAGGTCAAAACCAAAGAAGGCAGCTTTCGCCACGACCTCTATTTCCGGCTCAATGAAGTCTGCATCTGGGTGCCTCCGCTGTCTGCCCGCAAAGAAGACATCCCTCTGCTCGTCCGTCATTTTGTTCAGAAACACGGCGGTTTCGGGGTGGGCGAAGCCGTGGACATCTCCGGCGACGAACTCGCCCGCCTTATCGATCAACCCTGGCCCGGCAACGTGCGCGAACTCGAAAGCACTGTCAAGCGCTGGATCGCCCTCGGCGACAGTGCGATCACCTTCAGCAGGCGTTCGCTGGAACGCGAACCGGACGTCGGGACCGAGCAGGCCCAGCCGCCCGTCGAGCCGCCTCCCCCCCCGATCCCCGTGCAGACGCAGCGGTCCGAGGTTGAACGTATCCTGGACGCCCTCGAAAAGCACAAGTGGAACCGCCGGAAAGCAGCGGAAGAACTTGGCATCAGCTATCAGACCCTTCGCAGGCGTATCGACAAACTCCAGCTTGATCGGCGCCGCTAGGCGCCGCCCCGTACATTCCGCATCAAATCCGGGGTTTTCCTGCCGCGGTTGCGGAGATAACCCGGCGCAGCGCAACACGCCAAATTAAGCGGATCTTCCCGGAATAGAGCCGCCAAATGCCATGTTTGCCCTGTCGTTAGTCTGCGAGAGAGGGCGTGGCTAAAAACCTCCTTTCATCCATTATGCGGGAAGTATCGGGGCGCACACGTGGGTAGGGAAGACTGAGTGATTAGCCAGCAAACAGCGGCGCTGTGCGACCGCGACAAGGGAGAACGGTTATGCATGCGAGGATGGGTATTGCGGCACTCACCATAGTGCTGGCTGCGGCGCTTCCGGCAGGCGCCATCAACATTCCGAATCCGACGCCACACGCGGCGGAACTGAGCGTGTACGAGGTCTACAACAGCCTCTATGGCACGTCATTCACCAGTAACGTCGACCTGGATGTCCAGCGCGTCGTGGATCTACAGACCTTCCTGCTTCCTTTTGGAAGCGATCTGTACGTGGAGGCGCGGGCCCGCTACGCGTCGACCGTATCGGAATTCGGGTACTATACGCCAAGTGGTCTGCCGGCTGTCCAGACTCCGCTGTTTTCGGTGACAGCCGTGGGCGACGTCTCCGGCGCCGGTTTTAACGCCGTGATCAACACCAGCGATCCATTCGGGTTCTACATGGATCCCGCCGGCCCGGCATTCTGGTACTCCGAACAGGCACTGAATCCGTTCGGTGAAGATCACATGGTCGCCTACTCTGTCGCGGGAGACCCCAGCCTTCTGTTGCTGGCGTGGGAAGATCTGACTCTGCCCTCCACGCAGGGTCAACTTCCGCGGCCCGTCGCTGGTCCGGCCCCCGACGGCGACTACAACGACCTCATCGTAGAGCTCCGGCTCCGTGAGATCGTCCCCGAACCGGCCTCGCTTCTCCTCTTCGGCATGGGGATCGCCGGCATGGGAGTAGTCCGCATACGTCACTTCTTCAGCTGAGCCCACGCGAAGCTGAGGCAACCAGCCAAACATCGAATCTCTGGCGCGAAATGGATGGCCGTTTCGGGCCAGATGAATTTTTCTGCAGTGTAGAGCGTTTGTGAGACTTTCAAATCATGGATCAGCATTCTATTGTTCTGTGCATCTATTTAATTGTAAACAGACAGAATTTTTAAGGTCTTTTGAATTAATAGTTACTCAATGTTGAACAACAAGCGAACACAGCTTGCCCGCTGGTTTGCTCTCCAGGCCCCGCCAAATACAACGTAAGCTGTTACAAATATTGGTCTTACACTGCATATGCCAAGGTTGGCATAGAACATGCTCTATATTGGGTGTGCACAACGGTGATATCTGTACTAGACAGAGACGCCCGCTGCACCGGCACGATGGTGTAGAGCGAGGCCGAGGATGTTCGAGCGCGTCTCGCCTGGCCAGGAGTGAGTGAAATATCGTCCCAGCATAACGTATGGGTCAAACAACGATTTTCGAAAGGAGCACAGTGAGATGAGGTTCTTGACGATTATGACGGTAGTGGGGCTGGCGTTTGCCTCCACATCGGCGATGGCAATAAACATCCCGAACGAAACGCCCCATGCGGCCGAGCTGAGTGTGTGGCAGATTTATAACAACCTGTATGGGACGTCGTTTACCAGCAATGTCGATTTGGACGTGATGCGTATTTACGATTTGCAGACGTTCATCATCCCTCTGGGCCAAGACCTCAAGATAGAGGCCCAGGCGCGCTACGCGTCTGTTGTGTCCGAATTCGGATACTACACGCCGGCGGGCGCTCCGACGAACTACCAGGGCCTGTTTTCCGTCAATCAGGTTGGCGATGTCTCGGGCCTGGGTTATGACGCGGTCATGAACGTCACCGACGAATTCGGGTTTTACCTGCGTCCGGCCGCAAACGTAACCTGGCACTCGGAGCAGGCGCTCAATTGGCTGGGTGATGACCACATGGTCGCGTATGGGG
>DAOSJS010000222.1:0-6897 GCA_035367355.1 Candidatus Hydrogenedentota bacterium
GGTGGCGTTTGATGCGCAGGACATGACGCGCTGCGTCCACCGGCTCCTGCTGGATCGCGAAGTCACCGCCCTCATTGATTGCAGCGTGACTGAAGACGGCGCCGCGCTGCGCAGTGGCGCCCGCAGAGCCGGCCGGACTCCCGGCAAAGATATCGAGGTGCTGACCTGGAGTTATTGCGAAGATGAGGCGGTGCTGCCGGAAGCCTGTGCCCAGTTGTGGCTGCCTCAGCTCGATGCGGTGGGCGAAGGATTCGATGAGCTGGCGGCGTGGTTTCACGGCGACAGCGAAGGCCCCATCCGCATCGTGTACCGCCCGACGCTGCTGGAGAAGGTCCCGGACAACGAGATCGCGAGCCCTCGCCGCCTTTTTACCAGCCAGCCCTGATTCCACACCGACGCCCGCGACGGCGGGGCGCACCTGAGCACAGACTGCGCCGTCCAGCCCCCGGCTTGCGTAAACAGGGCGAAATCTGGTACTTTCCGTTTGATCAGGGAGCGAACCTTATGCGAATCGATGTTGCGGCGCAGACAGATATCGGACGCCGTAAACGTAAAAATGAAGATTTCTATGGTGTGTTCCGCGATGACTCTCCGGGATTGCAGTTGTTCCGCGAGGGAGCGCTGCTGTGTGTGGCGGACGGTCTGGGCGGGCATGTGGCGGGTGAAATAGCCAGCAAACTCGCCGTATCCATTCTGAAAGACATTCTCAAAGAGCCCGCGCCGGTGTCCGCCGAAGGACTGGACAGTCCGGGATACCTGTCGCTGATCAAACAGTATATTGTGCGGGCCAACGAGAATGTGCACAAAACAAATCAAGACCTCGTTAAAAGCGGCCGGCCCATGGGCACCACGCTGCTGGCAGCCCTGGTCACCCCCAGAAAAGCCTACATCGCCAATGTCGGCGATTCGCGCTGTTATCTGTTCCGCGGCGAGGAGCTGGTAACCCGCACGGAAGACCATTCCTGGGTGGACGAACAGGTCAAGGCCGGGTTGATGTCGAAAGCCGAGGCCGAGTCGGACTCGCGCAAGTATATCCTGACCCGGAGCGTGGGCACTCATCCCCAGGTGGATATCGACGATTATGTCTGGGATATCCAGCCCGGCGACATGCTGCTCCTGTGCACCGACGGGCTCGTCAATATGGTCAAGGATGCGGAGATCACGGAAGAGTTCAAGCGGAACGCGAGCCCGGCCGAAATCGCCCACCGTCTGGTCAACATCGCCAACGACAACGGCGGCAAAGACAACATCACGGTCATTGTGGCCGACATCATGCCGAGCCTGGGAACGGTTGTGGCGCGCCGGCTCAAAGCATTCTCAAAGAAGCGCGGCGCGAAACTCCTCTACACGCTGCTATTCCTGTTGTTCGGCGGCCTGTGTCTCCTGGCCGGCTATTGGCTCGGTCAGGCAAGCGTTCTGCGCTGATTCCAGCCGGAAATCCCCGCCCTCGCTGACTGCGTAGGACCGATGCCACATCCAGTCCCCGGTATTCAGGTAGAGTCCCGTTCCGTCCGGTGTGGCGAATTCCAGGCGTTCGGGATGATGGCTGTGCGCGCAGACCACGGCCTCAGCCTCTCCCGCGGCCAGCAGGCGCTCGGCATACGCGCGCAAAGGGCCGATCTCCGTGCTCTTGCCCGGCCCCGACGGGCTGAAGAGCCGGCGGCTCCCCCGCGACACACGTTGCGCGAAGGCCATGGCCCAATCCGGATGCAGCAGCCGGAACAAACGCACCGCACCGCCCCAGCGGGCGAACCGCTTGTACGCGTGATACCGCCAGTCCTCCGGGTTGATGCCATCGCCGTGGGCCAGGTGCACGCGGCGGCCGTCAATGTCCAAAGTCACCGGGTCGCGGTGTACCGTAAATCCAATCCGCTCCTCGAGAAAGGGACCCGCCCAGAAATCGTGGTTGCCGCATACGAAATGAAGGTCGACTCCTGCCTCACGCAGGTCCGCGAAGGCGCGCAACACATCAAAATAGCCGGAAAATACGGCGTGCCTGTATTCGAACCAAAAATCAAACAGGTCGCCGAGCACCACGACGCGCGCCACGTCCTGCGGCTCCAGCTGGCGTAAAAACCCCACGAACGCATCCATGGTTTCGCGGCCGTCGGGAGACACGCTGAGGTGGGCGTCCGAGAGATAGATGGTCTTCATTTGACGAAACCGAAACGATCGAGCGGCCAGAAACGGAGGAGTGCCCGGCCGATGAGCAGATTTTCGGGCACGGTGCCGAAATTGCGGCTGTCTTTGCTGATGTTTCGGTTGTCGCCCATCACGAAATATTCGTCGGGCCCAATCAGGACTTCGTGGTCTTCTTCCATGGAAAGGGCATCTTCAGCGAGGTACGACTGATCGATCTTGCGATCGTTGACGTAGATGGACGTGTCTCGAAAACGCAGCCGCACGCCTGGCTCGGGTCCGCCGTTCCGGTCCGCGCGGACCATGTTTCCAGACCGCACTTCGGGCCCCATGGCGATCACACGCTTGACATACCGCTTGCCCCGGTCGTCGGGGCTGTCAAAGACCACGATATCGCCTGGACGGGGGCCGAGAAAGCCGGAAAACGGCCAGTGCTGGCCCAGCTTAAGCACGAGGATGCGCTCCTGCTCGTACAGGGTAGGCTCCATCGAAGGCCCCTGGACTTCATAGCCCTCGATGACAAACCCGCGCAGCACCAGAAAAAGGAGCAGAAACCACACCACCATTTTGACGAACTCGACCATTTCGCGCTTGGCTTCCTGGCGGGTTCGTTCGCGCGGCTCAGGCCCGGGCTCGGGCTGCGCGCCCTGGCTTGCGAACACGTTGTCTTCCGTTGAGTTCACTGTGTTTCCACTTCCATATCCAAAACGCTACTCACTGTTCGAAATCTATCATCCCGCCCTGTTTTCTGCAACCCCGGCACGCCGGACTGGCACTCAGGACGCCGCTTCGGGCAACAGCCCCAGAGTGCGCGCTACGGGCGAATCTTCGCGGTAAAGCGGCACGATGATCTCTCTATCTCCAATAAACTGCCGCGATACGAAGAGGATTCCGGCCGGGTGCAGGAAGGCCAGCTCTTTCAGGTATTGCCACCATTCTCCATCCTCGATTTCGCGGCCGAGCAGCGCGATGGGAATCCGCCCCGGATCCGCCCCGAGGGTATCATCGATTTCGCCCGCCAGGTTTTTGTGCGACGCGCCCTGTGCCGCAGTACGGGCCTCTATGGCCCGCTGAATGCGCTGCGCGAATTCGCGTTTCAATTCGGACGCTTCACGGTAGCGGCGAGCGAAGGCGTCCCAGGCCGGGTCCCCGCATTCGATCAGCTCTTTCAGGACCGCCAGACGCACGCTTTCCGGGCGCTTTTCGAGGCGCGCGGCAGTCTCGTCGCTCATCAGCAGGTAGCTCAGGGCGGTCATGACGAACTGACCCGTCTCCTGAAGTGCCAGGCAGTCTTCGGGACGCTCCGGATAGTCTCCATGGAGCACCAGGGCGCGCATCTGATAATCGGGCGTTTTGGGTAGAGGTTCGGGAAACGCCGCGTAGTCGTATTCCAGACCGGACGCCACGACATAACCCCGCACCGCTCTCGCGATATCCCCGTGATCGAGGCTTTCATCGGCCGCTTCCAGGAACAGTGCCTGCATGCGGGCCCGGATACGCAGCATCTCATAGGCCTGCGCGGCGCTCGTGTACTTGCCCTGGCGTACGGCGTGATCGCCCAGCCTCAGAACCAGCTCAAACGGCAACTGGGGCGGGCGCGACATGCGCCATTCGTTTTCGATATGCGCCCAGACGCCCCGCGAACGCACCAATTCAAGTGCGTCTTGAAATGACCGCTCTTCTTCCTGCTCGTCATCCGGCAGCAGGTAGCTGTATTTCTGAGTTTCAAACCGCTCAGACGACGCGGTCCGGGCCGGCGAGAACGGGCCGAACAGAAACCGCAGATTTACAATATCGCCGTCGCACGCCGCTTTCGCGACGGCCTTGGCCGCGAGTTCCATGTCCACCTGCTTGTCAGCGGCGGCCGCTTGGCGTTTGCGTCCCAGCACGGTTGTTAATTCCTTTCGTCCAGCGCACTGCGTACGAATCGGGCCCGTTCCTCCCAGTCGACGGCAGGCGGGGTGACTTCCGCGTAGGGCAGACGTTCCAGGATCTTCTGATACAGATCATTCCGGTAGAAACGCAAAATACGCGAGGCGTGCCGCGTATGGGCGGCGTCCCAATGGCTGTTCTCCACGCACTCCTTGTCCTGGCCGGCTGCGAGCATCCACTCTTCGCAATACTTGCTGAGGAAAGTCTGGAGCCGTCCGTCAAACTGCCTGCGAAGGGCATCAGCCCCGTCGCTGGCCTCGGCGACGGCGTCGCGCCACTTTTGCTCGAGGTCGATCAGGGCTTGCCGCTCCGACCAGTAGGCTTCACGGGTATCGCTCTCGCGCAGAACCAGCAGGGCAGCGTTAAGCTGCGCCATTTCAAGAAGATAACGCGCCCGGCGCTGCTGCGTAATCTCAACCCGCGCAATCTCGCCGACCAATTCTTTCATGCGACGCCGGTAGACTTTGCGCACTTCACCCGGCTTGGCATCTTCATCAAGGCCAAGGATTTCGTAAAAATTGATGTATCCGTCCCCTGCTCCGGCCATCGTCGCGCAACTCCCGCGGGTTCATTCCACAAAGTCCCGATTTTAGCTGGAATGCCCACACGGAGACAAATAATCGCCGGGCGCAGTGTCTCGCTGCGACTGCTGCAGCGGGCAGCACGATGAGGGTGAACGATCGCGCATTCCGTGCGTTCAGGCCCGCTCTCGACAGAGGCGGTGGTGCGTGCAGGGCCGCACGGCTCACGAAGCGTTTATGGCGCCCGTGCAGTCCATGGTATGCTGAGCGCTGATATCTGGACAGGCTCAATGGGCAAAAGGGGACGCGCATCATGGCCAAGACGAAGACAACCAGGGGACTTGATCGGCGGGGATTCATGAAGACCGCCGCGGCGGGAACACTCATTCTCGGGGCGCGTTCGGCGCTCGGAGCCGCTGCGAACGAGACGCTCGAAATCGGCATCATCGGATGCGGCGGGCGAGGTCCGTGGCTCGGCGACCTCTTCCAGAAACACTCCGCGACCAGGGTCGTCGCGGTCCACGACCCGTTCGAAGACCGTGCTGCGCACGCAGGGGACATGCTGGGTGTGCCCGAAAACCGCCGCTTCACCGGACTGGATGGCTATCATGATCTCATTGCGAGCGGAGTCGACGCCGTGGCCATCATCAGCCCGCCCTATTTTCACCCGGAACAGAGCGTAGCCGCGCTGGAAGCCGGAAAACACGTCTACCTGGCCAAACCCGTCGCGGTGGATGTGCCGGGCTGCAACACGATCGTTGGTGCGGCCGACACGCACGCAGCCACCCTGTGTACGTGGGTCGATTTCCAGACCCGGCAACACCCGTTCTACATCAACGCGATCCAGCGCCTGCACGACGGGCTCATCGGCCGCCCCGTCATGGGCCAGGCGTATTATTATGCGCGCCGGCTCAACATCAAGATGGAGCCCGGCACCGAGGAAGCCCGTCTGCGGAACTGGGTATTCGACATCGCCCTGTCGGGCGACATCATCGTCGAACAGAACGTGCACATGCTCGACGTGGCCAACTGGATGTTAAAATCACATCCGCTCCGGGCCTGCGGAACGGGTGGGCGCAAGGCGCGCATCGACGTCGGCGACTGCTGGGACCATTTTGTGGTCACGTACTGGTATCCGGACGACGTCATCATCGATTTCAGTTCGGGGCAGTTCGTGCATGCGTTTGAAGACCTGTGCACGCGGCTGCACTGCACCACAGGTTCAATCGACACGCATTACGGCGGCGACGTGACCGTGGAGGGCCAGTCGGAGGCGTACCGTCCGGGCGCGACCACCGCGATCTACCAGGAAGGTGCGGTGGCCAACATCCAGGCGTTCCACGCGGCCATCGCCGCGGGGAAACCCATCAACAACGCCAGGGAGAGCGCTTACAGTACCTTGACCGGCGTGCTGGGCCGCATGGCGGCCTACCAGGGCCGGACCATCACCTGGGACGAGATGATGCAGGCCAACGAAAAGCTTGAGGCCAACCTGAAACTGTGATCCGGGGGCTGCCGTTCCGGTCCACATAAAACCAGGACCCACAGGCTGTTTCCGTCCTGTGGGTCCTGCGGTCTTTCTGCTGCTGCAGCCGGCGCTCGCGCGGCTATTTCTTCTTGAGAATGCGCGCGACCTTCGGCGCGGCGATGCGCTCCATGGTCGGCAGTTCGCCGATGAGCGGCCGGGCATACCGGATGAACGCGTCGGTCAGACCATTGCCCTGTTTATTGATGAATTTGTCGGGCATGCAGACCGATTCACGCGCCACATCCTTGAGTTCCGCCAGGTCATACTCGACCGCGTAGTCGCCGATGCGGCGGATCACCACCGAACCGTCCCGGTTGTGCCAGATCGCGAACTGGGCCGCCTTTTCGCCGACCTCACGCGCTTCAAACTGGTCAACTTCGCTTACGCATCCCAGGAAGCTGCGCTGCAAGTAGCCAAGCGTGTCGGCGCGGACGCGCTTGATGCCGGTCTCGGCCTTGATCCACGAAGCCAGGAGGTCGCCCAGGGCGCCCGTGCCCGAAAGCTGGACGTTGCCGTGGGAATCCTTCTCGCCACCCGTGAACTGCGACACGATCGCGACGCCTTTCGCGTCGACGATGCCTTCCGACGCGGCAATGATGCAGCGGCCGTATTTCGAGTAGACGTTTTGCACATCCTGTACGAACTGCTTCTTATTGAAGGGACGTTCGGGGAGGTAGATCAGGTGCGGACCATCGTCCGGATATTTTTTACCGAGAATCGACGCGGCCGTGAGGAAACCCGCATGGCGTCCCATGACGATGCCGATGTAGACGCCCG
>DAOSJS010000223.1:0-6891 GCA_035367355.1 Candidatus Hydrogenedentota bacterium
GCTCGACGACCCGGACCTGCGGGGCACGGAGCTCGTGGCGGAAGGAAAGAAACGCGAAAAGGGCTACGCCTGGATTGAAGCCCCGCGCGGCACGCTCTTCCATCATTATGAAATCGACACCGAGACGGATCAGATCACCCTGGCCAATCTGATCGTCTCGACCACCAGCAACAACGAGCCGATGAACCGCACGGTGCAGGTCATTGCCGATCAGCACCTCAAAGGCAAGGGCGAAAGTGAGATCACGGAAGGCCTGCTCAACCATATCGAGGTGGGCATCCGGGCCTACGACCCGTGCCTGAGCTGCGCCACCCATGCCCTGGGTAAGATGCGGCTGCACGTCGAACTGGTGGATGCGGCAGGCACGTTGATCGACGAGAAATTCCGCGGGTGAACGATCGGCGCGCGCTCATTATCGGGTATGGGAACCCGGGGCGGCAGGACGACGGGCTGGGCCCGGCGATTGCCAACACCGTGGCGTCATGGGCGCTGTCGAACGTTACAACGGACGACCCGTATCAGTTGAATATCGAAGACGCCGCCGCGCTGGCTGAACACGAGCTGGTCGTGTTCGTGGATGCCAGTGTGGACGCGCCGGAGCCGTATGCGCTCACGCGGATCGCTCCTGCGGCGGAGATCACCTTCACGAGCCACAGCATTTCACCGGAGTCCGTGCTGGCCTTGTGCGTGGATCATTTCCACGCGGCGCCTGAGGCGTATGTGCTGGCCGTGCGCGGGTATGCGTTCGAGTTTGAAGAGGGCCTCACTCCGCAGGCCCGCGACAATATGATCAGTGCGTTGGCGTGCGTCCAGGCCCTGATACGGCCGTGTAAGGAGAGTAGCATGGACAGCAAGAAGACGGTTCTCACCATTGACGACGACCCGGATATTCGCGCGACGCTGCGCATCGTCCTCGAGGCCGAGGGTTATTCGGTGGGCGAGGCGTCGAACGGCGAAGAAGGGCTGAAAGCCGTCGAGCGTGTGCAGCCGGATGCCATCATCGTCGATCTCATGATGGAGAACGTGGATTCCGGCAGCACACTGGCGCAGAAACTCAAGGAGATCGGCTACGCGGGCCCTGTTTATATGCTGAGCTCCGCGGGCGACACCGTCCGCTACAATCTGGACGCGCGGGAGCTGGGGCTGGCGGGCATTTTTCAGAAACCCATCGATCCCAAAACCCTCGTGGCCACGCTGAAAGCCAAACTAAAGGTCTGAACGGCTCGCTGAAAACGAGATACTGACGGCCGCGCGCCGGGAATCGGAGTTCTTCCGGGGCCCGGCGCGTTTTGCATTCAGCGGGCTTTGGCGCGGAACAGGGGTTGCAGGTGGAGGCCGGTATATGACGCGGCGCAGGCTGCGATCGTTTCGGGTTCTCCGGCCGCGACCACCTTGCCGCCCTGATCACCGCCTTCGGGGCCGAGATCGATGATCCAGTCCGCGGTCTTGATGACGTCGAGGTTGTGCTCGATAACGACCACCGTATTGCCGTGCTCGACCAGGCGGTGCAGCACCTGCAGCAGCTTGTCCACGTCTACGGCATGCAGCCCCGTGGTGGGTTCGTCGAGAATATAGAAGGTCTTGCCGGTCTGGCGGCGCGACAGTTCTGTCGCCAGTTTGACGCGCTGGGCTTCACCGCCCGACAGGGTCGTGGCGGGCTGCCCCAGCTTGATGTAGCCCAGTCCGACATCAAACAGCGTGCTGAGTTTGCTGTAGATCGCCTGGACGTTCCGGAAGAAGTCGCAGCCCTCTTCGACCGTCATGTTGAGCACATCGGCAATGCTGCGTCCGCGGTAGAGGATCTCGAGGGTGTCTCGATTGTATCGTTTACCCCGGCATTCATCGCACGGCACGTAGACATCCGGCAGGAAATGCATTTCGATTTGAAGAACGCCATCGCCCTGGCAGGCTTCGCAGCGGCCGCCCTTGACGTTGAAGCTGAACCGGCCGGGTTTGTATCCCCGGGCGCGGGCTTCGGGCACTTTGCTGAACAGCTCACGAATCGGCGTGAACAGGCCCGTATACGTTGCCGGGTTCGAGCGCGGCGTCCGGCCGATTGGCGACTGGTCGATGTCGATGACCTTGTCCAGGTGCTCGAGGCCTTCGATACGCTCATGCCGGCCGGGCCGCGCGCGCAGGGAGCCGTATAACCCGCGCGCGATCGCCGGGTACAGGGTTTCGTTGATGAGGCTGGATTTGCCCGAACCGGAGACGCCCGTCACGCAGGTGAGCACGCCCAGAGGGATCTCCACGTCGATCGCCTTGAGGTTGTTGTGTGCCGCACCGAACACCTTGAGGGCCTTGCCGTTGGATTTACGGCGCGTTTCCGGCACGCGGATCCGGAACCGGCCCGACAGGTACTGCCCCGTGAGGGAGTCGGGGTTGGCCGCGACTTCCCGGGGCGTTCCCTGCGCGACCACCTGCCCGCCGTGGACCCCCGCGCCCGGACCCAAATCGATCACATGGTCGGCCCGGCGGATTGTCTCCTCGTCGTGTTCGACGACGATCACCGTGTTTCCGAGGTCGCGCATGCGTTCCAGCGTAGCGATGAGCCGTTTGTTGTCGCGCTGGTGCAGGCCGATGCTGGGCTCGTCGAGGATGTACAGCACGCCCATCAGCCCCGAGCCAATCTGCGTGGCGAGGCGGATGCGCTGCGACTCCCCGCCCGACAGGCTGCCGGCGTTGCGATCGAGCGACAGGTAATCCAGCCCCACGCTTACGAGAAAGGACAGGCGCTCGCGGATTTCCTTCATCACCCGCTCGGCGATCAGACGCTGCGTCTTGTTAAGGCTCAGCTTTTCGAAGAAGGTCAGCGCGTGGCGGACCGACAACGCCACCACGTCCATGATGGTCTTGCCACCGACCGTTACCGAGCGCGATTCGGGCCGGAGCCGCGCACCGCCGCAGTCCGGGCAGGGCCGCGAAGCCATGAACTCGCTGATCATCTCGCGGGCACGGTTGGATTCGGTGTCGTGGTAGCGCCGCGTGAGATTCGGAATCACGCCCTCGAAGGGGCGCTGGAGTTCGAATGTGTTACGGCGCCCTGTATAGGTGAAATCGATGACCTCGTCCCCCGAGCCGTACAGGACGATCTGCCGGAAGTCTTCGGGGAGTTCTTCCCACGGGGTGGCGGGATCCTGGCCGTAATGCCGGCATACACAGCGCAAGGCGTGGCGGTACATGCCGTCCAGCACGCGCCGCATGCTCCACGCCCGTACCGCTCCTTTCGCGATGGACAGCGATGGGTCGGGAACCACCAGATCGGGCTCGACCTCGATCACCTCGCCGAGCCCCGTACATAGCGGGCACGCGCCGTGCGGGTTGTTGAACGAAAACATGCGCGGGGAGAGCTCTTCGAAGCTCAGCCCGCAATCCACGCAGGCGAAATGCTCGCTCTGCAACACTTCGCTCACGGTTTTGTCGGGAGTCTCGCGCCAGATCCGGATGATGCCTTCGCCCAGTTCCAGACAGGCCTCGACCGAATCCGTCAGGCGCCGTCCGATGCCCGGTTTGACCAGCAGGCGGTCGACGACCACGTCGATGTCGTGCTTGACATACCGTTCCAGTTCGATCTCTTCATCTACCGTGCGGAATTCGCCGTCGACCCGGACCCGCAGATAGCCCCGCCGTTTGATGTTTTCGAAGGTCTTCTGGTACGTGCCCTTGCGCTGACGAACCACCGGCGCCATCAATTGAACGCGCGTGCCTTCAGGCAAGGCCAGGATGCCGTCGACGATGGTCTGAGGCGTCTGCGACTGGATGGGTTTTCCGCAATCCGGGCAGTGCGGCGTGCCGATCCGCGCGAAGAGCAGGCGCAGGTAATCGTAGATCTCGGTGACCGTGCCCACGGTCGATCGGGGGTTGCGGTGCGTCGTCTTCTGCTCGATTGAGATGGCCGGACTCAGGCCTTCGATCGAGTCGATGTCGGGTTTTTCCATCTGTTCAAGAAACTGCCTGGCGTACGACGACAGGCTCTCGACATAGCGGCGCTGGCCTTCCGCATAGATTGTGTCGAACGCGAGGCTCGACTTGCCCGATCCGCTCAGGCCCGTGATCACGACCAGCTTGTCGCGGGGGATCGCCAGGCTCAGGTTTTTGAGGTTGTGCTCGCGGGCGCCTTTGATGACGATGCTGTCGCGCGACGTGGCGTGGGCGGCGGGAAGGCCGTCCGCGCTTGCCTTGCGGTTTTTCGAAAGAACCGGCTTGCGTTTCGGAGCAGTTTTACGGGATTTCCCCGGGGATTTGGCTTTTTCAAGCATAGAACAGGCATCGGCTCCTGGAGAATTGCTCAGGGCATTGTCCCGTTGTGCGCGCACCCGCACGAACCCGGGAACAAAACGTGATCATAACGAATAGCGGCAGGTCAATGCCATCAAAAAACGGCATTTTTGGAGAGCGCTTTCCTTTCACGCTCTCAGAAACGGGCTCCAGCCGGACTCTCGCGGATGTCTGGCGGTGGCCCGCTTTCAGTTCGACTTCTGAAGAAGCTTATCGACCTCGCCGAGAATTTTCTGGCCGACCTCCTTGCGGAGATTCTCAGGGATCTTGTAGTGCTGGGTCTCTTCCAAGAGCTCGATAGTGCGAATGGCGACCTGGTACGCGAAATCCTGCACTTTCATGGCGTTCCTCTTTTCCCGGCGGTCTTCTCGCCATTTCAGCGCCTGGCAACCGGGTGGGCGTTCCGGCCGCCGGGGAGCTGTGCTCAGTAGGCCTCCAGACCTACGATGCGCCAGGCGCCGCCGCTCTCTTTCTTAAGATCCATCTCAAGCTGGGCACTGCCGCGATCGCCGCTCAGGACAACATTTTCAACTGTGGCCATGTCTTTTTCGATAGTGACGCGGGCAGTCTCAATGTTCATCTTCGCGCCAGACAGCGTGCCGTCATCGATGAGCCTGGCGACGTAGCTGCGGAAGTCGGCTTTGCTGCCTCCGTCGCCACTGACGAACTCCTCGGAGACCACGGACATGATCCTGTCCAGGTTATGGCTTTCGAGTCCGGCTTTCCACGCGGCCAGAGTCTCTCGTATGGCGGCTTCGCTGGAGACGTGAGCTTTACCCGTGGCGCATCCGTTCAGGCCGGCGGCGAGAACCACCGCGCACAAGAGAATGCCGAGTGTCCGTTTGTGCATCATGGCCAAATTTTCTCCTCGTTCGGGTTTAGGCGCGGGCTTACGCGTTTTTTGCGATGTTCGCGAAGCTCGCGGCCACCTCCACTTTTTTGATTTTGCCGGTCGGGGTTTTCGGCAGTTCGTCGACGAAACGCACAAACGCAGGGCATTTGTAGCTCGCCAGATATTGACGGCAATGCTGGATGACGCTGCTCTCCGCCAGGTTGATGTTCTCCGTGCGTTTGACGACGGCGAGCACTTCCTGGCCCCAGCGCGCCTCTTCCACCCCGACCACACAGCATTCTTCCACGCCCGGCAGGCGCGAAATGACGTCTTCGATCTGTTGCGGGTAGATGTTCTGGCCGCCCCGGATGATCATGTCTTTCACCCGGCCCACGATATACAGGTATCCGTCCCGGTCAAACTGTCCGAGATCGCCCGTGTGCAGCCATCCGTCGCGCAGCACTTCGGCGGTGGCGTCGGGATTCTTGTAGTAGCCCTTCATCACGGTGGGGCCGGCAATGAGTATTTCGCCGATTTCGCCGAACGGGACGTCCTTGCCGTCTTCGCCGACGATCCGGATGATGGTGTAGGGGAGCGGGCTGCCCACGGAGTTCCATTTGATGGGATCGCGCGCGTCCGCGGCGGCGCTGGCACAGGTGGCCTCCGTCAGCCCGTAGCCGCCAATGATGGGCCGTTTCAAGGCGCGGAGCGCCTCGTGATAGGTCTCTTCGGGCATGGGCGCGGCGCCGGTGGCAAACGAGCGAATGGACGACAGATCGTATTCGTGTTCCTGAGCCTTGGCCAGCCGGCACATCACGTTGTAGATGGTGGGAACGGCGCTCATGATCGTCGGGCGATACTTCTGTATCATCGGGAGGATCGCGAAGGGGTTGAATTTCTTCATCAACAGGACCGAAGCCCCGCCCATCAGCGGCGTCAGAATGGTTACCACCTGCGCATTGACATGAAACAGCGGCAAGACGCAGAAAAACCGGTCGTCCTCCACCACGGTCTGCGATTTGACAAGCATGAGAGCGTTGGACAAGTAGTTTCGGTGGGTCAGGATCACGCCTTTGGGCGCGCCGGTGGTGCCGGAGGTGTAAATGAGCGCCGCGGTGTCGTCCGGACCAGCCAGGATGGGCGGAACGGAGGCAACCGGGGCGAGCAGCTCGGAGAACGACTCGGCGTCTTCGGTGCTCTCGCCCAGAACAAAATATCGCTTGATCCGTGGCAGGGCGGCGCGGAGCTGAGGGATCATGGGCGCCAGTTCCGGCGCGGTAATCAGCGTTTCGGCCTCTGAGTTATTCGCGATGTGCGTGATTTCCTCGGCTTTCAGTGTGGGATTTACCGGAACAACCACCGCGCCAATGCGTCCTGCTCCGAGAAAAACATAGAGATATTCAAGGCAATTGCCCATCAGCAGCACGATTTTGTCGTCCCGCTGAACGCCGCGCCCGGCCAGGTTCACCGCCACGCGAACGCTGTGTTCCTGCATCGTCTCGAACGAATATTCCCTGTCTTCGCAAATCAGAAATGTGCGCGACCCGTGTTGTTGCGCCCGTTCTTCCAGTAATGTCGCTATGCTCACTGAAAATGCCTCTCCTCCCCGGCAGGTAGTGTTCTGCTCCGGGGGTCTGTTTTGGAGTCTCTGTCCGAAAATCCCTACAAGCATAAACGCAGAGGCGGGGCCGTGACAAGTTGTCAGGCCCCGCCGATACAGATTTGTGGACGCCGCCTCAGGATGTGGCGGAGGTCAACTGGCCGATGCTGGAAATGAGCGG
>DAOSJS010000224.1:0-2128 GCA_035367355.1 Candidatus Hydrogenedentota bacterium
TTCGCGTACCAGCGTGGCGGTCAGACCCAGGCGGCGCCGGGCCTGCAGCGTGGCCGTCGCCCGAAATACCGGAGCCGGCAGAAGATGCACCTCGTCATAGATCACCAGGCCCCAATTGCCCTGGTCGAAGAGGCTGAAATGTTCGAAGTCGCTGTCCTTGGACCGGCGGTACGTGAGCACCTGGTAGGTCGCCATGGTCACGGGCCGGATCTGCTTGGTCTCGCCACTGTATTCGCCGACGTCTTCGTCCCCAAGCGTCGTTTTGTCGAGTAATTCGCTCTTCCATTGGCGCAGCGCCACGGTATTGGTCGTCAACACAAGGGTCTGCGTCTGAAGGCGGTGCATGGCGCCAATGCCCACCACCGTCTTCCCCGCGCCGCACGGCAGCACAATCGCGCCGCTGCCTCCCCGGTTCGAGCCGCCCGCGTAGAACGCGTCGACGGCCTCCAGCTGGTAGTTGCGCAGCGAAAATTCCTTCCCGCCCAGGGTCTTCTCGCGCAACTCAAACTCGAGCGGGGCGCCCTGCACATAGCCCGCCAGGTCTTCGACGGGAAACCCGAGCTTGATCAGCGCACATTTCAGATTGCCGCGCTCCAGCGCTTTGACGATCACCCGGCGGCCGTCTTCCAGCCCTTCGATAAACGGCTGCAACGACTTCTGCCGCTTCAACTGCGTCACCAGCAGCGCGTCGTCGGATTCCAGCACGAGCATGCCGTCCTCGCGCTTATACAGCTTCAAACGGCCATACCGCGCCACGGTATCCCGGATTTCATACAGGATGTTCTCCGGCACCTCGTATTTGCTGTATTCCTTGAGGTGGGCGATCATCTCCTCGGCGCCCATGCCTGCCGCCGCGGCATTCCACAGCGACAGCGGCGTGACCCGGTAGGTGTGAATGTGCTCGGGCGATTTGATCAATTCCGCAAACGGGGCGATCGCGTCCCGGGCATCCTCGAAACGCGGCCCATCGGTCTCGAGCAGTATGGAGCGGTCGGATTGTACGATAAGCGGATTAGTGCGCTGGACTTCCATTTCCCTTTCCGATATCGGCCGCGCGTATGATGTGCGCCGCGGGGTCCCCTCCCCTGAAGAGAGCCTGCGAACCTCGCGCAAATAACCTGAGGCCACGCGCGTATCCCAACGATTGTATCAAAAGGCAAGGCGTGAATGTAGCGGGCCTGTGCACGCGCGACCGCGCAAGAAACTCGCTCTGGCCGCGACATTCTTCAACGGACCAGTTTATGAAAAAGAGGGGCTTCCCGGCGAGAGGAAATACAAGGCTCTTCGAGTTGGAAACTTCTTTACAAATGATCAATAGTATTATTCTAATTTGCAACTTGATGAGACCAAATATCGTGAAGAAGAAGGCGGAATCAGCGAAGCGCGGCCTGATACAACAGCTTTTCCCCACGCCAGAGGAGGAAGGAGCATGAGAGCGTCTGGGAACGCCGACGTCCCCGTCGGCAATATCAATAAGAAGAAGTGTGCCGACGAGGACGTCGGCGCTCCCAGGGTCGGCGTTCCCAGCGGTCGCAGGGAGTGGTATTCGCGTGGCTACCTCCCGCATTGTGACGCCGCAGACCTAATCCAGTTCGTGACCTATCGCCTTGCCGACAGTCTTCCGCAGACAAAGCTGGCTGAGCTGCACGAGGAACTTAGGGGGCTCCCTGAAAATGAGCGGAAGATTGCCCGCCGGCAGCGCATCGAGCAATGGCTTGATGCTGGAATGGGCTGCTGTGCCCTCGCGCATCCGGATGTGGCGCAGTATGTCCAACATTCTTTTCTGCATTATCATGGCGAGCGCTATCACCTTCATGCCTGGTGTATCATGCCCAGCCATGTCCATGTGCTGGTCGAGCCTTTGATAGAACTCGCCGTGATTGTGCAAGGGTGGAAATCGTATACCGCGCGTTGGGTATTGAAAAAGAAGAAGCAGCTCGCGGTGAAAGTCCCCGGAGCTAATCGCCTGTGGATGCGGGAGTATTGGGATCGCTACATTCGTGACGCCAGGCATTACCAAAGAGCTGTCGAATACATTCATGACAATCCCGTGAAAGCCGGACTCTGCGATGTCGCCGAAGCATGGCGCTGGTCGAGCGCCTTTCCCGGGAACGCCGACGTCCTCGTC
>DAOSJS010000224.1:2228-6829 GCA_035367355.1 Candidatus Hydrogenedentota bacterium
GGCAATACCGGGAACGCCGACGTCCTCGTCGGCAATACTGGGAACGCCGACGTCCCCGTCGGCAATACCGGGAACGCCGACGTCCTCGTCGGCAATACTGGGAACGCCGACGTCCTCGTCGGCATCAGGAAGAATCAAGCCGACGGGGACGTCGGCGCTCCCAGGAGTGTTACATGACTGAACGGCCGGTGGCGATCACTCGAAGGCTTTGGGCGCTCCCAGGATCTCCATCATGACGATGCCGCGGCGGACATCGTCGAGATCCGAGAACACGTCTTCCCTGAATGGCGCGGCCTTCTTGAGGGTTCGGGGGCGCGCCGCCACGGCTGCCGCGCCCTGCTGCCGGATTTGCTGCGCACGGTGAAGCATGGCTGAGCGTTGGGCCTGGGCGTCCCGCAATTCTTTCATGCGCTGCGCCATCATTCGCTCGTGGCGCGCTTGCATCGAGAGCATTTCCGGCTGCGGCGCTGGCCGGCGCTGGACCTTGGGCGGCGGCGCCGCGGGGGGCGCCGTTTCCAGCATCGGCCGCGGGTGCTGTGGCGCGACTGGCCGGCGCTCGGCCGGCGGCTGTACGGCCTGCGGGCGTACGACCTGCGGCCGCGCGGCCTGGGGCGCAACGCGAGGCTGTGCCGTGCGGACAGGCGCCGGTTCACGACGCGTCGCCGCCGGGGGCTTCTCAGGGGCACCGTAGAGCATGCGCCGTGTCGCCTCCGGCAGATCTTCCGGCCGGACAGGTTTGCGGCTGCGCTTGTGCTCGCTGGCTTTGCGCTGCTCCTGGATCTTTCCGATCAGGCTGGCAACGACAACGATGATGACAATCAGCAGACTGCCGAGTTCGTCCATCCAGAACCCTTTCGCCCCTGAAACCAGAGGGCTGCCCGCATCGGCGGGGCGGCGGGCGCGCTTCGCTTACGCGTTCTTATCGTCTTTTTTACTCTCCACACCGGAGATCGACTGGCGCATGTCCGTATCCGCCATAATGTTTTTCATGCGGTAGTAGTCCATGACGCCCAGATTGCCCGTACGAAACGCCTCGGCAATGGCTTTGGGCACTTCCGCCTCAGCCTGCACGACGCGGGCGCGCATCTCAACCACCTGCGCGCGCATTTCCTGCTCGCGCGCCTGCGCCATGGCACGGCGCTCTTCCGCGCGTGCCTGCGCGATGTTCTTGTCAGCTTCGGCCTGCATGGTCTGGAGTTGTGCGCCGATGTTCTCGCCAACATCCACGTCCGCAATGTCGATTGACAGGATTTCGAACGCCGTACCCGCATCCAGGCCGCGGGCCAGCACCACCTTTGAGATAGAATCCGGGTTTTCGAGCACTTTCTTGTGCGATGCCGCGGAACCAATCGTGGTCACAATACCTTCGCCGACACGGGCGATGATGGTCTCCTCGGTTGCGCCGCCGATCAGGGTGTTGATGTTCGTGCGCACGGTTACCCGCGCCTTGGCTTTGAGCTGGATACCGTCCATCGCGACGGCGGCCACGGTCGGCGGGCCTTTGGTGGGATCCGGGCAGTCAATCACTTTGGGTTTGACGGAGGTCTGGACCGCGTCGAGCACATCGCGCCCCGCGAGGTCGATGGCCGTCGCTTTCTGGAAGCTCAGCGCGATATTTGCCTTATTGGCTGCGATCAGCGCCTGCACGACCCGGACGATGTTGCCCCCCGCCAGGTAATGGGTCTCGAGATCGTTCGTTGAGATCCCCAAGCCCGCTTTCACGGCCATGATGCGGCTGTCCACAATGACCGATGCATTCACCTTGCGCAACCACATCCCCAGGAGGCTTGGAACGCCGACATGCGCCCCGGACGCAAACGCCCGGATCCAGAGCCCGATAAACTTAATGAAAATCGCGAAAAAGACGAGCGCGATCACGCCCAGAAACAGCGCTACGCTCCACATAATCGCCATCGGCATAACGACCCCCTTTCTCAGACCGGCAGCCGGTCTGTGGAAATGACCAGATTCTGCTGAAGCAGGATACTCTTCAAAAGCTACGCATCCACATTGATTCGCGCCGGCTCTGCCCGTTCGACGACGATCCGGTTGCCGTGCACCTCGATGACTTTTACCACGGCGCCCGCCTCGATAAACGCCCCTTCCGATACGGCCTGCACGCGTTCGGTGCCAAATTCGACCGTGCCCGCCGGACGCAGCGGCGTGACCACGGTACCAGTCTTGCCGGCCAGTTCGGTATTGCCGGTTTCGTTGACCCAGCCTTCATCGGCCTTCTGCGCGTCGCCCAGCATCAGGAGCTTGCCAAATGGCGACCGGGGCAAGAGGTATATCCCAAGGAGCACGCAGCAGATGGTTCCAAGAAACTCCAGCAGCAAAATGGGCGGCCAGTAGTCCGGGTAATGGTAGCACCCCATCACCGCACTTACAATGATCAGCAGCGCCCCCGCGGTACCACAGATCCCGCCGGGCACCACAAACTCCACCGTGATAAGCCCCGCTCCCGCGGCAAACAAAATGACCACCCACCAGATCATTGGCCGCCATCCTCCCCAGCGGCCTCGAGCAGCGCAATGAGCTGGTTAATCTCCACTCGAATCCCCTGGATGATCTTCATTTTGTCCCCCGGATCCTTCGGATCAAACTCCGCGATCTCTTCAAACGTACCGATCAACCCGTCCGTGGCCGTGAACAGCGTCCGCGCCTCCGACAACAGCTTGTTGAAGCGCCGCGCAAACGGGATGCAACTGTAATATCCCGCGCCCACCTGCTGGATGCTGAGGCTCTGCTCGTCCAGCTGCCGCAACATGTGTATGATCAATTGCCGCTTATCCATGGACTCCTCTTCTCCCGCGGAATATTATCCTTGTCCCGCGCCATCGGCGCAACGACGTAGCGGTTGCCTTCAACCTGGGTAACCACAATAGGCGTGCCGGGCGCAAGAAACTCGCCCCGGCTGACCACATGCAGGGTCGTGGCCCCGAATCGTCCCCGGCCGGCAGGACGCAGCATCGTGGTTGCTACTCCCTGCAGCCCAATCGCCGCTTCTTCCTCCTGGTCGGTCTGTGCGACGAACCCGGCCTCGGCCCGCTGTTCATCCGCCAGCACCAGCCGGCCATACAGCGGCGTGCGCGGCAGGATTTTCCACGTCACCGCAACAAAAATCAGGAACAAACCCATCGATAAACCCAGGGAATACGCGGCATCCGTGAGCCGCTCATAGTCCCATTGGTACTGGGGCAGCTGCCAGTCGTTCAGAAGAAACGACAGGACAATACCCAGCACAACACAGATGATCCCCGCCACGCCTGTCGCCCCGAAGCCTGGGATGACGAAGATCTCGAGCAGTATCAAGCCCAGCCCGACGAGAACCAGCGCGATGTCAAGCCAGTTGGCCAGCCCGAGCACGGCGCGGGCCCCGAAGAAAATCACCAGGCAGGTAATGCCCGCAATTCCGGGCGCGCCAAACCCCGGCGTCTTGAGCTCGAGGTAGAGTCCGCCAATACCGAACAGCAGCAACAGGCTGCTGACCGTGGGACTCGTCAACCACCGGAAGAGGATCTCCGGCCAGGTCATCTCGTATTCAAAGCGCTCATACTGACTCAGGCCGAAAAATGAAAGGACATGCTCCAAATCATCGAAAATATCAGGGATCAGACCGTATTCCCGCGCCTCCGACGCCGTCAAGGCGAGCAGTTTACCGGAGGCGCTGACAAGCTTGCCTTCGGGGGGATACGTCTCAGAGGGGTTTCCTGGCCCGCCGTATCTTTCCGCATCGGCAAGCGAGAGCGGCACCGCCGCTGTCCCGTTCTCTGACTCCGCATCCCCAACGGCTTCGCCCGCCAGGTCCCGTGCAGCATCTTTCAGCTCTTCAGGCAACGGGAGTCTTCGGTCCACATAGTCAAGAATTTGCTCGAGAGCGTCTGTCTTTCGACTGGCCGTGGAACGCGGGAGCCCATCCACAGCCTTCACCAGGACTTTGGTTCCGACTTTAAAGGCGCGCAGTTCGATGTCTTCGTCGACCATCGCCATGGCGAGGTCAGGATTGTGCCCGTTGGATTCGGCGAGCGCGCTGAATTTCGCCCGGAGGAACGACACCGTCTTTTCGTCCCCGGGCAGCGCTCCCTGCGGAGTGAGCATGATCGGTTTGGCGGCGCCAATGGTTGCGCTGGACGTCATCACAATATGCTTGCACGCGTAAGCGACGAGAGCCCCTGCCGACGAAGCGCTGAATCCGTCCGTAATGTAGGCGATGGTCGGACAAAACTTGCCCGCATGCTGGATGGCTTTGGTGACCTCGAGACCGGAGTCCACGCGTCCGCCCGGCGTATCGATGATGAACACCACCCCTTCAGCGTCTTCGGCATAATCGGCGATGCGCTCGACAAATACCGCCATCGCTTCGTCGACTTCCCCGTCCAGCGTGCAGACGATGATATACCCGTAATCGCTGTCCGGATGGGGCGGCGCATCCTCCCCCTGCGCGAGCGCAAGGGGATACAGCGCCCCCAGAATCAGCAGGATCGCAGTGTGTCTAAACATGCTCGCGCCACCTCGTACGAGCGCGGCCATCCCCCGCGCGGGGATTCGCGGCCCGCAACACGCCTTATATTGGCCGCTACCGGCATCGGGCCGCGGATCTC
>DAOSJS010000225.1:0-6752 GCA_035367355.1 Candidatus Hydrogenedentota bacterium
GGCGGTGGGGCGTCTGATGACGCTTCTGGTAGGCGTGATCGCGCTGGGCACCGCGCTGGTCCTCGCGCGCGGGCGGGCCGAGAGCATGTTCCGCATTATGGTGACCCTGTTTGGCGTGGCGACCGCGCCCGTGGCGGTTCCGATGCTCCTGGGCCTGCTGTCGCGCCGTTACACCGGCCGCAGCGCAGTCATTGGCTTCCTTTGCGGCACGGTGGTTGGTCTGCTCCTGTTCGCGCTGTCATTTCACAAGTCGCCCCTGTCGCTGGCCGGGATTTCCTGGGTGCCGGAAAGCGAGGAGTTCCTTCTGGGCGGCTTGAAGGTCAAACTTGAGATCGCCATGTTTTTGAGCACGGCACTCATCACGTATGCGATGATGGAGCTGACCAGCTGGCTCGCCCCCGCGCACAGCGATGAGCTGGAGCGGGCCCAGGCGTTCCTGGCGCGCCTTGACGTGCCCATCGGGAAATTGGCAGAGGATCAGGAGCACGATGACGCCGGAGGCGCGACGATCATATCGCCGTTCCGCATTGTCGGGGTTTGTGTGGCGGTCATCGGGGTGATGATGCTGGCTCTGGTTCCGTGGATCCACGAGGCGACGCCACGCATGCTGGACATCATTCTGGGGTCCATCTTGCTTCTGGCCGGCGTGTTCGTGGCGTGGAGCAGCAAACGGGACCTTATCGGGTCAAAATCATGACCGGGCGGACCGGGCCGGACAGGGGCAGGGCGACAGCGCGGACCTGAAACTTACCGATCGCTGCAGTGGCCGGTGTCTATGGAAAAGGAGCGGTTGGACATACTCGTGCAACGCCAGGCTGGCGTGTCGCGATCTAAAGCCCGGGGCCTGATTCACACCGGACAGGTATACGGTCCGGGCAGCCGGAAGCTCGACAAGCCCGGCATGCGCCTGGATGTCTCCACTCCGCTGGAAGTCCGCGACGAGTCCCGCTACGTCAGCCGGGGCGGCGACAAGCTTGAAGCAGCCTTCGCGGCCTTTACCTTCGACGTTGCGGGCCGGGTGGCGATCGACGTGGGCGCTTCGACGGGCGGGTTCACGGATTGCCTTCTGCAGCATGGCGCCGCGTATGTCTACGCGGTGGATGTGGGATACGGCCAGCTGGCCTGGCGGCTCCGGCAGGATCCCCGGGTGTGTGTCATGGAACGCACGAACATCCGGCACGTGGCCGCGGAGGCCCTGCCGAGACTTCCTGAGGTATTCACCGCCGACTGCTCGTTCATTTCGCTGCGGCTGGTGCTGCCCGTGCTCCAGACCTTGCTCCGGAAACCGGCTGAGGGGGTGGTGCTTATCAAGCCCCAGTTTGAGGCGGGGAAAACGCTCGTCGGGAAGGGTGGCGTGATCCGGGACGAAGCCGTGCGCGAGCAGACGGTTCAGGACGTGCTCGCCGCGGCAGAGGCATTCGGTTTCGAAACGGGTGGAGTGATTCCATCCCCATTGAAGGGACCCAAGGGAAACCAGGAATATCTGGCGTATTTGAGGCTGCCGGCGATAGAATAAGTACTCGATCGCGGTAAACGAGCCCGTGGAATTATGCTTGAACGCCTGCATATACAGAACTACGCGCTGATCGACGAGATCGAACTGGAATTCGGGCCCGGTTTCAATGTCCTGACCGGTGAAACGGGCGCGGGCAAGTCCATCATCGTCGGAGCACTGAATCTGGTGCTCGGCGCCCGTGCGTCTTCCGAAGGGGTGCGCGACGGCGCCGATCGGGCCCGCGTCGATGCCGTGTTTCGTATTGAGGATCCCGCCCGCGACCTGGCCGCGGCGCTTGATGCCTCGGGCATCCTGCTCGACGACGGAGTATTGATCCTTTCGCGTGTGATTACTGCTGATGGCCGGAGCCGGGCCTTCGCCGCTGGAGTGCCCGTGCCCCTAACCGTGCTGGGGGCGCTTGGCGACGAATTGGTGGATCTGCACGGCCAGCATGAGCACCAATCCCTTCTCAAACCGTCGCGCCAATTGAATCTGCTCGACGGGTTTGCCGGCGCCGAATCCAACGTTATCACGGTTGCCGAAGCCGTATCAGCCCTGCGCGGCGCCGAACGCGAACTTGCCGTCCTGGAAGTGGACGACCGGGAACGCGCCCGGCGCATTGAATTCCTGCAGCACGAGGCTGAAGAAATCGAGAAAGCCGCCCTGGAACCGGGCGAGGAAGAGGAACGCCGGGAACGCCGCGACCTCCTTACCCATGCGGAACGCATATTTGAATTGAGCTCGCAGGCATATGCCTCGCTGTACGAACATGAGGAGGGCGCGGTCGTCGATGCACTGGCGGCTGCCATTGGCAACGTGGAGGAACTGGCCCGCATCAACAGCCGTTTCGCGCCCTTCGTGGAACGCCTTGCGGACGCGCGTGAAAAGATCGAAGAAGTCGCAGCGGAGCTCCGTGAGTTCACGACAGAGGTCGATTTCGACGCGGAAGAGCTGGAAGGAATCAATGCGCGTCTGACACTGATCAGCGCATTGAAACGTAAATATGGTGCATCGATTGACGCAGTGCTGGACTATTGCCGCCGCGCCCGGGCTGAAGTGGCGGCGTTCGAGCAGCGCGATGAGCGAATCGCGCAGCTCCAGCGCCAGCGCGATGCGTTGCTGGAGAAGGCCCGCGACCTTGCCGGGGTGCTTTCCGTGCTGCGAAAAAAGGCCGCGTGCACGCTCGATAAGCAGATTGCCGCCGCACTCGCGGAGCTTGGGATGAAGGGAGGGCGGTTTGAGACCCGGTTCGAGCACGGGGAACTCAGCCCGACGGGCATTGACCGGGTCGAGTTTCTGCTGGCAGCCAATCCCGGCGAAGCGTTGAAACCATTGCGCCAGGTTGCCTCAGGCGGCGAGATCTCCCGGGTTATGCTGGCGCTCAAAAGCGTGTTTGCGAACGCCGATACCATTCCCACGCTGATATTCGATGAAATTGACGCCGGGGTAGGGGGGGCCGTGGCAAAGAAGGTGGCGGCGAAGCTCGGTGAGCTTGCGGATTCGCATCAGACCATCTGCATATCGCATCTGCCGCAAATCGCGGCTGCGGCCGAGACCCATTTCCACGTGGCCAAAATGATTCAGAAAAAGCGCACCGTCACCTCGGTGGCGCGTATTGCCGACGAAGAGCGCGTGCGGGAACTGGCGCGCCTGCTTGACGGTTCCGTCTCTGAGGTCAGCCTCGAACACGCGCGAAGCCTGCTTTCACCGCCGGCCCGATAAAACAATCAACCCGGAGCGTGAGTGGCGGCCACGGCGTCGCGAATAACACCAAAATACAGCTGCATCAGCGCGGCACGCTCCAAGAGGTCCTGATAGATCTCCTGGGTCATCTCCGCGAGCGGCGCCGGGTCGGCGCCTTCCAGGTTATCGCGTTGAAACCGCGCGATGCTGATGAGCGGGCGGCATGCCTCATTCAACTCCGCAAAAAGGCGCGTATCTTCATCCAGCCGCATGAGCTCGCCTACAATTTCCCGGGCCATTGTGATGTTCCGGCCCTGGCGGAGGCAGGCGCGGAGCTGCTCCGTCTTCTCATGCCCCAGACGGGCCAGTTGTTCCAGCTGGAGAAAGACTGCGCCCCAGTGCTCACACCAGCTATCCAGCAGGGCCATCTGAGTTGGCGCGAAACAGGACACCAGGCGCTGAATTCCATCTTGAAGGGTCTCGCGGGGAATGTGTGGGCAGAGATGGGCGAGCCAGGTGTTCCGGTATGCAATGCGCAAAAAATCAGCTTCGACCATGGGGCGGCAGATCACCGGGTACCATTCCAGGAAACCGTCCGGGGCAAAGCGGGACTGATACACGTCGAGCAGGGCCCTTTCGGGCGAGTCGGACAAAGACGGGATGGAGCCGTCGTGGGAAGGTGTCAGCAGCAGTTCGAACAAATCCATCACCGGCCCGGCTGGTATCGCATTGCGATCATCTGTTGCCGTGTCCTGCAGGCTCATAGGCGCGAGGTAGTCTTTCCGGCGCTCTATTGCGAGATGGCCTTCGCCATACGGGCCGGTCTCTCGAAAATGAACGTACCCGACCGACAACAGCAGAACCGGGCAGCGCACGGCTGTGGCCAGGTGCATGGTGCCCGTATCGTTGGTGACCAGTGCGCGTGCGGACTCGAGGAGAGCGGCCAGCTGTGGAATGGTGGTTTTGCCGAAAAGGTGCACCGCCAGCCCCGGCGCCTGCGCCTCGAAGGCCTCGCCCAGCGGGCTTTCGGATTCCACGCCGAGGAGGAGAATCCGGGCATTCTTTTCATCGGCCAGCCGCCGCGCCAGTTCCGCGAATTGGGCAACGGGCCAGCGTTTGGATGAGTCGCTGGCACCGAGCTGCAGGCAAACCACGAAATCGCGGTCGCTGATCCCATGTTCCGCAAGGATCTCCCGCACCTCGCGGCGATCATCGTCCGTGACGGCAAAGCTGAGCCCGGGCACGGAGGGAGCGTCTTGCATAAAGTTGCGGAAGACGTCGCTGATATTGATGTCGCTGTACACGCGCTGATGTACGCTGGTAAAGAAATAGTTGGTCCAGGGTCCGCGCAACACAAAGAGCCAGTCATCACTGAGATGTGCGCCAATGATCTGTGGGCCGTGGACCATCTTCAGCAACGCAGCTGAGGCGGTGCTGAGCGTGCAGTTGTAGATCACATCGAACTGGCGTGCATTCAGGTCGTCAACCAGTGCCGCGGCGCTCCGGTATGCCCGGAGCAGTCGCTCGGAGTCGCTGCTGCGTAAATCGCCGAACGTCGCATCTTCTTCGTAAAGCATGATGTCGTTGATATCGGGATTGCGTTCGGCAATGGCGCGCGCCAGAGGCCGGACCATCGCGGTAATGTGCGCGCCGGGATAACGCTGGCGCAGCGTGCGGGTCAAGGTTGAATTCTGAAGCATATCTCCCATACGGGCCATCTGAGCCACCAGGATACGCATGCCGTTACTCCAGACTCTGCTGCTCGAGCAATGCTTCGCCGGAAGTGCGCAGCTCGCGCAGATAGGCGAACAGCGCTTCGGCGCGGTTATGGGCCGTCATGGCTGCAGGCAGGTGCGCGTTTACGGTTTCATGATCGAACACGGCATCGGGTGGCAGGGTTTCCAGGAAGGCCGCCAGTGCAACGTCGTCTGAGCAGCGTTCTTTCATTTCGGCGACTGTATGCTGCACGCGAATACCCTTGCGAAGGATGCGCGTGCCGTGTGCGTCGAGGATCAGCTCGAGCATCTGTGCCGCGCGTTTCTCGTAGGTGTGGTCACGGAGTGCGCGTTCGCGGGCGGCCGCGGCGATCTGTGTGCGTTCGGCGGGGTGGGCGAGGTAATGATCGAGTTTGTGTCGCAATTCCCGAAGAGAGGTGTACACCGGCAGTTCGGAGTCGAAATCAAAACAGGCGTCCAGGCCTTTGCATGCGTCGCAGAGCTGGAATCCTCCGCAGGCAGCGATCTCGAAGACACGGGGGTTGATCGCGTCGCAATGGGGATCGACGCCGGGGAAACTCGTGCTCGAGTGGAGATTCAGGTTGATCTTTGAGCCCGCGACGATCCTGGCGAACAATTCGGGCGTAAACCGTTCATTCGGGCGCTGAATCACTCCCCGGAGGGACGGATGGGTCCAGTTCACGCCCCAGATTTTCAGCGCATAGTCCGTGAGCCCCGACAACAGCTGGTTGCGGTTCATGTAACCCGCTCCGGCAAAGGAGACGTCGCAGGAGAATTCGTCACGCTCCGTTTCCTCAAGCGTTACCGGGCGGTGGATGTCCGGGTCGCAGCCCGTCAATACGCAAGCCGGGTGCAGGCATCCTATCTCGCGAAGCTTGTCTTCGAAGGCGCCGGGCTGGATATGAAAAAAATGGTCGTAGCGCGGCGCAAGTTCTTTCCAATACGGCAAATGGCGCCAATTTTCGACGTACCAGAACGCGGTAACGATGCCTGCCGGGGCCAGCCGGAGCGGGAATTGCGGGGCTACCGGCGCCTGGGCCATGACGATACAGATGTCGGGGCCAAATTCCATCACGCGGGCATAGGACCATTCTCCCAGAAAGTGCACCAGGAGTTCGCCCAGCTGACTTGCGGCCTTGCGCGATTTCACAGAGGTGGTCATGGTCTCGTAGAGGTTCCAGGCCAGGCTGTTGTCGGCATAGATGGTCTGGTGGCCCAGTTTTTGAAATGCACGGGCCAGGTAGTCGGCGATGGGCAGAGAGCCACCGAACATCGGCCCGACGACGGCGATTCTCAGGCGCTGGCCCAGCAGTGCAGCGCGTGAAATCTGCGCGGCCAACGCTTCGGCAAATGCCGGCTGGAGACGCGCGGACGGTGGATGCACGAACACCTGCGGCGTTTCGCGCGCAAATTGCTGAAAGCGGGGACAGGCGGCGATCGCGTCCGGCTCGCCCAGACCCAGCAGCACCTCGCTGTCTCGCAGGGGACCCTGCACCGCCAGGGCGGCAACAGCACGCTCGGGCTCGACCGCGGCAACACGGTAACCACGCTCACAGAGTTCCAGGATGTGATAGCCCAAACCCACGCCGACAACCAGCACCGGGCGGGCAGGGTCCAGATCCGCGGAATCGAGCAGGCGCCGGGCTTCCTCGCGGGGCTGCTGCAGGCCGCGTGGACCTTCACCGGCTACGACGCCTCGGCCCACGCGTCTGAAGAGACGAAGGACGCCGCGCGCAACGCGCCGAAGGGCATCTTGATGGCCATCATCGCCAGCGCGATCGCCGGCTACGCGATGCTGATCTTCATCACCCTCGCCATCCAGGATCTCCCCGCGACGC
>DAOSJS010000226.1:0-6712 GCA_035367355.1 Candidatus Hydrogenedentota bacterium
TGGTGCAGCGCATGAATCTCCCGACGGAGAACGCCTGGCTCCATGATTGAGACCATCAACCTGATGAAACGATTCGGTTCGAAAACCGCGGTCAATGATCTCAACCTGCGCATTCCGGCGGGGGAGTTTTTCTGTTTTTTAGGCCCCAACGGCGCAGGAAAGACGACCACCATCAAACTCCTTACCGGCCTTCTCAAACCTTCTTCCGGCAGGGCGATCATCGGAGGTCACGACATCCAGCAAGAGCCCGTAGCGGCAAAACAGCTCCTGGGCTACATCCCCGACACGCCGTTTCTTTACGAAAAGCTCACCGGCCGCGAGTTCATGCGATTTGTGAGCGGCCTCTATCAGCTTCCCGAGGCTTCCGCGGCAAAACGCAGCGAGGAATTGCTCGAACTATTCGAAATTCGGGAAGTGGGCGACCAGCTCATCGAAGATTACAGCCACGGTATGCGCCAAAAATTGTCGTTTGCCTCGTGTTTTCTACATGAACCCCAGGTCGTCGTGGTCGATGAGCCCTGGGTCGGCCTCGATCCCAAGAATATCCGTTTCGTCAAGAACTTCCTGCGTGAACGCGCCCGTCAAGGCAGCACTATTTTCATGTCCACGCATTCCCTCAGCGTGATTGAAGACACGACCGACCGCATCGGCATCATTCACAACGGCGCCTTGCTCCACATCGGCTCGCTGAGCGAGATCAAGGCACTCAGCCGCAATCCCGGCTCTCTTGAAGATGTTTTCCTCGAACTGACCAACGACGAGAGCACGTCATGACGCCGCTGCAGGCCGCAATGTGGGTCAAACTGCGCGTGGCGCGGCATACCGTCGCATCCATTCGCTACCAGTCGCGGCTCAAGGTTGCGGTCATCTCTGTCGCCGTGGTGCTGCTCTGGGCGGGCGCCTTCATTGCCTTCTATGCTGGATTGGAGTGGCTTCAGAAACTCGGTCTGGATCCTTCCGGTGGCGGACTGAACCTCGGCAAATTACTTATGGGCAGCCTGCTATCCGTCTTGACTCTCGCCCTCTTTCTCATGCTGACGTTCTCCAACGTGCTCATCGCATTCTCGACCTTCTACCGGACCCGTGAGATGGCCTTTCTTATACAGAGCCCGTTGCCGGCCCATTCGCTCTTCATCGCGCGCCTGGCGGAATGCATCGCGTTCAGTTCCTGGGCGTCCGCGTATCTGGGCTCGCCCTTGATCCTCGCCTATGGGCTGGTAACCGATGCGTCGCCCGCGCTTTACCTGGCCGCTGCACTGGTTTTCCTGCCGTTTGTCGTCATACCCGCCGCGCTGGGCACGATGCTCACCATGTTCCTCGCGCGCCTCTTTCCCGTCGTGAAAAAATGGGTGCTGATCGGCCTGGCCGCCTGCGCCGTCACAGCCGTCTTCTTCTATCTTCGGGACAAATTCCTCGCCGGCGACGAATCCGCCGAACGCATCCTCACACTCGTGTTTGGGGCGGCATCCCGAACGCAATCACCGTTTCTCCCGAGCCACTGGGCCGCACAGGCCATCCTGACCGCGGCGGCAGGAGATTACAGCCGGAGCGCGTTCGATCTATTGCTCTTGATCTCCAACGCGCTCTTCTTCTCCTGGCTCGCCATGCAGGCCGCTGAAATCCTCTTCTACCCCGGCTGGTCGGCGCTCAAGGGGCTCGATCATCAGCGTTTCCGGCCGCTCGACCGGGGCCTTCTGGGCAGGGTGGAGCGCCTCCTGCGTGCACTGCCCAACCCCACACGCAGCCTGATCATCAAAGACATCAAATTGTTCTGGCGAGACCCCACCCAATGGTCCCAGTTCCTCATCTTTTTCGGAATCATGGCCGTCTATGTGGCCAACCTTCGCAACCGCTCCGCCATGCTCGACGCCGAGGCCTACCGCACATTCATCGTGAGCTTGAACCTGGGCGCATGTTCCCTGATCACGGCCACTCTAACCAGCCGCTTTGTCTACCCCCTGGTAAGCCTGGAAGGGCAACGTTTCTGGCTCCTCGGGCTCGCTCCGTTCACGTTTCGCCAATTGGTCTGGCAGAAATACTGGATGTGCGCCGCCACCTCGGCCGTGTTTTCCACGGTCATCGTTACGTTGTCGTGCCTCATCCTGCGCATGGAGCCGCTGCCCTTCTTCTTGTCTCTGTACAGCATGATTCTCGTAAATCTCGGTCTGGCCGGGATGTCCGTCGGCCTTGGCAGCCTCTACCCGAATTTCACCGAAGACAATCCGGCACGCATCGTCTCCGGGATGGGAGGGACCCTCAACTTCCTCCTGAGCATTGCCTACATCACCCTGGTAGTGTCCGGGCAGACTTTCATGCTGCAATGGAAACGGTTTTCGGCCGCAGGCGGGTCGATGTCTTATTGGGGCGCATTCGCAGCCGTTGTCGGATTTACTGCCCTCTTGACTGCGGCGGCCACGTTTGTCCCCATGCGCCTGGGCCTCCGCAACCTGGAACAAATGGAGTTCTGACCGCCCCGGCAATGCAAAGGTCACTCCGCCAGGTCGATCGCCCAGGAGCTACTGGTTGTCTATCTCATGGAACGCGGCGGCGCCTTCCAGGTTCAGGAGGTAATCGCCCGATTCCAGGGACATGCCGCTGCAAATAGCTGAATAGACAGCGCTGCCATCAGGATTCAGACGAATAAACGCCAGTTCAGCATCCGTGCGGGTTTCTGTCCTTGTCTTCATGGTTACGCGGGGTGAGGATTCGTCAAGACGGTCACGCACGATCACAATGTCGCGGCGGCCGTCGGCAAGTTCAATTTCCAGGGCCACGTGCGTATCGCCAAGAGTCTGCCCGTCATTCGCCTCCAACGCGTGCCGTTGGATGCCTGTGATGAACCGATTATCTTCATAAGGCTCCAGGATACCCACAAACGTGGACTCCAGCGGTGGCTCGCCTTCGGCGTTCTTCCTCCTGACCAGTACGCGGGGGATCCAGATCTCTTCGGTCGAGTGATAGAGGTTGGCAACGGCCCAGCCTTCGATGGAACCGGCCGATACATCTTGCGTGAAATCGGTGTACCGCAGGTGGATGTCATGCGTGCCCTTGAGCAGGTTGAGCCGGTCTTCAATGGCCCAATCCGCGGTCCAGCCCGGCGCTGCCGTGGGATCCATCCGGGCATGGCGCATCTGAGTCTCGTGGCCGTAGTCTTCCGAGGGCGTTAGAGACAGACCCGACAGGCGCAGTTCGCCAAAATGGCTGTGAAGAAATTTTGCATGGTCATGGCCGCCTTTCACATGAAAAAGATCGACCACATAGAAATCGGAGGGGGAGATGTCAATGAGGATGGCCGTGCGCTCAAACCGTTCGCCACCGATCATCCCCGGCGCCGACATGCGCATGGCGTGGAATATCGAGCCTTCCGCCCAGAGCGTGGTCTCGCCTGCCTGCCCAAAGACCGAATTGGCGCCATCGACCACGACCGTGTTGTGGGCCGCGCTCATGGTGTACCAACGCGCACGGGGAGATTCCCATCCGCCGAACTGAACCGGGGGATATCCGAGTTCCGGGAGCAGATCAAGTCCTTTGGCAAAGAGGCCCAGGTTCATGCCGTCTGTGTGGCCATGGCCGCCGCCCGAATCGTAATCCAGCCACAAAACGCGGCGATCATCGCCTGCTCCGGAGCGCATGAGAGCCAGATGCCATTGCTCGAAGTTGACGCTGCCCAGATCGAGTTCCTCGCCGTGCTCCTGTATTACGGCTTCGATATCATTCACCACAGGCGCGGGATCATCGATGTAAAAGTCGTAGGGAAGACCCGAAACGCCGTTGCCATTTTCGCGGCAGGCGATCTGCGCGTACAGCGGATCGCGGGTCTCTTTGTAAAATTCCCAGCAGAGCGTGAACATTGACGGCGGAATGAGCGTCCAGCCCGAGCCTCCCGAGCCGTTGCCGTAACACGTGAAATTCAGGCCTACGTAGCGATTAATTGGTATGCAGTAGGCGCCCGTGTCTCCGCTCTGAGGATAATAACGGTCCAGGCACAGGGTATGTGCAAAGAACAGGAACGTCTTTCGAAGACTTGGGTGCCGTTCCAACAGGACATGCAGAAAGGAGGGATCGGACTTCGAAAACTCTCCAATGAAGCTGCCCAGCGCGGAGATGGTGTAACTGGAATAACCCGCGAGGCCTTTTTCACCGGTAACGCCGTCGACCGCGGTGGCCTTGGTCAACATGGGATCGACGATTTCCCAGAACGCCGCTTCATTCTCGGGCATTCCGAGCACTGCATGGATGATGGCCAGGGCAATCTCTGTGCGGGGATAGTTGGTCGTGATCCTCGATCGGTTGGTAATGGCGTCGCGCAAAATACGGGTTTCGATATTGCGTTGAATGTCGGCGATAGTGGTCTTCGGGTTGTCGAGATTGTATTGCACTGCTTTTTTTGAGAGAAACGCCGTCAGTTCGGGATCGTCCTGGATGGCTTCAAAGATCATGTCATAGGCCATGACGATTTCACGCGTCTCTTCGCAGGCGTCATGCCAGGTTGAGACGTACCCCCGATCCGCTTTCCGTTCATAGACAAATCCCTGCTCGCCGAAGTCGAAGGAGGGGTAGAGATCCGCCACCCGGTCTATCAGGATGGCTGCTTTGCGGGCGTAGACCGGATCGCCGGTCATCAGGTGCGCGGCGGCCAATGTGCGAATCCCATCCACGACACCCTGTTTCCACTGACCGTATACCAAGTACGCCGCAATAAAACGCCAGCGCTGCTCGCCTTCAACGTAACCTGTCCCATCATCTACCCCAAAAAGATGGAGCGGGTCGTCTGCATCCGGATGTGCAGCGTTGAAGAGAAGTGAGCGGTCCGCCCGGGAGGGGTCAAACACGTGGTGCTCGTCGAGGCCTGAGGCATAAAAAGCCTCGAAGTCGTTCGTGGGAAAAAATTCACTGCAATGCGGACATTGAACCTTCCATGAGTGAGCCAAAGCGGCCATCTTCCAGCTGTACATGGGCACGTTCGCTTTGCAGGCCGGGCAGTATCCATTCGACCACACCATCCAGGAGCGGGGGAGGGTCGCGCCAAACATCAGTTCCCACAAATCGTCATCCGGCATGTTCAGCCAGGCTTGAGCGCTTGTAACGATTCTGTCACGCGCGGCGGCAGCCCAGTCAAAACGCTCCGTACTCCGGCGCACCGCCGCGACAATTTCGGAGCTGTAGAGGGTGCTTCTGGTTTTCTGAGGTTCCTGCGCAAGCCCATCGCCGCACAGGAAAAGAACCACCAGGACTACAGCTGCCGGATAGAGACGAACTCCTCGCGACATTGGATTCCCCCTCATGTGTTTTAGAGTCACAAGCAAGAGGCCTTCGAATCTTCATATCCTACCACAGCCTGGCCCTGGCCGAATGGCAGTCCACCCCCGGCCACGCGTTCCGCGTGCCCACCCCCGTCAGGGGACACATGACGCGGAACCGGCGATGCCTGCCCTGTATTTGGGTCAGCGCGGGTCGATGGGATGGGCGGCCACAGGGGGCCGCCCCTACAATCCGGATTGCGAACGCCTGGGGCTCCCGTGGTCAACCTCGACTTTCGGAGCACGTAGGGGCAGGCTCCTGTGCCTGCCCTTCTTCAAGCGCACGCGCATGCATTGACACCTTTTGCGCCCCCTTGGCATAGTAGCGCCCTGCAGCACGCTGAACGATGGGGTGAATTGTGAACGTCGACATCGTAATCGTAAATTTCAATACCTGCGAACTCCTCCGCGAATGCCTGGTCTCGATCTCTGAGGCACGCGAAGAAGTCGATTCGATGCGCACGATCGTTGTCGATAATGCGAGCACCGACGCCTCGGTCTCGACGATTCGCTCCGAATTTCCCTGGGTTGAGCTGGTGCCCCTGCCGGAAAATCTGGGCTTTGGGGCGGGCAATAATCGCGGCGTCGCCCGAGGACAAAACGAGTTTATCCTCTTCCTGAACTCCGATGCCAAATTGACGCCCCAGGCCCTCTCCAGGCTGGCTTCCAGACTTCAGGCCTCTCCTCTCGTAGTAGCAGTTGGCCCCCGGCTGATCTATCCGGATGGCTCGTTTCAGCCCTCCTGCCGCCGCTTTCCCACGGTGTGGCGGTGGCTCTGGTCTACCACAGGCCTGGCCAGTCGATTCCCCCGGACCTTCAAGTCGTTCCGTCACTGGCTCGATGAGGAAGAGCACGTTGACGGGCAAGCCGTCGACATGGTCTCCGGTGCCTGTTTTCTCATGCGGCGCGACTATTTTGAGAGTATTGGCGGATTCGACGAGAACCTGTTTTTGTACGAGGAAGAATTCGACGTATTCTATCCGGCCGCGCGGCGAGAACTTGAGGTCGGGTACTGCGGCGAAGCGACGGTTATCCACGGAGCGGGTAAATCCGTTGAGGCGAACCGCATGGCCGCATTTGCCCGGTTTCACCTTGTTCGAAGCAAATATTACGCCTTCCGAAAGCATTATGGGCGCCTGGCAGCGCGTCTCGCCTACTGGGTGGATCTGGCCGTTTTCGGAACGACCGGCACGTTGCGCAAGATTCGTGGAAAGACGGCAGGCGCGCTGCTGACGGTTCGCATCTGCCGGCTGGCGTGGCCCGCCTCGCGCCTGACGGGAACGGAAGTGCGTTCGCTCAAGTGGGATCTGCCCGGGTAACGCCTCCGGCAACCCTCAGCGCTGCACCAGCATCGGGGCGGGGACACTGGCAAACTGCCGGTTGCGCGCGCGCTGCACGAGCCTCGACAACTC
>DAOSJS010000227.1:0-6707 GCA_035367355.1 Candidatus Hydrogenedentota bacterium
ATAGAGGAACATGTCGCCGCTGCCGCTCCCTGAATTCAGAGCATAGTTCAGAGCGACCCAGTTGCCGGCGTTGTTCTCCATGTCATACACCAGCGTGCCCACGCCCTGCAGAATGCCGTTACTGTCAAAGGCCGTCGAGCTGGGATTCGCCGGACCGCCGACAAAAATCTGGACCTCATCAAGCGAAAGGTACCGGTTCAACCCGCCCTTGCTCTCGTTGATGTCCAGCAGAAATTGATAGTAGTCAATGCCATCCAGCGAGACCACGGGGATCATTCCGACGGTGATCGAATGGTTGAAATTGTCGGAAGAACGGTTGTCGAACACCTTGTTCACGGTGGTATTGTAACCGTGCACCACGGATTTATTGGCTTTGCCAATCTGTGCGAACGAGTGAATCACACCCGTGCCGGTCGGCTGCAGACTGGTCTGCTGGAAAATGGCGCCGTTCAATATCCCACTCGCGCCCGGCGTCGTAAGATCAATCATCGTGGCATGCGCCGCGTGCACGCCAAACAGCAGCGTCACGAGCGCCATCGTCTTCGCCAAACCAGCAAACCGCGTCATGATTCAAAACCCCCTGGTGAAAAACCTGGCCTTGCCTTGACCGCAGCCAACTCACACCGTAAACTTCAGTGAAGGATTAGCAAGTATCTTGCCAATTCCTTGATTTCGGGCGGAAGCGCAGCAAAATTCTCTGACCTGCCACTGGAAAAGCCGCATATGGTCCAATGAACAAAGGATTTATCCCGAACACTTGGATGCAAGAATTCTTGATTTACAGCCCCGGATATCCCATCCAAACGGCCTGAAGAGTCTCGTGAAGAAGTCAAAATCTAAGCAAACGGCCCCTGATAGTCAATATATTGTTCAATTGTGACTAACTGTTGATAATTAACGGGCCGTCTCGCCGTCTTCATCTTTCCGTTCAGGATTGCACCGCCGCTACGCATTGCAGGCACATGTGAAGACTGCGGTAACGTGGCCGTGTATCGGCTCCGTCCTGTTCGAATTATTTGATGAGCCCGTGCGGCACGCATGCAAAGATCAGACGGGGTCGCCGGGGGATTTGCAGGATGGGGCAGGCCGGCCGCCCTCACGTTTCGAATGTTCAGGAATCGCCTTTTCGCCGGACTGGATCATGGGTGGCTTTGAAGATAAAGCCGCCCGATTTTTCGTCGCGTTCCAGTCGCAGGATGCCATGCGCCTCGGCTTCTTCGAGCAGCTGGCCGAAGGAGCGGAACCCATAATGAGTCTCGCTGAACCCGGGGTTACGGCGTTTGAGGGCTTGTTTCACCATGGAACCCCAGATCCGCTCTTCCTCGCCACGTTCCTCCAGCAAGGCCTCGTAGGTGCTGACAATCAGGTTCCATGCTTCCTGTTTTTTCTCATCGAGGGGCGGAGCGGCTTTTCCTTTCGCCGCCCGCGGCTGTTTCCGGCTGGCCGGGCTGCTGCCTGCCTTGATGCGCGAGCGGGGCGCCGAAACCAGGTCGTCATAGCTGATGAACTCATCGCAATTGGCAATAAGCAGGTCGGAAGTCGAATTCCGAACGCCCACGCCGATCACGGTCTTGTTGTTTTCCCGCAGCTTACTCACGAGCGGGGAAAAGTCCGAATCCCCGCTGATGATCACAAAGGTGTCCACATGCTCTTTCGTATAGCAAAGATCCAGCGCGTCGACCACCATGCGAATGTCCGCGGAGTTCTTGCCGGACTGGCGCACATGCGGGATTTCGATCAATTCAAAGGAGGCTTCGTGCATCGCCGTTTTGTGGTCTTTATAGCGCGCCCAGTCGCAATACGCCTTCTTCACTACGATGTTCCCTTTGAGCAGCAGCCGCTCCAGCACTTTTTCAATATCGAACTGGGCGTACTCCGCGTCCCGGACGCCCAGGGCGATGTTCTCAAAGTCGCAGAAGATGGCCATGTTCTTGGTCTCGGCAAGCCGCGTCATAATTACAACTCCTTTTGCAGGCGGGTTCCCTCATACGCGGGGCCCGGACCTGCTGCTCTGCATTGTGGCGCTCGCCCGGCGATTCGTCAACCAAAACCCGTGCGAGAGGGCGCATTGCAGCCTGAGCGGGCAGGACCCGCACGCGTGTTTAAACTGCCCTGACTCAGATCTTCGAAAGGTCCAGCGCCTGCATTCGCCGACGCATCGCACGGAGGTGCGTTGGCCCGGTTTCGCAGCGGCGCCAAAGCGCCGGCATCCCGGCAATGCACACCGCCGCTTATGGCTTGTGCATGATGAACAGGTAGTTGAAGCCCCGGAGAAAGTAGTTTCCCTTTTCGGCTTCGGTATGGTAGTGCCGCCGCATCAAGGTCCGGTTTCTCCGCGTGACGGCAACGATGTCCACCGGCTCCAGGCGCTCGCACAAGAGACCGAACAGCTCAAACCCAATCGGGCAGAATGGCTTGCCTTTCCGGTACGAATCCGAACAATACAGCGCCAGGTAGCGGTCGGGTTTGAGGATGCGCGCCGCTTCCTTGATCACGACAGCCATGGCGGCGTAATACTCGGGTCCGGCTGCGTCCAGCTTCCCGATGCAGCGCGGATCGTCGCTGTAATCAATGTGCGTGGAATACGGGGGATCCATAAAGACAAAATCGGCCTGATCGTTCCGAATGGGCAGCTTTCGGGCATCGGCCGGCTGGATGTCTTCGCGGTACGGCGCCACGTCAAACCCCAGCGCGCGCCGGCCGAGTTCCGTGGCCACGTCGAGGGTTGTGCCGCTGCCGCACATGGGATCCACCACCATATCGCCCGGTTTCGTATACCGTTGCAGCAGATTCCAGATCACGTAGGCCGGTGTCGCGCCACGATACTCCTGGTCTCCCTGCCCGCCCGTGCCATATTGCTGCGACGGAAAGTCCCACAGCGTGGTGGTCTGCACCCTGGGGTTGGGTTTTCGGTATACGCCGTGCGTTCCTCGTGGGCGAGGAGATTTGCGGCTGCGCGACATGTCTTTCATCTGAACCCATCCCCGGACCTGGTGGCCGGCGTATTCCCATCCTTAACCTTCGGCCTGATTGTGTTCCCCCGGCAGACTCATTCGCAACACGTCCCGCAGCCGTGACGGCTGGGCGCCCGTCCGCGGATCCTGCCGGACAAAATCGCGATCCTCTCCAAGTCTGCAGCCTTTCGAGCCTGCCACCGCCCGGACCAACGTGTCAACTCGAGCGGCTCTTCGCGGCCTCTCCTCCCGGATTCTGCGGCAGGGACTTGCTGCCATACATCAGTCACCGCAGCCGCGTTGACTCACCCTTGCCGGGCGCTTACCATAGCGGGCAGTGGTAAGCCCTGCCGGTGCGGCATGCCGTGAGACCGCGCCGTTCACGCAACAGGAGGCGATTTTCATGGTACATGCGTTCGTGCTGGCGAGTGTCAAGCGGGACCAGATCAACGAGACCGCCCAGGAACTGCTCAAAATCGATGGCGTCGCCGAAGTGTATTCCATCGCCGGTGACTGGGACCTGATTATCATCATTCGCGCGCGCGAAAACGACCAGCTCGCGGCCATCGTGACCGAACACATGCTGAAGCTCGACGGTCTGGTGAACACCACCACGCTCATCGGGTTCCGCGCCTACAGCAATTACGACCTCGATCGCATGTTCAGCATCGGATTCCAGGATTAGCCGGCGCCGCGCAGCGCGTCAGCCGGTGCTCACCGCGCGTTGCCTGACGCCCCGGGTGAGCACGTCGGGGAACTGTGGATTGAGCTCCGCGACACGCGCGTCAAACCATTGGGCCGTATGAGGCGGTTCCGCAAGCCGGGGGTCACGCAGCGCAATCTCCTTGTCCGGGCGAAACTGCTGGAGCACATAGCGTGGGGCGCCGTGGATGGCGGCCCCGATGTCGGCGATGTCCCGCGGCCGGAAATACGGGAGCACGGTGGTACGGAACTCGAACGGCGTCGAACTTTTCACCAGACACCGCACGCTCTCGTGCACGGCGTCCAGATCGACCGGCCCGCCGCAGACGTCCTCGTACAGCCCGTAAGGCGCTTTGGCGTCCATGGCGACGTAATCGAGGAGCCCCTCACTCAGCAGGCGTTTGAGTACCCTGGGCCGGGTGCCGTTGGTATCGAGTTTGACGGCAAAGCCCATGCTGCGGACTTCACGGATGAAACTTTCAAGCCCTTCCTGCAGGGTGGGTTCGCCGCCCGAGATGACCAGACCATCGAGGAACCCCCGGCGCGTCCGCAGCGTGGCCAGAACACTCTCCACGGGGATGCGGGGGCTGTTCCCGCGGGTAAGCAGTTCGCGGTTGTGGCAATAGGCGCAATTCAAAGAGCAGCCGGGCGTAAACACAACGGCCGAGACGCAACCCGGCCAATCCACCGTAGAGAGTCTCTCGAACCCGGCGATCTCTATCATCACGCGACGTGCTCCACTTCGCCTGCCGCAGCTCCGGCAGGCACCGCCTCTCTCTCTTCGAAGGCTTCTCCCGGCACCTTGAATTTACGCCGATCGAAGTACTCCTGCTTTTTGCCTTCGTTGAAGTTTTCAACGGGGCGCAGGTAGCCCGTTACGCGCGACCAGACTTCGGTTTCGGCGCCGCAATCCGGGCAGCGGAAGTGCTCGCCCCGGATGTATCCATGATCCTGGCAGATGCTGAAGGTCGGGGTAAGCGAGAGGTAAGGCAGTTTGAACCGCTCAAAGGCCCGCCGAACCAGCCGTTTGCATACGTCGATATCTTCGATGCTCTCGCCGAGATAGGCGTGCAGCACCGTGCCGCCGGTATACATCGACTGCAATTCGTCCTGAAGCTCCAGGGCCTCGAAAAGGTCGTCGGTGAATCCCACGGGCAACTGGCTCGAGTTGGTGTAATACGGAGTGCCGTTGCCGGCGGTGATGATGTCCGGGTACCGGGCCTTGTCGAGGCGGGCGAGGCGGTACGCCGTGCCTTCGGCCGGCGTCGCTTCGAGGTTGTAGACGTGGCCCGTCTCGTTCTGAATCTCGACGAGCAGCTCGCGCAGGTAATTGAGGATGTCGGCAGCGAATTGCTGGCCTTCCGGCGACACGATGTCCGTGTCCATGAAATTCAGCAGCGCCTCGTTCATTCCCAGGATGCCGATCGTGCTGAAATGATTGTGCCAGTATTCGCCCGTGCGTTCCTTCACCGTCTTGAGGTAATGCGCGGAATAGGGATACAGCCCCTGCTCGGTCTGCTGCTCGACGATTTTGCGTTTAATCTCGAGCGAGGTCTTCCCGATCTGCACCAGCCGCCAAAGCCGCATCTTGAATTCTTCGACCGTCGACGACAGGTAGCCCACGCGCGGCAGGTTAATCGTGAACACGCCCACCGAGCCCGTCAAGGGATTACTCCCGAAAAGGCCGCCGCCGCGCAGGCGCAGCTGAGACGTGTCAATACGCAGCCGGCAGCACATGGATACCGCATCTTCCGGCGACAGATCGGAGTTGATGTAATTGGCGAAGTATGGAATGCCGTATTTGGCGGTAATGCGCATGAACGCGTCGACGGACGGCGAGTCCCAGTCAAAATCCTGCGTGATGTTGATGGTGGGAATCGGGAAGGTGAACACGCGGCCTTTGGCGTCGCCCTCCTCCATCACTTCGCAGAAGGCCTGATTGAGCAGGTCCATCTCAGCCTGGAAATCGCCGTAGGTGTCCTCCTGAAGCTCCCCGCCAATGATGACGGCCTGATCTTTGAGGGTTTTGGGAACAGTGAGATCGAAGGTGAGGTTGGAAAAAGGGCACTGAAACCCGACCCGTGTGGGCACGTTGATGTTGAAGATGAACTCCTGCAGGCACTGCTTCACCTGAGCATAGGTCATGTTGTCGTAACGGATGAACGGGGCGCAATAGGTGTCGAAGCTCGACCAGGCCTGAGCGCCTGCCGACTCTCCCTGGGTGGTGAAGGTCGAATTGACGATCTGACCCAGAAACGAGCGCAGATGTTTTGCCGGGCGGCTTTCGACCTTGCCGGGCACCCCCCCGAATCCCATCATGAGGAGCTGCCGCAGGTCCCATCCCGCGCAATAGGTTCCCAGCCAGCCCAGGTCGTGGATGTGCGCATCTCCGCTCTCGTGAGCCTCGCGCACTTCGGCCGGATAGACCTCATGCAGCCAGTAGTTCTTTGTGAAAAACTCGCGAACGTAATTATTGAGGCCGTTGATGCTCTTCTGCATGTTGGCGTTCTCTTTGATACGCCAATCCCGGTCGCCCAGGTAATCCGAGAACATCTGGATGGTCGCGCCAATCAAGGCATTCAGGTTGCGTGCCCCGGCCCGCTTTTCGCGGTAGAGAATGTAGGCCTTGGCCGTGCGCGCATGACCATTTTCAATGAGCACCTTCTCGACGAGATCCTGAACGCTCTCGACATCCGGCACATCCCCATTGAAGCGCGTCTTTGCCAGCTCCAGAACTTCTACTGCCAACGCCTCAGCACGGCCAAAATCCTGCCCCCCGCACGCCGACGCCGCCTTGAAAATAGCCCAGGTGATCTTTTCCGGTTGAAATTTCTCGATCCTGCCGTCGCGTTTGCGGATCCGGTCAAACATGCGCGCTTCCCTTTCCCCGATATGCGGTATGACTGCCCAGGTGTGGACGCTGGGAGAAGTCAGTGTGCCATTAGACTCGAACCCCGTCGAGCCGGTGCGCTTTCCTCCCGACTTTACTGCCCCTCCGGCCACCGCGGCTAGACGCCTCATCGGCAGCCGGTTTCCCTCATCATCTCTTCA
>DAOSJS010000228.1:0-6621 GCA_035367355.1 Candidatus Hydrogenedentota bacterium
GTCGCCGCTGGGCATGTCCTGCCAGACGAGGAGGCCGAGCCGGTCGCAGTGGTAATACCAGCGGAGGGGTTCGATCTTGACGTGTTTCCGGGCCATGTTGAATCCCATGGCGCGGGTGGTTTCGACGTCATACCGGAGGGCTTCGTCGGTGGGGGCGGTGTAGAGTCCGTCGGGCCACCATCCCTGGTCGAGGGGGCCCAGCTGGAAGAGGACCTCGTTGTTGAGGAAGAGGCGGTTGATGCCGCGGTCGTCTTTGGCGACGGCGATCTTGCGCATGCCGAAATAGCTTTTGACTTCATCCAGAACCTGGCCGCCGCGCGTGAGAGTCACGGTCAAATTGTACAGAAACGGCGAGTCGGGCGACCAGAGCCGGGCGTTTTCGATAGGGATGTCAAAGGCAGTGCCCGGCTGCCCGGCGCTGCCGACCACCGGCGCCTCGCCGTCGAGCGCTACCGCGACGATCTCATCGCCGGGGGCAGTGCCTTCTGCCGTGGCCGTAAGACGAAGCACGCCTCTGTCGATGTCGGGGGTCATGGCCAGGTGCGTGATGTGTGCGCGGGGGACGGGCTCGAGCCAGACCGATTGCCAGATGCCTGTCACGGCGGTATACCAGATGCCGTGGGGATCAAGGATCTGCTTGCCGCGCGGCTGATAGCCGGTGTCGGTGGGGTCCCAGACGGAGACGACGAGTTCCTGCTGCTCTCCGGGGATCAGTGCGCTGGTGATGTCGAAATAGAACGGATCGTATCCACCCTGATGGCGCCCGCAGAACGTGCCATTCACGTAGGCGGCGCATTCCCAGTCGACCGCGTTGAAGTGGAGGAGCAGCCGCTGGCCCTCCAAATTCTCCGGAAGGGTGAAACTGCGGCGGTACCAGAGGGTCTGGTCGGGCTGTACGGCCTTTTTGACGCCGGACAGGGCGGATTCGATGGCGAAGGGGACCAGGATCTGCCCTTCCCAGGCTTTGGGCACGGAGGTGGCTGTGCTGGGGGTGATGGCGTAGTCCCAGAGGCCGTTGAGGTTGTGCCACCGGTCGCGGGTCATCTGAGGCCGGGGATATTCGGGCCAGACGTTGTCGGGCGATACGTCTTCAGCCCAGCGGGTCATGAGCTGGCCTTCGACAGGCTTCCATTGGGCCATGGCACTGCCTCCCAGGGTGAGCGCGAAAATGAGTGTGATGGAGACGGTCCGGATCGCATTCATGTGTATTCTCCCCAACTTGACTTCTGGCCGGGTGATTTGTTTGTACGATAACAAAACGCGCGATCGTTAACCAGATCGCACGGCGCCTCCGGAGAAAGGATGGTGCGCGCTCCGGAAGGGTGGTAGAGTGAGGTTCACTGCGCTCATGCGGACGATGCAACGAGAGCCGTTTTGGTACGTGGAGAGGAGAAGCGAACATGCGAGGTCGGCGGGCATTCATGCGGATGGCGTTCACTTTGGCGGCGGCGCTGGTTCTGGCGTGTTCGGTGCATGCGGCGCCACACGACGGATTTTTGCTTCGAGCCGGCCAGAAGCTGTTTCCTCTGGGTTTTTACGAACTGCCGGAAAGTGACGAAGGATTGCAGGCGATGGCGGACGCCGGGGTCAATCTGGTGCGCTGCCAGAATCGCCATGATCTGGACCGGCTCCATGCACTGGGAATGCAGGGCGTGATGCCGTTGCCTCTGGAACAGGGTCCCACCGAAGACTTTCGCGCCCGGGTGGCGGACGTGGCGGACCATCCGGCGCTGGCGGTGTGGGAGGGCCCCGACGAGGTGGTGTGGAATTACACGGCGTTCAGCGGCCTGTTCCGCACGAAGGGGATATACAAGACGCGGGATGCGTGGTGGACGCAGGCCCCTGAAGCCAGGGCGTACGCAGCGGAACAGGCGGCAACGATCGTTCCGAACATGCGCGCGGCCGTGGCCCTCATCCGGGAACTCGATGCACAACAACGGCCGGTGTGGATTAACGAAGCCAAAAACAGCGATGTGTATTACGTGCGGCAGTACCTGGATTTTGTGGACATCACGGGCTGCGACTATTACCCGGTGCACGAAGATGAACGCCGTATTGAGGAGATTGTGGGCGCGACGCAACGATGGAACCAGATCGGGCGGGGGATGCCCGTGTACATGGTGCTGCAGGCCTTTTCCTGGCACGAGCTGGGGGAGTATTACGGCGCACAGCGTGAGGCCTATCCAACGTTCGCTGAGTCGCGCTTCATGGCATATGCCGCGATCGTGCACGGAGCGGACGGGATTCTGTATTGGGGGTCGAGTTTTCTGAAATCGGAGGCGTGCCGGGCCTCGATCTACGCGCTGACGAAAGAATTGGCGGCCTTGCAGCCGTTTTTAACCGCACCGGACGTGATGGGCGTGCGCGTGAGCGCTATCGAAGATTACCATCCCGACGTGGCGCCGCGGATAGGCTGGATGGTGCGCCGCTCAGGCGATGACTGGCTGGTCGCGCTGGTGAACGAAGACGATATACGCCATACGGCGGTCATTGTCGAAGGGCTCGAGGCGTTGAATGGGCGGACGCTGGGCCAGTTGTATACCGACGACGCGGCGGTCGTGGCGCGAGGAGAGCTGATCGCGCGTATGCAGCCGAAAGCCGTGCACGTGTATGCAACAAGCCGCGATTACGAGGCCGACTGTGGCGAGGGCCGTGCTTTCGGCACCGAGAGCGGGGAGGAGATGCCATCCGGCGAGGCGGGGTGAGGGGGCAATCGCCCGGCGCGCTGAAAATCCTGAGGGAATGGAAGCGAAGTCAGAGCACCGTAAAATTGGCCCGGCTCACTCTCGTTCGGGGTAGGGCGGCAGGGTGCTGAGACGGGGATCGTCGACGAACCCGCCTACGGTGAAGTGGTAAAGCGACTGGAACTGGTGGTCGCGGAGACCCAGGACCTCGTGGACGAGATCGTCGAAGAAGCATCCGAGCCCGGTGCCGCGAAGGCCGGCGGCCTCGGCTTCGAGGTAGAGGAGTTGACCGAGCATGCCGGTTTCCTGGAAGAGGACGCGGTAGGCCCACGGGCCCACGTGCCGGAGCGGGTGGTCGAACGCGGCGAGCATGGCCGCCGCAAACGCGCCGTCAGAGGCGATGGCCTGCCCGCAACAGAGTTGCCCCGCCAGGCGGCGGCAATCGCCCGGGGTCAAGAGATAAAACGGCAGATCTTCGGGACATTCAGCGGGTTTGCTCCAGAGAAAATCCGATCGCATGGCATCGCGGAGGAGCGGTTCGTGTTCGGGGTTGCGTACCAGGGCATAGAGTCCCGGCTGCAGATTTTTGACGCGATGCACGAAGAAAATGAGAGCGGCCTGTGGCGTTGCGGCGAAGGCGCTCCAGATCGGCCCGGCGCGATCGGGCAGGAGGCGTGCCAGAATCCGGAAAAACACGTCGCAGGGACAGGCCGTGTGTCCATCCATGGCAATGGCGCTTCTTCGGCGCCGGATGATGGTTCGTGCCGAACTGGTGACGGGATGCGTGGTGGGAACCGGCCGCGGCGGGAGCTGCGGTGGCTGGGGCGCGGTGCGAGGCTTGGCGGTGGCCCGGGCCACGTCGTCGATGGCAGCCCAGGGCACATGGCCCGTGCTCAACGGCTTTGCGCGGCCATGCCAGGCAGCAGCGGCGTCTGCGAAGACTTCGGGCGGGACGTCGAAGGCTGTTGCGGTGGTTGCACCGGGAAAAACGGCCGCAACCAGGCCGGGATGCTCGTGTTCTCCGGGCGGAAAGTCGTCGAGGCGCGCCAAACCAAGCAGGCTGGCGAGTTCCGTATCGGCGGGGGTATCGAGCCGGCGCATGGACCATCCGAGCGCGGCGGCGGATATGGCCAGAGCCGCGAAGGCATGGCCGAGATCGTGCTGGCAATAGCGAAACGCCCGTTCGCCGTATTTCCAGGCTTCGCGCCAGTGAATGGAGCTCAGCCCGACCAGAAACGCGTTTTCGGGCAGCGCCGCGGCCAGGGCGCTCCAGGCATCGGGCGTGAGCTCGGCGCGGCGTTCGAGGGCGTGCTCGCGCGGTGCGTAATGATAAACGGCCGGTCCATCATGAATACCGGAGATCGGCGGGAGCAGCGCGTACCCTTCTGTGGGATGGAGATTGCCGCTTGAGGGATTGCAGCGCAGGGCCCAGCGCTCACCACGGTACTCCTTCCAGGCGGAAAGGCCGAGGGCGTGTTCGAAGAACGAGCCCACCGTGTCGCGCGTGAGGGGTTGTGCGGGGATATCACCCATAAAAAGGGCATCGTAGGGCGGCGTGGGGTCGCCCGTCACCAATGGAAGCGGATGCAGCGGGGCGCCTTCAAAGCGGCGGAACGGTTCGGGCTGGTTGGCCCAGTCGAGGTGTCCCGGAGATCGGGCGAAACGGCCGGGATGGTGCTTCGTGGCCTCGTGATACGCGATGACGGCGTCAAGGGCGTCCATAGTGCTTGTCATTGTTGCGGAGAGAGGCGGACGCGTGCAAGGCCGGCCAGCACAGGCGGGCAAACGTGGCGGCTGCCGTCGGCTCAGCGCGGAATGGGGATGAGCTGCGAGAAATCGTCGCCTTCGACCACCCGGGCGCCCGGAGGCGGCACGAAATTGAAGCGCGACAAATTAAGCTCGGGGTTCAAGACAACGCCGGTCATATAGCAGCTGAAGACCTTGACGTTGCGGCGATCAAGCGCCTGGACGTAGAGAGGCAGTCCGGTGTCTTTGGCAAAGAACAGGGTCCATTTCACCGGTTCGAGCATGTCGTCGCCGGGTTCGCGGACCACGGCTTCGAACACATGGCAGGGCACCTTGTCGAGCGTGCGTTCCGGGAGGAGCCGGAGCTCGCAGTTTTCGTGCAGGGCCTTGAACAGGGCGTCGCCGCCGATGGCGAGGTCCTGCTCTTCGGGCCGGTAGCGCATGACGGTCTTTTGGAACAGCATGTTGGTCATGAAATGGGCGATGCTGCCGTCGAATACACCGACCCCCTGCACGGGCAGGGCGCCAGTGGGGCTGACGGCCGGTGCGCTGATGTCGCCTTCGAGATCGACGCGAAACAGGCGTTTGCCCTCGTGGTTTTTGAAGGCAAAGGGGCCGGACGCCTCGATGGGGAGCGTCAATCCCTGGAGATCAACCTGCACGGTGGCATGGAGCACGCCACGGGCGGCCTGCACGGATTTCCACGCGGTAACGACCTGATTTTCAGCGGTTCTCAGCACATTTTCAGGCGATTCCCCGGCAAACAAGGGGGCTGCAAACGCGCTGATGGCGGCCGCTGCGAACAAGCGTCTCATGGGCATGAAATTGTCCTCAAAGCCTGCATTCTCCGGCTGGTAGTGTGCCAGATCGGCGCGCGATGTGCCAATGCGAAAAGCGTCATTCGCGGAACGCGGCCACGGGTCATTTCGCGATGGCACGGGCGATGAGCTCGGCCATATGGAGGGGTTGGACGTCGGTAAGGTGGGTGATCTGCTGCCGGCAACTGGTGCCGGAGGCCACCACAAGCGCGCCCTCCGGCCGCTCGTTGATCATGCGCACGAGCGGCTCGGCAACCTGGAGAGACAGCTCGTATTTCGTGCTGAGCGCGCCGAATTGCCCGGCCATGCCGCAACAGCCGGAGTCGAGCAGCGTGACCTGGGCGCCCGGGATTTTTGCGGCGAGCTTCTGCTGCACGGACGGGTCGGTGAGCGCTTTGGCGTGGCAATGGGCATGGATGACCACATGGCCGATGCCGCCGTTCCAGGCCAGAGCGCCGGGATCGTCCTCGAGCACGTCGAAGAGAAACTGCTCGAAGAGGGAGCAGCGCGGCACCAGGTCTGCCGCGTTGGGCACGCAGAGTTCACGGTAATCCTGTTTGAACATGGCAAACGATGACGGTTCAAGGAAAACGACGGGGAGCTCAGGATAACGGTCGCGAAGCAGCTCGACATTATGTGTGCCCAGCCGTTTTGCCATGTCGAGGCGCCCGACGCTGAACGCGGGCCGGCCGCAGTCTCTGCGGCCCCGCGGGAGGACGACCTCGAATCCGGCCGCCTCGAGCACGGCGACGGCGGCGATCCCGATATGCGGCTCGTTGTAGCGGACGAACGTGTCGTCCCAGAGAACAACGCGTCCGCGGGTGGCGGGATACTTCGCGTCGCGCTTGTGCTTCGCAAACCACACGTCAAAGCGTTCGAGGGCAAATTTCGGAAGGGGCCGCTGCGCCGCGAAACCGAGGGTGAGTTCCATGAGTTTGCGGAGCCATTTCCATTGCATTGCGGCATTCGCGATGCGTGGGGCAAGGCAACCGAGAATGTTCATGGTTTCGATCGAACTGACCATGCGCTCCCGCAGGCCGATGCCCGATTTCTGCTGCAGCGCGTGTAGAAGTTCCGCTTTGAGCAGGGCCATGTCGACGTTCGAGGGACATTCCTTCTTGCAGGCCTTGCACGAGAGGCAATTGCTGAGCGCTTCGTCGAGTTGAGTGCATGCGAGAAGGTCGACGTCGTCAAAACGGTGTTCGAGCACGGCGCGGATGGTGTTGGCGCGGCCGCGGGTGGACATGAGTTCCTCGCCCGTGGCGATGTAGGTCGGGCACATCGTGGGTGCATTTTTGATGCAGCCGCCGCACCCGTTGCACTGTTCGAGATTGCCGACGAAAGAGGCGTCTTTGTCGGCGAATGCAAGCCTG
>DAOSJS010000229.1:0-6620 GCA_035367355.1 Candidatus Hydrogenedentota bacterium
ACCAAATGGCGCGACGATATACGCCCCGGTAAGATTAGCAAATGGCTTGACAGGGACGAACTCGCTGTGCGTCCTGACTCGCCCGGCCGCGAGCCGGATGCCGGAATTCTGTCGGCGCCTGCCCGACAGGTATTTCAGTTACCAGCAGCCGGAGAGTACCATATCAGCGCTCCCAAAACGTCGAGATTTCATTGAGAGATTGCCGGAATGGAGGAATTATGGGAGGTAAATTGCTGTTCATCGGTTTTGCCGGCGCAGGGGGTGCGCTCGCTCGATATGCCCTGGCGGGGCTGGTCCAGAAGGTGTCGGGAGGCGTATTTCCGTGGGGCACGTTTGTTGTGAACATCGCGGGGTGTTTTGCGTTTGGCTTGATCTGGGCCATCACCGAGAAACGGCTCGCGTTTGCGGCCGAAAGCCGAGTGTATTTGCTCACAGGGTTTCTCGGAGCATTTACTACGTTTTCGACCTTTGCATTTGAGACGGGCGCCATGATGCGGGACGGAGAGTACCTTCTCGCGACCGCGAACCTGGGCATTCACAACATCTTGGGGATTTGTGCGCTCTTTATCGGTCTGGCGCTGGGCACGTTAATTTAGCGGGGGCCGCCTCATGAAGCTGAAAGAAGACGCCGAGCTGCTTCGCATTTTCATTGGAGAGAGCGACAAGTATTGTGGGAAGCCTCTGTACGAGGCCATCGTGAAACTCGCCCGTGAAAAGGGGCTGACCAGTGCCACCGTCATGCGGGGCATCATGGGCTTTGGCGCGGACAGCCGCCTGCACACGGCAAAAGTGCTCCGCTTATCGGAAGACCTGCCAATTGTGGTTGAACTTATAGGCCATCCGGAGCGCATTGAGGCATTCCTGCCCGAGCTGGACGCGATGATTCAGGAAGGCCTGATGACCCTGGAAAAAGTGCAGGTTATTGCATACCAGTCTAATACGGAGTAGATCTGCGCCGAACAGGGTCTAGCGGACGTAATCGAGAAGGCTGGGCATGATGGCCCGGGCCGCGGCGGAGAGGGCCGCCTGAAACGCATTGGTCTGGGCCTGGAGCCGCGTGATCACGTCAGCATAGTCGGCGTCAATGGCGTCGGACAGCTGCGTCTGCAACTGGAACGCGAACTGCTCGAGCTCCTCGCTGCTTCGATCCAGGCGGTTCTGAATGCTGCCGACGCGGGCGAGCGCAGAGGTCAATTGGTCGCGCACGGTTTCCATTTCGTCCAGGCGCACGGCGCCGAGCGCACTGGTGTCGCCCGCGCGCAGGTTGTCGCGCACAGCCAGGAGGGTTTGGAAAATGTCCTGGTTTTTGGAGAAGACGTCGAGGCCGATCTCGTTGTACTGGAGGTCGAGGACATCGGAAATGGCGACGTGAATCGCTTCGGCGTTGCCTGCAAAATGCACTGCGGTGATCTCGCCTTCGGCGTTGCGCGTCGCCTCGTAGGGTGGCGTTGTTGTGCGGGTGCCGCCGAACAGATACCGCCCGTTGGTCTCGTGGTTAGCGGTGCTGAAGATGCCTTCGAGGAGCTGATTGATTTCGAGGGCCAGCGCATCAAGCTGATTTTGTGCGTTGGTTCCGTTGGCGCCGCGCAGAGCCAGTTCCCAGGCCCGATTGAACGAACTCAGGATGGTCTCAATGGAAGTGTTGGTCTCCGCCACCGGGGAACTCACCATGGAGATATTGGCGAGATATTGTTCGTTTTTGCCGAGCAAAGCCCGGATGCTGACAGCGCGCCGTGCGTCGATAGGATCATCCGACGGGCGATTGACGCGCAACCCGGTCGCCAGTTGTTCCTGCAGGGTGAGGAGCCGGTTTGACTGGTTGTTGATGTTGCGTATCGAGCGATCAACGAGCAGCTGGGTGGTGACACGCATTGCGCCCATGTCTGATTAACCTCTCTGGTCGACGAGCGCCGAAGAGACGCCGGACATTGCAGGTTTCCACGCACGCGGCCCGTACAGCCCGGCTTTCTGTTCTTTGGATTCCAGCCCAAGCCGGGCGAACTGGGTCTGGGTGAGCCTGAGATAATGGCGCAGTTCGCGGGAATAGGCGCGGGTGACGGCCTGCGTGGTCTCGAGGGTCTTCCGCAGCTGGCATTGAAAATAGTTCAAACGGCTCTTCCAAGGCTCTGGGACCACCCCGATAAGCTGGGAAAGGGTATGTTTTTCAGGCGGCAGCCCCATCTGTTCGACGGCCTCGCGCAGCAGGCGGTGCCGCGTGTCCTCCGCTTCAAACGTCTCACGCAGGACTACTTCGAGGGCGGCGGTGTGCGCTTCGAGCGGCTCGACATCCAGCGCGCGGATCGCCTCGCGTTTCTTGCGGCAGATGGCCAGCAGGGTTTCCTGGCGCAGGAGTTCGTCGTCGAGGGCGTCGCAGAGTCTGTCAAGCAGCGTATTCACCGTAACCACCTCATGATGCCCTGATTATCGGCAGGGTCCGGGGTTTACTTGACCGCTAAATCGGAGCCGGCGGCAGAGAACGCGGAATGGGAACCGTGCGGCGCCGCCCGCTGGAGTTTCTTTTGCATTTCGCCGATGCGGAGCTGCTCTTCGAGCATGCGGGCGAGGCCCAGCTGGCCGCTCTCGGCCATTTCAGCGCTGAGGGCATCGTCGAGCATCTCTTCAAAATGGGCCTGCTGGGCGCTGCGCGGGAAGAGCCCGCCCTGGGGGACAGTGGCGCGCATTTCGCGCAGGAGGAGGCGGGCGAAATACTGTTCCATTTCCTTCAGAGCCATGCGGCGGCGGGCAGGGTCCGTCGTCAAAGGGCCGTGTTCAAATGCATGAGGCGCTTCGAGCGGGTTTACATAGAGCATTACATGATCTCCACATCCGCATCGAGCGCGCCGGCTTCGCGCAATGCCTGGAAGATCGAAATCATGTCGCGCGGAGTCACCTTGAGGGCGTTCAATGCCATGGCGACGTCTCTGGCCGAGGTACCCTGGACCGGCATCAGGTAGCCGGCGTCCTGGGTGACGCGCATATCGGTTACGCCCGTGACAACCGTCTCTCCTTCGGAAAATGGTGCGGGCTGGCTGACGACCGGGGTGGTGGCGACTTCCAGGGTCAGGTTGCCGTGGGCTACCTGGCAGGGGCGGATGATCACCTCACCGCCAATGACCAGCGTTCCAGTACGCTCATTGATCACCACGCGCGCGGGAAAATCGGGATCCACCGTGATGTTCTGAATGCTCGCCATAAAGGCCACCAGATCATGCTGGCGATCTTCCGGAATGCGCACATTAATGGCGCCCGGCCCGAGAGCCGAGGCAGCCTCGACTTTAAGGTGACTGTTAATCGCCTCCTGAATCGTGTTGGCCGTGATGAAGTCGGGGCGCTTCAACTGGAGGGTAACGCGTTCGCCGTCGGTGATGGTGGACGGGATTTCGCGCTCGATGGTCGCGCCCATGGGGATGCGCGCCACGGTCAAATGGTTTTGTCTGACGCCGGCGCCGCCTTTGGCCGCGCCGAAACCGCCGATGGAAAGGGGTCCCTGGGCCACGGCATAGACTTCCCCATCGATCCCGTAGAGCATGGTCTGGAGGAGCGTGCCGCCTTCCAGGCTTTTGCAGTCGTAGAGGGCGTTCACGCGGATGTCGATCCGCGTGCCTTGCTTGGCAAACGGCGGATAGAGCGCATCCACCACCACGACGGCGATGTTGTCGGAATTGAGACCACCGACCTGATCCACGTCGATTTCAAGGCGTTCGAGCAGACGCTGCTGGCGGCGCAGGGCGTCGCTGTTTCCATCACCCGTCCCCGCGAGCCCAACGACCAGGCCGACGCCGCTCAGGGCGTTTTCCTGGGCTCCCTGCACGGTGCACAGGTCTTTAATCCGGCTGGCGTGGGCGGCGGCAGGGAGCAGCATTCCTCCGAAGAGAGCCAATGCACACAGCAACAGGAACATTCGTCGACACATTGCCACATCCTCTAGAATGGGGAGAACCAGTCGAGCACTCTGGTCAGGATGCCGCGCCGCTGGTTATTCCAGAGCGGGCCCTTCCCCTTAAGCTCCACGATTGCATTGGCCACCCGGTCCGACGGCACCGTGTTTTCAGGCGAGACGTCGCGGGCCCGGACGGTACCCGTGACGAGTATCGTTGAATCCTCGCGGTTCACCGTGACGCGCTTGTTGCCTTCGATTTCGAGATTGCCGTTGTCATGGACTTTCGTCACGATGCACGAGATGGTAGTGGTCAATTTATTGGTGCGGGACGTGTCGCCCCGGCCTTTGTGCTCGTTTTCAACATTGATGTCCCACACGGGCAGGCGCTCCGGCTTCACGATACCGAGCCCATCAGGTTTCGGCGCCACCAGGAAGGTGTTGCTGTTGATGGGCGCCTCCGCGATAAGCTCGGATTCCTTCTTTGTGTTGGTGTTGGCCCGGGTAGTGGCATCGATGTTTTCGCGGACGAGCACGATGATGATGTCGCCTTCCGTGAAACGCGTGTGCTTATTGGACACCGCCGGTCCGCGCTTGGCTACTCCTTTCGAGAAAAGGGAATCGGCCCTGACGGGGACGGCCAGCACCGCCGCGAGCAGCACCGCCACCAGATACGTTTTTTTCACGATGAACCTCCCTGCCCCTAGTACACTTCGACAATGCCGTCTTCGCGGACAATGCCCTGGAATTCTTCCTTGGAGTTCATGCGCTGGCAGATGATGATGTCGCCCGCAGCGGCATTGCTCATCGCCTGGGCGCGGTCGCGTACCATCAGCGTGCCCGCGCGCACCTCCACCGTGACGACCTGGTTGCGTTTGATAATGCGCCGGGGCATTACGTGGCGCGAGGTGAGAACCGTGTCCGGAAAAATGGTGCTTCGAGCGACCATGCCGGCCAGCTCTTCGGGATCACTGTAATAGCCGTTGCGCATAGCCGACAGGGCGCGTTTGGCAACGCTCAAATCGCCGCGGGAGATGATCGCGCCGCGGGGGATATCGCTCGAGGCCACGACCACATCGCCGTAGGCCTGCACATTGACCTGGCAATAGATGACATCGCGGACCTGCCCGTCCACGAGGGCTTCCCCCCGCATGGTGCCCTTGCCGAGATACTGAAACAGGGCTGCGGGCCGCCATTCGAGCACGATATCGCCTTCGGGCAGGACGAGCTTGCTCGTGGGGGGATCGATATCGACCGTGGCGTTGGCAGGATCCCACGGCATCTCGAGTTCAATGAACCGGCGCAGGTCATCGACCAGCATCTCGCGTGTAAGCTCTACGCAGAGCGTCGTGGCATTGACGCTCTCGGCGCCGGTGATCTCGAAATCTTCCGGGCGGTACCCGGCCGTCATGATCCGGGAGCGCAGCATCGACGCGTGGATCCGTTTCACACAGCCCGGCGCGGCGGCAGGCAGGATCTCAAGCCCGGCCAGGGCTTCTGCCTCCGCGCCTTCGATGTCCGCCACATCGCCCAGGGCAACCTGCGGCCCCTTCACGAAGGCCTCGTCACGGAGCAGGACCACATTGAGCGCGTCCGCGCGGACGGCGGCCAGGAAAAGCACAGCCGCTGCGGCCCATGCGAACAACAGGCGGTGAGGTGTCTGTTCACGGTTCATAGGGCATCAACCTCCCTGCTTACCGTCTGACATTGTTGGCCGTTTGCAGCATTTCGTCAGAGGTTTGGACTACTTTGGAGCTGGCTTCATACGCACGTTGCGCAATGATGAGCTGGATAATCTCCTCGACGACCTGCACGTTGGAGTTTTCCAGGAACCCCTGTTCCAGGAACCCGTTGCCTTCTTCCCCCGGCTGCCCCAGAACGGCAGGGCCGGAAGCCTCGGTCTCGAGCAGCAGATTGCGGCCCAGGCGGGCATCCAGTCCGGCCGGATTGATGAAGCGGGCCAACTGAATCTGTCCGACGTTGGTTTCCGCGGATTGCCCCGGCACCTTTACCGAGACGGTGCCATCCGAATTGACAGTGATTTTCTCGTGATCCCTGGGGATGGTGATGCCGGGCTCGAGAGGAAACCCGTCGACCGTCTGGATGGTTCCGTCGTTATTGAGTTTAAAGCTTCCGTCGCGGGTATAGGCGATGGTTCCGTCCGGCAGCTCGATCTGGAAGAATCCGTCGCCTTCAATGACCAGGTCGAGTTCATTTCCGGTTTGGATCATATTGCCCTGGGTAAACAGTTTCGCGATGGATGCCGGCCGGACGCCATGCCCCACCTGGATGCCCTCGGGGATCGTCGCGCCGGTGGTCGTTTCGGAACCGGCCGGCTTCAGGGTTTCGTACAACAGGTCCTGGAAATTGACCCGGCTCTTCTTGAACCCCGTCGTATTCACGTTGGCCAGGTTGTGCGCGATGGTGTCAACGTGCAGCTGTTGCGCCATCATGCCCGTTGCCGAAGTGAACATTGCACGAATCATATGGAATCCTCCGGGCCCTAGGCGGGCTTGGCCACTTCACTGATCAGACTGGCGACCGATTCGTCGATGGCATTAATGACCTTCTGATTGGCGGCGTAGACGCGTGCGCCGAGCATCATCTGGACCATCTCCGCCGGCACCTGAACATTGGACAGCTCGAGCGATTTGTGGAGTACGCTCGTGTCTGTCGTCTCGGTGGATCGGCGCATGGCTTCGTCCGAGGCGGCGTAGAGGTTGGCGCCGGTTCGTGTCAGCAT
>DAOSJS010000230.1:0-6574 GCA_035367355.1 Candidatus Hydrogenedentota bacterium
CTCGAGCAGTTCCGATTGGGCCACGCATCCGCCCGGAGTGACGCTGTCGTCGGCAATGATTTCCAAGTCACCGATAGCGTCAAATTCCTCGAGCAAGCTGATGTTCTGTTCCTTCAGGGCCTCGAGATCGGCGGGGTTCATCCGGAGGGTGATTCGCTCCCGCTTTTCCAGGTGCGCCAGCGCTTCGTGCGCGGTGAGCCGCACACGTTCGGGCTCGATCGACGGTTCCCGGCGCAGAATGCGTTCCGCAATGGCTCCGGCCAGCGCCACCACCTGCGGCTCGAGGGAAAGCAGGAACTCCGCCTGCGCCTCGCGCATCGCCAGAGCCGCGGATTCCAGCGCTTCAGCCGCTTTGCCGACCGCCTCGGCGAATTTCGCCTGCCCCGCCTCCGTGCCTCGGCGTAGACCTTCAGCGTAAGCCTCCCGCACCTTCAACTCGGCCTCGTGCCGGGCATCCTCGAGTATCTGCCGCGGGTCAAGCGCAAGCGTTCCTGAACTCCGGTGCAGCTCCGTCTTCAGCGTCTCCAGCGCCGTGCGGCGGTACGACGGGTATTCCTGCGCGCTCATGTCCCACGATTTAATGATTTTTGCCATGTCTCCGATTACAGCTCCCCACTGTCAAAGGCATGCCGTTACACAATGATGTCGTCTTCCGCGCTTCCGCCTCGTCCCTCGATAATGATCTCTCCCGCCTCTTCAAGGCGCCGCACGACACCCACCATCTTCTGCTGGGCCTCCTCGACGTCGCGCAACCGCACCGGCCCCATGTACTCCATTTCCTCGGCGATCATGTCGCGCGCGCGCGTCGACATGTTTTTGAGTATCTTTTCCTTGACGTCTTCATCCACATGTTTCAGCGCCAGTGCCAGGTCTTTCTGGTCGATCTCGCGCAGGGCCTTCTGGATCCCGCCGTCGTCCACGTAGATCAAGTCGTCGAAGGTAAACATGAGACGGGAAATCTCGTCGGCCAGTTCCGGGTCGCGTTCCTCCAGCTCGGTCATGATGTTCTTTTCAGTCGCCCGCTCGGTACGGTTAAGGATTTCCGCGACTTCCTTGACGCCGCCGGCAAAGGTGAACCCCTGGCTGAAGACGGAGGCCATCTTGCGTTCGAGCACGCGCTCCACCTCACGCACGATCTCCGGAGGAGTCCGGTCCATCGTTGCGATACGTAAGACGACGTCGGTGCGCACGTCGGAATTCAGGGACGAGAGCACGGTCGCCGCGATATCGGGCTGGAGATGGGCCAGGATCAGGGCAATCGTCTGCGGATGCTCATCTTGAATGAACGAGATCACCTGGCTGGGATCCGCTTTCTTCAGAAACTCAAACGGCACTTCCTGGAGGCTGCTCTGGAGACGCGCCAGGATTTCCACAGCCCGTTCCGGGCCCAGCGCGGATTCCAGGATGTTTTTGGCGAACTCCACGCCCCCCTGGGTGACATAGCGGTTGGCAACCATCATCTGGTGAAATTCCTCGACAATTGCCTCGCGAGTCTCCGGGGCAATGGTGCCCAGGCTGGATAAATCGAGTGTGAGGCGCTCGATTTCAGAATCATCCATGCGCGACAGCACGCGGGAAGCGGCCGTGGGTCCCAGGCAGGCAAGCAAAATCGCCGCCTTGGTGTTGCCATCCAAGGCGCTCAAATCAACCGCCGGCGCTTTCTTCTTTTTAGCCGTGACTTACTCCTCTCCCTCGGCCAGCCATGCCCGCAGGAGGGATGCCACCTGCTCCGGCTGCTCGGTGGACACGCGTTCCACCTCTTCAGCCATCTCCCGGCGGCGCATTTCCCGCAAGGTGGGCTCGTGTTGAGGAGGCAAAACTTCTTCCTCCCCCTCAGAAAATACCAGCACCCGCATCAAGTAATGCCTGAATACCAGGAACCCCACAAGCACCAGCACCACTTTAAGCGCGGTGCTTCCCCATTTTATCATATTTTCCTGTATTTGCGCCCACTCAAACGCCTTAAACACCTCAATCGCCGCATGTTGCTCCATTTCAAACGGATGATCGAATACGGAGACTTCTTCCGGGGTCAATTCGGGCCCCACGGCTGTCGCAACCACTGTGCGGTAGGCCTCGAGCTGCTCGCTGGTTCGGGGAATGTACTCCGTGTCGCCGGTGGGTTTTCCGTCGGCACCAATAACAGGCTGGTACGCACCTGACACAACCGCCACGGCCCGGGCCTTGAGAACGGCCCCTGGAGGCGTGATGGTGGTGGTTTTCGTGATGCTGGGCTCGTAATTAAATATCTCTTCCCGCTGGGTTTCCGTCGTTTCGAGCGCACCGGGGGCGCCTTCCGGAATATTGGCGAGGGTTCCGGGCGGGCCCTCAGGCAACGACTCCCGGCTGGTGGTTTCAGTCCGGGTCAGCATTTCGCTCACCGGGGTGCCCTTTTCGGTTTTTGTCGCTGTCTCCTCGACGGAACTGCTGTTGATATCGAGACTTACACGAACAAAACCTTTTACGCCCATTTTGGCGAGGGCGGTTTCGGCCTTCAATTCGCGCTGCCGTTCGTATTCATTGAGAAAATCCAGCCTCCGGTTGGAGATCTGGGTGAATTCATCCTCGGACGGCAGGTTGAGGGTTTTGCCGTCGGTGGTGGCCAGGGTGATGTTCTCCGGGGCCAAATTTGCGCCGCCGAACGAGCTCACGACCCCCAATACCGCCTGGATCTCATTTTTGGACAGGGGGCGCGATACATCGAGCGTGACAGCGGCTTTGTTGGGACGCTGCTCGTCGGAGAACAGGCTTTCCTCTTCGCGGTGGATGTACACCAGGGAGCGGTGCACGAAGGTAAATTCGTTCAGCATCCGCTGGAGTTCGCCCTGGACTGCCCGCCAGTATTTGATATCCTGATCCGCTCGGCTGGCCATCACGCTGGGTTGATCGAAGAGCTCGAAGCCCGCCCCTGCGCCATAGGTTTTGGGCAGGTTCTGATTGCGCAGGGCGACACGCACATCGCTGAGATACCGGGTGGGCACCAGGAGGGCGGCGCCGGCATCGCGCGCCTCATACGGAATCTTGTTGTCCTCGAGGTACTGGATGATCGCCGACGAGTCTTCCCGGCTCAATCCGGAATACAGCCCCACATACTGAGGTCGGCTTCCATATACAACGAGTATGACAATCACGGCAAGGGTTGCCGCAAGCGACAGCGTGATATTGATGCGGGCGCTCAGCGACAAGCGTTGCCAGGTGCGCTGAGCTCCATTCAGGAACTGGCGTATGTATTCCAACACGGTCTGTCCCTCGTCTTCCTGACCCTATGGCGAAATACGAGCCTTATGTCCACAAACCCACAACCGGGCCCTCAGCCTTGTTCGAGACTCCTCTTGCGCCATACTGCCGGAACCGAGGTGCCGCGTTGCCGGAAGGCTCTCCCCGCACATTGGAAGCCTCCGGACGCGCGTCATGCAGAGATCGACCACCCACCGGCGCCGCACCACTGGCTCCGGCGGTTGGTCGGGATTCAACTGTCACCTTCGCGCTAATCCCGGCTGGCGCCGCCATATCGTGCCTGCCGGGTTTCACTATCGGTAAATGCTGGCTCTTCTGCGTTGCCGCGGCGCGCCCGCACGAACCCGTTCGCTCCGCAGGAATCCTCCCCGTTGGCGCGTGAGGCCCGCCGCCGTACGCCGGCGAACACTCACGGGCGATGCCCTTACACGCAACCGCGACGCGTGGCGCCCCGCTGCACATGAGGCAAACGCGCCATTATATCTGTGTACGCATAATCTCTTCGTATGCGGCCACAATCTTGTTGCGGACGACCATCATGGTCTGAAAGGCCACATCGGCCTTCTCCAGCGCCACGATGGCGTCGGTCACATCGCGAATCTCCCCTGAAACCACTTGTTTGATCGTCGAATCCGCCTCGTCCTGCAGGCGTTGCACTTCTCCCACGGCCTCGGCGAGAACTTCCTTAAACGAACCGGCCGATGAGGTGCTGGAAACGCTGCGCGACGGGCGCAGTTCCTGTGGAGTGAAACCGGCCCGCTTCGGGCCAAGCCCTTCCACTCTCATGCCTTCATCTGCCATCTCAGCTCACCCTGTGTGCCGATGAGCCGCCCGCGGCTCGTTGCCGGGCCACGGCGCGCACCGGCTCCTCACGCCTGCAGAATGTCCAGAGCCTTCTGCCGCATGCGTTTGTCAGAAACCACGACTGCGACGTTGGCATCATATGCGCGCTGCGCCGCAACCAGGTTCACCATCTCGACCGCCACGTCCACGTTGGGATAATTGACGTACCCATTTCCATCGGCATCGGGATGTCCCGGTTCATAGACCTGGCGCAGCGGCGAAAAATCCGTTTTGACCGCCTTCACGCGGACTCCAAACCGGGCCGGATTGATCGTCGGCTGAAGCTGGTCGCCGCGCATAATGACCATCTGCCGGCGGAATGCGCCGCCCCCCGGGGTGCGGGTCGTCAAGGCGTTGGCAATATTGTTCGCGATGACGTTCATCCGCGTGCGCTGGGCCTTCAGGCCGCCCACCGCGATATCCGTGGCCGAGACCGAGCCAAACATCGTGCCGTCAACCATGGTGCTTGCGTCCTATCGGAGCGTATTGAGCATGTTCTTGGTCTGCTGGAAATACTTGACAAGGAGACTACCATATGTAGTGTAGTCGTTGGTGTTGGCACTAAGCCTTGCCATTTCCTCCTCCAAGTCTACCTTATTGTAGTCATTTTTTGACGAAATCGCAAGATTATCGAATTGTGCAAAATACCGCACGCTGTCGAGGTGCCGAGCCTGGGTCTTGCGAAGAGAGACGCGGTCCCGGCCCTCGAGCGCCGCCCGGAGGGTGGCCTGAAAATCCATGCGCACGGCATTGTAATTGGGCGTGTCGGCGTTGGCGACGTTATTGGCGATGATGCGGTGGTTGGTAGCCGCCACACGCATCGCGTTGTGCAGCACGCGCGTCACATCGACACCCGCAAACGGTTCCAACGAAGTCCTCCTTTCTCTGCAAGCCATTTCGTCGCTTGACGTTAGAGCAAAGTTCATGCCATGGAAGACAAACAGCCTAAGTGATTTAAAAATAATGCGTTGCAAACCAGGCGCACGAAATGAAAAATGCCTGATCGGGGGAAATAAATCCCCCCGTGCGGAGGAATCTGCCCAGTTGTGGTTTGAAGAAGCACCCGGCGGGCATGGGGCACGTATCAGCGCTGTGAAGTGGGAACGCCGACCTATCCCGGGCAGCGCCCGCGGCGTGGCAGCCCCTGTCCGGTCGAACAGCCGGCGACGGGGTTATTCGTCGTCATCGGCGCTATTCTGGCCGTATTCTTTCAGCTTATTACGAAGCGTCCGCACGCTGATGCCCAGGACTTCCGCGGCGCGGGTCCGGTTCTGGGCAGATTGTTCCAGCGTGCGGAGGATCAGAATTTTTTCCATCTCGCCCACGGTCGTGCCGACCGGGACACTCACCAGATTGCCGCTCGACGCTTCGCGGGGGACGCCCGCGCCCAGCGCGAAGTGTTCCGGGCCGAGGACGGCGTCCGTAGACAGCACGACCGCGCGTTCGACGGCATTCTGGAGTTCACGCACATTTCCGGGCCAGTCGTATTCCATGAACAGGCGCGCCGCCTCCGGGGCGAACCCGCGAACCGGCCGGGCGTTTTCACGGACGAAACGGTTGAGGAAGAACTCCATCAAGGCGGGGATATCCTCGCGCCGTTCGCGCAGCGATGGCAGATGGATCGGGACGACGTTGAGGCGAAAGAACAAGTCTTCGCGGAAACGCCCTTCGCGCATGGCGCGTTCCAGGTCGCGGTTGGTGGTGCAGATGATCCGTGTATCGACGTGAATGGCCCGGTTTCCGCCGACACGCTCGAATTCGCGCTCTTGCAGTGCGCGCAGGAGCTTGGGCTGGAGTTCGGGGCTGATCTCGCTGACTTCATCGAGGAGCAGGGTGCCGGTGTCGGCCAGCTCAAAGCGGCCGATCTTGCGTTCCAGCGCGCCCGTAAACGCGCCCTTTTCATGGCCGAAGAGTTCGCTCTCAAGCAGCCCCGCGGACAGGGCAGCGCAGTTGACCTTGATGAACGGCATGTCCCGCCGCGAGCTTTTGTAGTGGAGCGCACGGGCGACCAGTTCCTTGCCGGTACCGCTTTCGCCCCGGATGAGCACGGTAGCGCGGCTGTCGGCCACGCGGCGGATGCTTTCGTACACACGGGAGATCGCGGCGCTTCCTCCGACCATTCGGTCGAAATCGTAGCGCTCGGTCACTTCGGCCCGGAGATAACGGTTTTCACGCGCCAGCTGTTCGCGCTGCAAGACCCGCGATACCGCGAGCTCGAGCGCGTCGGGCTCGAACGGTTTCAGGACATAGTCGACGGCGCCCTCCTTGAGCGCAGCGACCGCCGTCTCGACCGTGGCGTAGGCGGTCATGATGATGCAATGCGTCCCTGGGCTTTCTTTTCGGGCCTGCTGCAGCACCTCAATGCCGTTCATGGGTTCCATGCGGAGATCGGTGAAGAGCAGGTCGTATGAATTCTTCCGCATCAGCTCGAGCCCGGCAGGTCCGCTGGTGCATACGTCGACATCGTGCCCCGCGCGGATCAACGCCTCCTGGA
>DAOSJS010000231.1:0-6545 GCA_035367355.1 Candidatus Hydrogenedentota bacterium
CCTCCAGACGGAACGGCGGCGCGGTATCGGTAATCGGTACGGAAGGCTCTACCGGGACTTCAGGCTCCGGGGGGATCGTCTGGCAGCCGATAACGGCCATGCACAGGACAGCAATACCGAGACGTTTCATTGACTTTCCTTCGTGACTTACGGATTACATCGGCGCAGAGGACGAATCCAAACCGCTGAGAAAACAACCACGCGGCAGTGGAGCATATACAGCACGCATACCGTTCGATGCGAACGCGAACTTCGCTGCCAGAACACGAGGCATACGCTACCCTGAACTTTGTATCACATGCAAGCGGCTCGCGGGCGGGAAATACTCAGCGTGATTCCAGGGCGTCGTAGATCGCGACGAGCGCCTGGTGGGCGAGAAACGCGAGAGGGGGACGCTCGCCAGGCGCGAAAAATTTCGCCTCGAGCACGTCGGACCGGGCCGCGGGTTCGCCTTCCCACTCGTCGATGACGTATCCCATGACCACCACGGCGCCGTTGAGCCTGCTGGGCTGGGTGCTGGCGCCGATGAGCCGGGGCCGGGCGCCGCGGAGCCCGGTTTCCTCCTCAAGCTCGCGCAAGGCGGCTTCTTCAGTGGTTTCGCCCAGCTCGACAAACCCTCCCGGCAATGCCCATTCGCCGATGCACGGTTCGACGGCCCGCCGCGCCAGCAGAAGGGTGTCCCCACGCGCGACCAGACAGCATGCGGCCGGCACGGGGTTGCTGTAAAAGAAACGGCCGCAGGCGCGGCAGTGGGGACGCGGCCGCTCGCCGTCATTGGCCAGGGTCAGCGCGGCGCCGCAGGTGGGGCAGAAATTCCATTCGATCGGCCGGATGTCAGAGCTCATGGCGTCACTGTAGCAACCCGCCGCGGGTTTGTCTATTCAACCGCAACGCAATCCAAAATGAACAGGGCGGCCGCGTTGGCGACCGCCCCGAAACGCATTTCAAATGGATTTTCAGCCGTGGAGCTGGCGGATCTTCTCGAGGATGTCGTCGGAGGCCAGGCCCTGATACGGCATCTGTTCCGCAATGCCGCCGCGCCCGGGCCGTACCGCGCCGAGATGCGCGTATTTCGGAGTAAGGCCGCGTTGGAGCAGCCAGGTGCCATAGCGCGAGCCCAGGCCGGTCTTCACGTTCTGGCCTTCTGCGACCAGCACAAACGGCGCCTGGCCCGCTTTCTCCAGCATGGCCTCGTCGATCACGTTGAGCGTGGCCTTGTTGATCAAGCCGACGTTGATCCCGTTCTCTCTCGCGCGCTCGACAGCATCGAGGGCGCGGTAGAGGAGTTCCCCGTAGGCCACCACGTAACCGGCGCTGCCCTCACGGATGAGGTCGTCTTTGCCGCGCTCGAAATGGTAGCCGTCGCCGAAGAAGTGCGAGCCGTCTTCCCGGAGGATATACGGCAGTTTCGAGCGGTTGGAGAAGATGAAGCGGATGCCCGGGTCATGGAAAATGGTCTCGAGCGCCTTGCGGAACTGGTGTCCGTCCGCCGGAAAATAGAGACGGGTGGTGTCGCCCTCGGGCAGGGCGCTGTCGGCCAGGAAATTGTTGATGCCGAAGTGGCAGGTGTTATCGGCGATCTCGTCGACGCCCGCGTGCGAGAAATGGCACAGCAGGTTGGCATGATTGAGCCGGGCCATGGTCACTTCGGAGAGCACCATCTCGAGGAATGCCGAGAAGGTCGCGAATATCCCCTGTTGGCCGGCATCGAAGCCGAAACCGGCGGCGGCGGATACGTTGCCGCGCTCCATGACGCCCCCCGGCACAAAAACCTCCGGGTAATTCTTGTGGATCTGATCCAGGCCGCATGAACCTTCCAGGTCGGAGTCGACCACCAGCACCTTCTGCTGGCGTTCTTCGGGCGTCATTTGGGCCAGGATATCGCAGACGATCTTGCCGAATTCGCTCCGGTTGCCCACCGATTCGGTGGAACTGCCTTTGAAGCTCACCGAGACCTTGGGCTTTTCGATGCGGTTGAGATAGGCGACGGCTTCGCTGTGGCCGCGCGCTTCGAGATACTGGATGGCGGCGTCAGCCTTGATCACGTCGTGGCCTTTGGGCGAGCCCTCAATCGCGGGGATGCCCGGCGCCATGACGCGGCGGTTGATCAGCGCTACGGGCCCGTCGACCAGCATGGCTTTGCGGAAGCGTTTGTACAGGGCCGCGAGGTCTTCGCCATCGCCCACGTCGACCGTGAGGCCGTGGCCTTTGAGAGTGTTTGCCAGGTCGTAGCCGGGCAGATAATTTCGCGGGTGGCCGGAGATGGTCACGTTGTTGTCGTCGAGCAGGAGCTTCACATTGAGTCCGCGCGCCACGGCGAACCGGGCCGCCTCGGCATCGTTGCCTTCCTGCTGCGATCCATCGCTGCCGTACAGGAGCACGGCCTGCCCGGGATTGGCCCTGGCCACGCCGTTGACGAACGCCCACATGTGGCCGAGCCGCCCCGACGAGAATTTCACGCCGAGTTCCGGATCGCGTTCCGGATGCCCATAGAGCCCTTCGTTGTATTCACGGTAGTGAAACAGCTTTTCAAACGGGATCTCGCCGTTGAAGGCGCTCATGGCGTACTGGATCGCGACACGGTGCCCGGCTTCGTCAAACAGCGCCGGATACACCTCCTTGGAACCACGGATGAAGGCATCGCCAATCAAAACCTCGGGCACCATGCTGTACGCCCCGCCGGTGTGTCCTGCGTACCCTTTGATCCCCGCGATCGCCGTGAAAAACACGATGGTATCGCGCACGATGGCCACATTGGTTTCGAGTTGCTCTTTTCGCTTCGCGGTCAGCCCTGCCTTCGCCGGGTCGAGGCTCAACGGTTTATACTGGCTCACATCAATCGGAAAACTCATGGTGTTCACTCCCTGTAGCCGTTGCCTGTCGCAGCCGAAACGTACACGCTCACGTACCGTCAATCACGGGGCAGTCTCAGCCTGAACTGTCTCGTCATTCTGGATTGCAGTCATGAAAGACGCGCCGGTCCGCCCAAGCCTTTCCCGTACAGCAGGGCCCGTGCAGCGAACCGGAATTCCCCGCGTAGTATAGCATTATCGCCCCGCCGATTTCCCGCTGCAGAGCAAGCCGTGCATTCTAATACTAAGTGCACGGTTTTCAGGTTTTGCTTTTCGTATTGGTGAGTTTTACGTCAGGAGCAGTCAAGGGAGAAGACATCGGGACCCCTTCGGTATTCCTGGAGGTCGCAATCAACCAAGAGCGAAAGGAATCCCGATGTCCTGCACCCATCTTACCCTAATGGAGCGCACAAAGATCGAATTTCTCGCCGTGCAGGGATGGAGCCACGTTTCAGTGAAATCGGATACTCGAGGGGGATTTGGCAGGCCCGTCCCCGATGGCCTAAAATGAGGTACCGTACAGTTCATGAAATGCATTGTGGCTAGGAGCGTGCGCATGCCTACCCGACGGAAATCCACCCGCAGACAGTTTCTGGCGTCGGCCGCTGTGGCTGCAGCCGTGCCGTATTTTGTTCCGGCAACGGCGTTTGGAGCCAACGACCGGATCAACGTCGGCTACATTGGTTGCGGCCGCCGTGCAGCGGGACTCCAGGGCGTGCCGGGCGATGCCCACGTGCTGGCGCTGGCCGACGTCAACCGGCGGCGCCTGGAAGACTGGGCCAAAGGCAAGCTGGGACGGAAGTACGGCATATCCGATGCGATGCTGTTTCCGGATTACCGGGAAATGCTCGCCCTCAGCGAACTGGACGCCGTTATCATCTCCTCGCCCGACCACTGGCATGCGCTGCATTCGATTCACGCCATGGAAGCGGGGAAAGACGTGTATGTCGAAAAGCCGATGACGCTCACCATCCGGGAGGGCCGACTGATGGTCGATGCGGCGCGGGCCAACGGCCGCATCTGCCAGCTCGGGAGCCAGCAGCGTTCCTCGCAGAAAAACCGCGTGGGCTGCGCGCTCGTTCGTGCGGGCCGTATTGGAAACGTGCATACGGTCCACACGGCAAACTACCCCAGCCCCTGGGAATGCAGCCTGCCCGAAGAAGAGGCGCCCGACTACCTGGATTGGGACATGTGGTGCGGCCCGACACCGTACCGCGGCTACCATGAGAAGCTCTACATGCCCCGCGGCGGCAAACAGGACCACGAGTGGGGCTGGATTTCATTCCGGCCCTATTCCGGCGGGGAGATGACCGGCTGGGGTGCGCACGGGCTGGATCAGATTCAGTGGGCGCTGGGGATGGACGAGTCGGGCCCGGTCGAGATCTGGCCGGTGCTGGACGAGGAACCGCCCTTTGACGGCGTGCATCTGGGCCCGCGCTGGCCGGTGCACATGCGCTACGCCAACGGCGTGGTCGTGAAACTGGACGATCAGGGCGCCCCGGGCGGCGGATGGTTTGAAGGAGATGAGGGCGAGATCAAAATCGATCGCGACCGGTACGCCATCAAACCCGGCTCCCTGGATAAGGAGCTGCCGGAACTGGAGCCCATCCCGTTTACGGGAGGCACCGACGAGCACATCGGAAACTGGCTCCATTGTGTGCGTACACGCCAGACGCCCAACGCAGACGTCGAGATCGGCCACCGCTCGACTACGGTCTGCCATCTCGGCAATATCGCGCGCTGGTTGAAACGCTCCCTCACCTGGGATCCGGTAACCGAGACCTTTCCGGGCGACGATGAGGCCAACCGCCTTGTGGATCGTGAGCGCCGTGTCCCGTGGACGCTGGGTTGAGTTAAAGCCTCCCGGACGGGCAGGTTTCTGCCGCCCCGGTTTCAAGGCCGGCGGCCGGCATACGTTTAGTCAATCAAAGGAGACCGCTTCCGATGACCGATTCGGAGACCCTGTTTTCACGCGACACCCTCGATGAGATGCGCGCGGCAGTGCATGAGACGGTGGATCGCACGCCGGTGACCGACATTCACACCCACGTGTATGCGCCGGCATTTGGCGGCCTGTTGCTCTGGGGCATGGACGAGCTGCTCACGTACCACTACCTGATCGCGGAGGTGATCCGGGCGTCGCGCATTGAACCGGCGGCATTCTTTGCTCAATCGAAGCGGGAACAGGCCGATTTCATCTGGCGGACGCTGTTTATCGAGCGTTCTCCCTACAGCGAAGCCTGCCGCGGCGTGCTCACCGTGCTCGATCGCCTTGGGCTCGATGTCGCCTCGCGCGATCTGGCCGCGTACCGCGACTATTTCGCCCGGAAGAGCGTCGAAGATTACATCAACACGGTTTTTGAACGAACCAACCTCGAATCGGTCGTCATGACCAACGATCCTTTCGACGACGCCGAACGGCCGGTGTGGGAGGCCGGGGCAGCCATGGACAAGCGCTTCCACGCGGCCCTTCGCATCGATCCGATCCTGAACGACTGGACTGGCGCCTGCGCACGCCTCCAGGGATGGGGCTACAACGTCGACGAGAGGCTCAGCGGAACCGCTCTGGCGGAGGTGCGGCGATTCCTCACCGACTGGCTCCAGAAAACCCGCGCCCTGTATATGGCGGTCTCGCTTCCCCAGGATTTTGCGTATCCCGAAAACTCGGCCCGGGCCCGGCTCATCGACGAGTGCATCATCCCGGTCGCGAAAGAGCAGCATGTGCCGTTTGCAATGATGATCGGCGTCAAACGAGCCATGAACCCCGCCCTGAAACTGGCCGGCGACGGGGTGGCCAAGAGCGACGCCGGAGCGGTCGAACGCTTGTGCGCGGCCTATCCGGACGCGAAATTCATGGTGACGATGCTCGCGCGAGAGAACCAGCACGAACTCTCCATCGCGGCGCGCAAATTTCCGAATTTGTTCCTCTTCGGATGCTGGTGGTTTCTCAATGTGCCGAGCCTCATCGAGGAAATGACGCGCATGCGCTTTGAACTGCTGGGCACCAGCGTTTTGCCGCAACATTCTGACTCCCGCGTGCTCGATCAGGTCCTGTATAAGTGGAGCCACTCACGCGCCATCATCGCGCGGGTGCTTGCCGACAAATACGCCGACCTGCTCCGTACGGGATGGACGCTGAAACAGAGCGAGATAGACCGCGACGTCGCGGGGCTCCTGGGCGGAAATTTCTGGGATTTCCTGAAACAGGCTTAGCGCGCGTTCAACCACCGAAGGAGGACGCATGTTCACCTATCCGGTCCGCATCTCTCTGCGCGATGGCGACGCCGCCGGCGTATTGTTTTTCGGGCGCTATTTTGCCCTGGCGCATGACGCCTACGAGACCTTCCTGAACTCTCACGGCCTTGATATCGGCCATCTGATCCGCACTGCGGGTTACCTTATCCCGGTGGTGCATGCCGAGAGCGATTACCGCTGCCCGCTGTTTGTGGGGGAGCAGGCGCTCATCCGCCTGCGCGTCGCCGAGGGCTCCTAAAATGTCCGTGCGCCATTCGGGGTAGTATTCGTCAAGCGAGGCTTCGTACTCCGATTTCAGCAGGTCGTTGAGCTCGACGACCTGTGTCTTCGTCTGGGCGCGCCCGATTTCCGAAATGCGCGGGTAGCGATCGAGGTTCGCCTCGATCCCCTGCTGCGTCAGCTCGTAGTTGAGCTTCGCCATTTCCTTGGATGCTTTGA
>DAOSJS010000232.1:0-6513 GCA_035367355.1 Candidatus Hydrogenedentota bacterium
GCCGCGCGGACGACCGGCAGCACGCGCTGCAATTCAGCGGCCGGCGTCAGCGGTTCCGCGCCGGGGCGGGTGGATTCACCGCCAATGTCGATGATGCCGGCGCCCGCCTCGGCCTGTTCATGGACATGCGCCACAGCGCATTCGCAGGTGGCATGGCGTCCCCGGTCAAAGAAGGAATCGGGGGTCACATTCACGATACCCATGACGAGCGTGCCGGAACCCAGCCGCTCCGCCAGCAGATATTCCGTCGCGCCCTTGGTCATGTTCTCCGCCTTGCCGGTGCAACCGGCACCGCCACCCTGATTGCAAAAATTGCCTATGCGGGGTGCGGCACAGGCGCCTCGGGACCTGGTTGCAGACCGCCGCTGTCCGGCTCCTCTTCGTCATGCGGCTGCTCCGGCACAGCAGAACGGGAGGGTTGAGGCCCCGAAGGCGGAGTCTCTTTTTCGGGCAGGAGATCCTTTCCGCCGTGTTTCCGGATGATCTCATCCAGCTCATCGCCTTCCAGTGTCTCGCGTTTCACGAGCGCCACGGAGACAGCCAGCAGGAGGAGCTTGTGTTTCGTAAGAAGGTCCCGGGCTCGCACATAGGCCTCGTCCAGAATCGCGTGAATGGCCTTGTCGACCGCCGATGCCGTCTCTTCACTGAAATCGCGCTCCCGCACGAGATCGCGGCCGAGAAAGACCTCCGAGTTGGAGCCAAACGAAATGGGGCCCAGGTCACTCATGCCCCATTGGCACACCATGGCGTGAGCCAATTCCGTGGCGCGTTTAAGGTCGTTTGACACGCCACTGGTGAGCTCCTTCAGCGCAATTTCTTCCGCGGCACGCCCGCCCATCATGTAACAGATCTGCGCCTGGCAGTACGATTTCGACAACGAATGCCGATCCTCTTCCGGCAGCATGCTGGTAACGCCGAGGGCCTTGCCGCGCGGGATGATCGTTACTTTGTGGATGGGGTCTCCGTGCGGAATAAGCCGGCCCACGAGGGCATGGCCCGCTTCATGCACTGCCGTACACCATTTCTCTGCCGGGCTGATGACCAGGCTCCGCCGTTCCGGCCCCATCAGCACGCGATCTTTGGCTTCTTCGAAATCGGCGATTTGCACTTTGTCGTGATCGCGGCGCGCCGCCAGTAAAGCGGCCTCATTGACGAGATTTGCCAGGTCGGCTCCCGAAAACCCCGGGGTGCCGCGGGCAAAGGTGCGAATATCGACTTCATCGTCCAATGGCACGTTGTTGTTGCGCACGTGAATGCGAAGAATGGCTTCCCGGCCCATAATATCAGGGTTACTCACCACCACCTGCCGGTCGAAGCGTCCCGGGCGCAACAGCGCATGGTCCAGCACGTCGGGGCGATTGGTCGCGGCCATCAAAATGACGCCTTCGCTCGTATTGAACCCGTCCATCTCCACCAGCAACTGGTTCAAAGTCTGTTCGCGTTCATCGTGGCCGCCGCCCAGGCCCGCGCCACGCTGGCGCCCGACGGCATCGATCTCGTCGATAAAAATGATGCACGGGGCGTGTTTCTGCCCCTGTTGAAACAGGTCTCGCACGCGGCTCGCGCCCACGCCCACAAACATCTCGACGAAATCCGAACCGCTGATGCTGAAAAACGGCACGTGGGCTTCACCCGCCACGGCACGCGCCAGCAGGGTCTTGCCCGCTCCGGGAGGCCCCACGAGCAGCACACCCCTGGGAATACGGCCGCCGAGCCGTGAAAATTTCTTGGGATCCTTCAGGAACGCGATTATCTCCTGAAGGTCTTCTTTCGCCTCATCCACTCCGGCCACATCGTCAAACGTCACCACCTTGTCGCTGTGGTTCATGAGGCGCGCCCGGCTCTTTCCAAACGAGAGGGCTTTATTGCTCCCGCCCTGCATCTGGCGGAACATGAAAAACCAGAACAGACCGACAATCAAAATGAAGGGGACCACATTGACCAGCATCCCCAGCCAGAGATTATTGTCCCGCTCCATCATCGGGACAATCCCCTGCTTGGTCAGCTTCTCGTCCCAGTCTGTTGGGAAGTCCTTCCATTGAAACACTATCGTGTCGGAATTCTTGTAGGGCTGTTTGAGCTTTGCGCGGACTTCATACAGGCTGTCGCCGAGGTCTTTCACGACGACGGCGTCCACATTGCCTTTTTCAATTTGCTCGACAAAATCGAGGCGCCCCAGCTTCTCGCCGGGTTTCTGCGACTTTGAAAGCTGAGTCAAAGCAAGCACCACGATGATGATCAGGACGATCCAAAGTGAGGCCTGCTTGAGAAAACCGTTCATAACTGACTGAGCATCCTTATGTTACATCTGAGGCGCAGCGCACCGCGCACACGCACAGCCTAATCATAACACACGGCTGCAGCGCATACAATTCCCGCACGGCGCAAAACCTGCCAAATTACCGTGTTACGGGTTTCGGCGCCGATTTCTTCTACCTTAGATGAAACGCTCCGGCGCAGGATTTATTCACGCGCCCAGAACCGGCGCCCCACTCCGCAGAGCTCAAGTTGCCCCCCGCGCGCGCCTGGCGTAAGATGGTTCCACGAACCCAAGGAGCCCATAAATGAGTGCTGTCAAGCGTGTCCGGGTTGCCATGATCATGGCCGGAGGTAGCGGCGAGCGGTTCTGGCCGCTCTCCCGGAGACTCCGGCCGAAACAACTGCTCGGCTTGACCTCGCCCACCCGAACCCTGCTTGAGGAAGCGGTCTCGCGAATTGCGCCCGTGGTGGCCTCGCGAGACGTGTTTATCGTCACTGGGCGCCACCTGGTCGCCCCGATCCGGAAAGCTGAAACGGGAGTGCCCCGGGAAAATGTTATCGCGGAACCATGCAAACGAAACACCTCGGGAGCGCTGGCCTATGCAGCTGCCTGCATGCTGTCGCGCTACGGCACCTCTCCCGAAAACATCACCATGGCCGTCACAACGGCGGACCACGCCATCGGAGACCCGGCGCTTTTCCAGGAGACTGTTGCCGCCGTTCTGGACCTCGTGGAACAGGAAAACGCGCTGGCGACGCTCGGCATTGTGCCAACCCGCCCCGAAACCGGCTTTGGATATATTCAGATTGCGCCGGGAGCCGAGCCGTTGATCGATGGAAAGATCGCCATATACCCGGTAACCGCCTTCCATGAAAAGCCCCAGCGCGAGACCGCGGAAGAATTCGTCGCTTCGGGCCGCTATTTCTGGAACAGCGGCATGTTTTTCTGGCGCCTGTCGAGTTTTCTCGAAGAGCTCGACCGGGTCCGCCCAATGCTCTCGGATGCTGTTCGCCGAATGACCGAGGCAATGAATGCGGGTGACGACCTCGGCGTGCACCAGATTTTCGACTCTCTGGAAGACATTTCGATTGATTTTGCGCTCATGGAACACGCGCGGCGGGTCGTGGTGGCGCGCGCCGAATTCCCGTGGGATGATGTGGGCGCATGGTCCACGCTCGACCGCACTCTGGCGCACGATGAGCAGGGCAATGTGTGTGTAGGCGAGCCCGTGCTGGTCGACTGTGAGAATTGTATCGTTTACAACGAATCGGGCGGCGAAAAGATGGCGGTGGGCATCATCGGATGCTCGGATATGATCGTGGTGGCGACGTCGGACGGCGTGCTGGTCGCGCCGAAGGAGCGGGCACAGGAGGTCCGCCGGATCGTAGCTGCGTTGAAGGATCGCGGCGCAGAACAGATCTAGTGCAAGCCGCATCGCCGCGGTATCGGGCGGCGGAACCAAATCCAAGAGGGGGCCATGCAGGCAGAAACCAGTCGGCAGAGCGTGTCCGTGGTCTGCCCGGTGTTCAACGAATGCGAAAACCTGCCGGAACTGTACGAGCAGCTCCGTGCCGCCTTGGATATAACCGCGCTCCCGTGGGAGATTCTCTTCGTAGACGATGGCAGCACAGACGGGTCGAACGAGGTGATCCAGAGGCTTCACGAAGGAGACTCACGTGTCCGTGGAATCTTGCTGTCGCGGAATTTCGGGCACGAAGCAGCGGCTACCGCAGGTATTGAGCTTGCCGGCGGTGATGCGGTGATTCTCATGGACGCGGACCTGCAGGACCCCCCTTCGCTAATCCCCGCCCTGGTCGAAAAATGGCACGAAGGCTACGACATTGTCTGCGCCCAGCGCACGGCGCGCCACCAGGATTCCGCCTTCAAGCGCACCTCTGCCTACCTGTTTTACCGCGCCATGACGCTCCTCGTCGGATGGAACCTCCCGGCCGACACGGGCAATTTCCGTCTGATGAACCGCGCCGCCGTGGAAGCCTTCCGGAACTGCCCGGAACGCAACCGCTTTGTGCGCGCGCTGGTCGCCTGGACGGGCTTCCGACAGACCACGGTGCCGTTCGAGCGTCCGCCAAGGCAGGCCGGGAAGAGCAAATACCGGACCTGGCAGATGTTCGCCCTCGCCCTGACCAGCATCACAAGCTTTTCGGTGGCGCCCCTGCGGATCGCCACGGCGATCGGGCTGCTGGTGGTGCCGTTCGCGACCTTGACCGTGCTGGGAATCCTGGTCGGAAGGCTGTTTGGCGCACCGGTGCCCGTAAATGTCGTCGTCGTGGCGAGCATCTGGTTCTTCGGCGGTCTGCAGTGCCTGCTCGTTGGCATTGTGGGAGAATATGTCGGCCGCATCTATATCGAAGCCCAGCATCGGCCTCTTTACATCATCCGCAGACATCTCGGGGAGGCAAATGCCGGCATCGTCCGCCGCCGGGCAGAGTGAACCGGAAAACGCAGGGTGCCTTTTTCCTTGAATCCGCCTTGATGGGCCTTCTACGATGAAGTAGTTTGGTTTCGGAGTATATTTCCGGATTTCACCCAGTGGGCAGCCGCTGCCCGGCTGTCTGATCAGCTCGAAACGGAGGAGAGATCTCATGCTGCGGAACAAGAACCACACCGTATCGCGGCGAACGTTCGTCGCGGCTGCAGGCGCAGCCGTCGCGGCTCCGTACATCATCCCCGCATCCGCCCTGGGGAAAGAAGGAGTGGCCGCCCCCAGCGAACGCATCGTCCTGGGCGTCATCGGCACGGGCGGGCAGGCGCGCGGCCTCACGGGCAATGCCATCAAACAACCGGATACCCAGATCGTGGCCCTGTGCGACGTCAACGCCAAAACCGTCGCCGAAGCCAAAAGTCAGGTCGACGAATTCTACGGTAACCAGGACTGCTGGACCTGCCGCGATTTCCGCGAACTCAACGCCCGCGACGATATCGACGCCGTGATCATCGGCACACCCGACCACTGGCACGCCCTCACCTCCATCGACGCCGCCCGGCACGGCAAAGACATCTACTGTGAAAAGCCCCTGACCTGGTCGCTGGGCGAAGGCCAGGCTGTCGTCAGGGCCGTCCGCGAAAACAGCCGCATACTGCAGGTCGGCAGCATGCAACGCTCGGATGCGCGTTTCAAACGCGCCTGTGAAATCGTCCGAAACGGGTATCTGGGCAAAGTCACGCACATCAACGTCAGCCTGCCCGATTACGGCAATCACGTCTGGGTTGATGAATTCCCGAAGGCCCCGGATTTTCTCGATTGGGAATTCTACGTTGGCCCGGCCACCTGGACGCCCTTCCACCCCAAGCGCTACGACTGGGATTGGCGCTGGTGGATGGCCTTCGGCGGCGGCCAGATGATGGACTGGATCGGCCACCACGCCGACATCGCTCACATGGCCATGGATTGGGATAACACGGGTCCGCGGGTCATCACGGGCGTGCGCTGGGATATGCTCAACGAGCGTAACAACCTCTACGATGCCCCCGCCCGTTACCGCTTCGAATGCGAGTACAAGGGCGGCGTCACCATGACTGTCGCCAACGCCAGCGATATGCCGGAGGAATTCAAACAGGCCGCGGGCGATCGCCTCGGCACGCAGTTCATCGCGAGAGACGGTGCCTGGATCTATGTCGATCGGGGCGAGTTTCGTGCCAGCAGCGGCGAGCTTCGGAAACTCACCATGCGGGGCAACGATTTCCGGTTTCGCCCGGAAGGCAACCACATGCGCGACTTTCTCGATTGCGTCAAATCGCGCCAGGAACCGAGCGCGCCCGTCAATGCGGGCCACCGTTCCGCCTCAGTCGGGCATCTTGGCAAAATCGCCTGCCAGCTCGGCGCCACCCTCCACTGGGATCCCAAGACCGAGACCTTCCCCAAAGAGCCCTCGCTCAACGCCCTGCTGACACGCCAATATCGTGGAGAATGGACCCTCGCCTGACCCGCACACAAAAAACCGGGGACGTGATGCGTGCGTCACGTCCCCGGATCATACTGCTCCGGCGAAATCTGCTGCTCAGCGCCTGCGCGCGACCTGGCGGACCGCAAACCCCGCCAGACCGAGCCCAATCAGCGACAGTGTAGCCGGCTCCGGAACGATGCTCTGCTTTTCACCCTGCACCAGCGCCCACTCCTCAAAACCGGCCGAGTTGCCGAAATTACCCGCACCGTATTCCACCGGATTCATGCCCTGCCCGCCGAAACGTGAATACAGCGTCACAACGGCATCATCGGCCGCGCCGCCAAAATT
>DAOSJS010000233.1:0-6508 GCA_035367355.1 Candidatus Hydrogenedentota bacterium
CCCGCCTGCACCTGACCCTGAACGGGAACTGTGCACGAGTCTCAAGGGTGCCGTGGAAAAATGGAGCCGGCGGCTCGGGAAAGGCGTTTGGCATCTCCACGCGAGCGCTTTGGAAGGCGCTGATTTCTGTGCCCGGCAGCCACCCTGTTCTTGTTCCTTTAACGAATCTCCGGATGGCAGGGAGACTTCTGGGCGAGGTTTTCGCGGCCGATGACATTTGAAGGCGGTCATTTCTCCGAGTAGACTTACAACCGGGTGACTTCCCTGGAAGAAGGAGTGGACTTTCCATGGCAAAAGACAAGATTCTCGCCGCGGCAACCCTGGGTGCAGGCTCCATTGCACAGCATTGCCATATGCCGGGCTACGCCAAAAGCCCGCATACCGAGCTGGTGGCCTTTGCCGATCCGGCTCCGGCCCGGCACAGAGAAATCAAGAAACTTTATCCGTCAGCCCGGGGATATAAGTCCCATGAAGAGATGTTTGCTAACGAGCGCCTCGATGTGGTGAGCATTTGCACGCCCAACAAATATCACACCGAAGGCGCCCTGGCCGCCCTGGCCGCGGGCTGTCATGTGCTGTGCGAAAAGCCCATGGCCACCCGCGTCAGCGACGCGGAAAAGATGCTCGCGGCCGCGAAAAAGGCCCGCAGGAAGCTGATGATTGGATTCACACACCGGACGATGGCGGGCAGTAAAAAATGCAAGGAGCTTCTCGCCAGGCGCGCGCTGGGAAAACCGTTCATGATCCGGCTCCGCTACGCGCATGGTGGACCGTACCCCGGCTGGGCCAAAGGCGACTGGTTCTACAGTCGGGAAGTGGCCGCCGGCGGCGCGATGCTGGATATGGGCATTCACGCGATCGACCTCGCTCTCTGGCTGATGGGCCCGGTCACGGCGGTCACGGCCCGGACCGCGACCCTCATCAAGCCGATCGAAGTGGATGACAATGCCCTGCTTCTACTCGAATTCGCCAGCGGTGCGCTGGGCTACATCGAAGTCGGATGGACCAGCAAGCCCGGTTTCACGGGATTCGAACTGTACGGCACGAAAGGTTCCATCATCTGTGACTACGACAAGGGCCTCCAGTTATGCGGGGGCAAAGCGTCGCCTGGCGAAGACAGTGTCCTGGAATGGCAGATGCTGGAGCCTCAGCCTGCCGCGGGCGGCTGGCCGGCCGAGATGGTTGAATGGATTGACGTCGTGCGCGGCAAGCAGCGCCTTACGATGACGGGCCAGGACGGAATCAACGCGCTGGCGGTGGCTTTGGCCGCGTATTCGTCGAGCAAGAGCGGGCGGCGCGTGGCCTTGCGCTGAGAGGCGGTTCCGCGCCCGGTCTACAACAACTACGGAGACCTGCATGAGCGTCACGGCAAAATGGACCGGCCTGATTTTGTTACTCGTTGTGATCGGCTGCGGCTGCCAGACCAGCCCCGTATACCGGCCGGGCCAGGAGTTCCGCACAATCAACGCCGCGGAATATGAGATCGCCGTCCAGAAAAGCGGCCGCGTGAATGTGCTGCTCCGCTCGGGCCAGGTCATTTTGGCCAATGCCCAGCCCATGGTATGGTACGAGCAGGACAGCAGTCCGAAGCCGCTCCCCGTACTCGGTCGTCTGACTGTCCGTGAGCAGGTCAACGATCGCCTGGGCCAGGGCCAGGGCATGCTGTTTAAGCAAAAGGAGTGCGAGTGGGCCATCCGGGTGTACCCTGACAAGCCGTTCTTTACCTGCCAGGCCGCGTACGTGAACCGCAGCAAAAAACCGGTCAAGATCCGCGCGCTCATCCCCTGGTTCGTTGGAGACGCGACCAGCGGCCAGGTGTCTCTGGGCAGCGAACCGGAATCGACGGTCATTCTGCAGAACTCCACCCCATTTGCCGGGATTCCGCAGATGCCTTCCATCACACGGGGCGAGGGCGAAAGCCTCTGGTACCTGGCTGGCTTCAATCCTGTCTCCCGGCAGTCTCTTATCGCAGGGTTTGTCACATCGGACACCGGTTATGGCTCAATCACGCTGGGAAGATCGAAAAAAGCCAAGACACCGGCATTGAATCAGTTCAGCGCCACATGCTACTTCGATCCGCCCGTCGAAGTGATGCCCGGTGGAAAAGTGCAGTCGGAAGTCCTGTATATCTCTGTGGCGGAAAAGACTCCCCTGGAAGGCCTCGAACGTTATGGGCACGCAGTCGCCGCCGTCAACGAAGTCCCGGTCCGCAAGCCTCCCCTGCCCCACGGGACCACCGTCCTCTCAAAGACGCACGGGCAGCTGTCCGAAGAAGCGGTGCGCCAGGAGATGGACGTGCTTGAAGCCGACCTTTTGAGATACGGCTGGAACAATGTCGCCATTGGCGGCGGCTGGGAGGCCGCTCCGGGCGTCTGGGAGCCGGATCCGGTGGCGTTCCCACGCGGATTTGCGCCCCTGGTGCAGGAAATTCACGCGCGCGGAATGACCGCAAGCCTGTACATCGATCCGTTTGTGGTGCCGGCAGATTCCCCGCTGGCCGCCAGCCATCCCGGCTGGTTTGCGCCGGTCGCGAGCTGGGCGGCGCCTCTTCTGCCGGAAAATGCCCGCATACTCGACATCACAGTGCCGGAGGCCGATGCCTACATCCGCGACCTCTTTCAGAAGGTCGGCACTCAGTGGGGCTTTGACTCGATCGAAGGCGTTCAAATTACACGCGGCATTCTCGCTGCCGAATCCTTCTCGGACACGTCTCTGACCCGAGCGGATGTGTTGCGCCTGGCCATATCCGCCGTTGACCAGGGTTTGGGGCAAGGTAAAGGCTTCGCGGCCATGGGCGCCCAGCCCGCATTACACGTGCGCGCCGACGCCGTGAGCGTGCTGGATGGCGTCATGCCGCTCTGGCAGGGAGATGCGGAACATCCTGGCTTCCAGGAGGCCCTGCAGGCTGCTGCCTTCCGCTATTTCTTTTCACCCTACCTGTACGCACCGTATATGGGCCCCGCGTACTTCAATACACCCGGCCTGGCCGAACGCTGGCCTGAGCTCAGGCTGGATTCCCTCACCACTGCGCAGAGCACTGCCTGGCTCACGGCGATGGCGATCAACGGCAGCGTTATGAAAATCGGCAACCGCTTCACTGAGCTCAATGCCGATCAGAAGAAGATACTCAGCAGGCTCTTGCCGGTCTTGCCCTGGACCGCCCGCCCTCTTGATCTGTTTGAAAGCAGTCTTCCGGCCGTCTGGTCCGCGCAGCTGCGAACCAAAGCCGGAGACTGGCACTATGCCGCGGTGTTCAACTGGTCCACATCGGAACAGCACACCGCCACGCTCTATCTGGGCGAATTGGGGATGAACCCGCAGAGCGTGTATACGGTGTACGACTTCTGGAACGACCAGTTCCACGGACTGGCCCAGGGACAGCTCAACGTGCAGGCGCCGCCTGGCGGCGTCCGTCTGCTGGGTTTCCGGTTGTACGAAAACCACCCGCTCCTCGTTGCCTCTACCACCCATTTCGCGCAAGGCGCTCTTGACACCGCCTCGCTGGAGTGGGACGCCGCCGCGCGCGAACTCCGCGGCGAAACCCGCGCCATTCCAAACACCGATTACGGTCTGCGCATCCTGGTGCCGGATTCCTTCAGTGTTTCTGAAGCCGCGGTATCTGGGGTCCAGCCCAGCCTGAAAAAAGACGGGCAACTCCTCGAGATGAACTTCCATAACGGCACCGCGCAGAGCTTTCGCTGGTACGTCAGATTCTAAAACGCGGAGCAATGCACGGCGGGGCGGCGGGCTAACGGATGATCACTTCGCCGGGTTGCGCCGGAACCGCAGGGCTGCCCGCGCCGAGCTTGTCTTCGCGCTGAGCAATCTCCTCCCGCGGGGCATTGCATTTTTCCGCTTCTGCGAGATACTGCCGGGCGGCGAGCGCGTTATGTTGAGCGATGGAAAGGTCACAGAGAGCGAGCCAGGGGGCCGGCTCGCCAGGGTATGCGTCGGTCGCCCGGGTGAGGTACTCGTAGGCGCGCTTTGGATCTCCTAACCTGGCCGATACGTCTCCCAGAGCCACCAGAGGCATCCGCATCCCCGTCATGCCGGCGGCAGGTGAAAGAAGATATTGCTCTGCAGCCGCCCAGTCCCCCCGCGCCGCGCACATCAGCGCCAGCAGGTTCCATTGTTTGGCCTGTTCGCCCTCAGGAACGGGCGGGGCGGGCCATTCAGCCAGGAACGCCTTACTCTGCCCCATCCTGGCGCGCACATCCCCCAGAAAGGCCCACGCCCCCGCGGCGTGAATCGCGCCTTCGCGCTGCAGGATTTCCTCGAGCAAATACCCTGCCTGCTGCGGCCTGCTTTGGATAAGCAACGATTGCGCTCTGACGAGCTGCGAGGCTTCATTTCCCGGGTGGTTCTGCTCCCATTCGCGGGCCTGATCCTCCATAAGGCGGAGCTGCTTTACTGTCGTTTGCACCGCTTTCAATTCTTCAGTCAACCCACCCGGCGCAGGCTTGCTATTTTCCAGAGCAGTCGAAAGCGCCTGCGCCCCTTCCTCGAAATGCCCAGTCCTTACCAAGACGGCTCCATAAGCCGGCAGGGCTTCGGGGGGGAGTTCGCCAAGCCTGCGTGCATACTCGTAATAATCCAGCGCGCGCAAAAGAAGCGCGCGGTTTCCAGCGGTCTCGTGTTGAGCCTGCAGCGCTTGGGCCGCCTCCAGTGCGCAGGCCTGGCTCGTGTCGTCTTTGCGCAACGATGCCAAGAGCGCCTGCAGCGCTGCGTCCTGATCTCCCAGGCGCCTGCATGCCATACCCAAAAGATAGAGCGATTCCGCCGAAAGCAGCTCCTCAGGAACTGAGTTCAAGGTCTCCCGCCCCTGGCGGAGTTGACGTTCCGCCTCATCGCGAGCCTCGGCCGCCGCTCCAGCGTATCCGTCTTCTTCCAGAGCAGCTGCTTCGGCCAATCGGCGCGAGGCGCTTGCAAGATAGGCGTTTCCCAGGCGTTCTTTCGGCGCGGTAGCTCCCGGAGCTTTCCGGGCGGCATCTTGCCAAAGCGCGATCTCGCTCTGCCACGTTGCCACCCGAAGAAACGCCGAGACGCCTAGAAACAGCAGCAGCCCGGTGCAGATCAAACCGGCAGACGTGCGTATGCCGGGAGTCCGGGGCAGCTTCGAGAATACCCAGGGAGCAACCCATACCAGGCCCGCCAGCGGAAGATACAGGATGGGGTCCGCCACTGCCTTTGCAACATCCCCTGCCACGGCCGCAGTAACCAGGGCAATGCCAAACCACGCGAGCCCCGCGCCGGGCACGTTTCTCTGAAGCACGGCTGCGGCCATGCCGGTTGCGGCCAGAATCGCTACGAGCGCCAGCGTCGCCCCTGGCAGCAGCGCGGACGCCGGGATTGACGGCGCGGCGCTCAATCCCACCGGCCATACTGCCCGGCGGGCCGCCCCGCCCGCGGCGATCAGCACGGAGCCCAGCTCTCGAGGTGGACTGGTGAATGCCGAGCCGCCCGCCCATCCAGCCACCACGAGCACCGCCAGCACTGCAAAGAAGCAAAGCAGTGGCGCCACTCGGCCTCCAGAGAATCCGGGTCCACGTACTACGAGGTCTATAACCACGATCAGCAGCGGCACACCCCAGGCGCCGGGGCAGACTCCAACAGCGCTGGCGTAGGCCAGCAGGGCGAGCCCGATCGTTCCCCAGCGCGGAACAGCCCGGTCGCCCGTTGAATACACAAATAGAAGGGCTGCGGCCAGGGCAAAGGAAGTGCCCAGCAACGGGCCCCGTCCGGCAAAACTGGCCACCGCTTCAACAGTGACCGGATGCAGCACAAAGAAGAGGCCCGATAACATCGCGACGGCCTCGGGCAATTTCTTTTCGAACATGCGGCGGCACAGGAGATAGACCAGCACGCCGTTCAGCAGATGCAGCAGCAGGCTCACGGCATGAAATGCTGTGGAGTTGTGCGGCGGGAGCGCCGGGTTCAGGAGCAGGCCGAGCTGGCCCACGGTCCCGGGTGTGTCCAGACCGGAGGCTTCGGTGCTGCCGCCGGCTGGAGAGCCGGACTCGGTGTTGCCGGGCAGTACACTGCCGGCAGCGTGAAACGGGACATTCAAAACACCGGAAAGCGCGATGAGCCCGGCAACAATTATCAGAAAACCTGCCGCCCAGGCCATGGCCTTATCGAGTCCCACGTCTCCCCTCAAGACGGGCTGTGCGAGTTGTTCGTCGAGTTCAGCATTTCCGGTGCTTTCGAACGGGCGTGCTACAGGTTCGGTGGACTGATCGTGAGATTCTTCCGCCACGCGTGATTCCTCTTCGGCGCTGCCGGGCCTCTTTTCTTGCGAAGGGAATCAATCATAGCATGCGCGGAAGCAGGTTCAAAAATCGCGCGGCGGTGCAATTTTGCGCCGGCGCCACAGCCCTGGCAGTGGCTCAAAACCGGCCGCCAATAGAATCGCCCCGGCCGCGATCACTGCGTACGGAACCCAATGCCATGCCCGGGGTTTCGTGTATTCCAGATAAAGTGTTGCCCAGCCCTCCGACTGCCCGGCTCC
>DAOSJS010000234.1:0-6458 GCA_035367355.1 Candidatus Hydrogenedentota bacterium
GGAGCTTGGTATCTCCGGCGCCGTCCTCATGAACCACCACCAGCCTGTTCCCGGGGGTCGCGTCCTGTCTGTGAACAGCGAACGCGCTTTCCGCCCACGTTATGTTGCGCTGCACATCGGCGGCGTAGTCCACCGTAGCTGCCGCGCCGCCGGCAAGAGCCGTCGCGATCCCCAGACTCACGCAAAGCATACTACTACGCATGGCCCAGCTTCTCCGCGCGCACACGCGCTTCGGGGCACGCTGCCAGCGCCGCCCTTATTGCGCGACGAGCTGCTCGACGAATTCGCGGGCGCGTTTTGCCTCGGCCAGCAACTGCTCTTCGTCGCCGGGCTTGAGGCACTCCACGACCAGCGCGCCTTTTGTGAATCCGCCCTGTTTGAGGCGAGCCAGCACTTTGGCGAAATCCACCATGCCGTCGCCCGGCGTGACGTCGACTTGCTTGGGATGCACGTAATCCTTCACGCACATACCCACGACCAGGCCGTCCACCGTCGCGGCGTCGTCCACCGGGCTGAGTTCGCCATTCGAGTAATAGTAGATGTTGCCCGGGTCGTACCAGATCCGGAAATTCTTGTGGCCCACCGTTTCTTCGACGGTCTTCCTGCACTGGGGCCCCGTTGCATTGAGTCCGCCGTGGGGTTTGACGCTGATCCCGATGCCTTTCTCCGCGGCGTAATCGCAGGTTTCAGCGATGGCCTTGTAGTAAAGCGCATACAGATTTTCGTCCCCGATCCCGCCCATCAGCAGATTCTCGGCTTTTACGGTTGCGCAGTTGTCGATTAGTCTGCGCATGCCGGCGATCCCTGCTTCGAGGGATTCATTAACGGGGATGCCGCCGCCATATACCGACGGAACCAGGAGCCCGCGCTGCGTCAGTTCTTCAGCGACCTTGCCCGCCTCTTCCGGCGTGGTTTTGGCCGAGATCACCAGGTGCTCTTCGTTATTGGTGGTCATCAGCCCCGCATACTTGTACCCTGCCGCGGCGATCGCATCGAACGCAACGCGGTAGTCCAGTTTATCCCACGGGCGGGTATAGATGCCGATCTTCCACGGGGAGGCCGGCGCAGATTCCGCTGCCGAGGCCCCCAGTGTCACGGCCGCAAGACCGGCCGCTCCGAGCTGGGCGGAGCGGCCGAGAAATTCTCGTCGAGTACTCTTCATCATGCGATTCCCTTCATCGTACTGGCTGCGCTTTTAAGGATCAGGCGCTGCGCATTTCGCGTTTTTCAGCGTCGTAGATCTGCCGCTGGCCGGTGTTGCAGGCCCGCATGGCCAACAGTACCGCGACGGCATGCTGGTAACCGGCGTCGAGCGAGGCGTTCGGGGTCTCGCGGCTGCGCAGGCACTGGAGCCAATCCAGGAAGTGGTCGGCGCGCTCTACAGGCGCCACGTTCTCTTTTTCAAAGGTCTCGCCCTTGGCCGTGTTGATCCCATCCGACGTCAGCACGGGTTGATTCCAGTCCTGGCAGTCCAGCACGGCGGCATCGCCAAAGAACTTGAACGAGTTTCCGCTACCGTTGCCGAAATTGGTCGAGTACGACACCATGAATCCCTCGGGGTATTCCCACAGGGCATGCACATGGTCATGGCACGTGAAATTGTAGTCGTCTTTCCATGTGTAGATCCCGCCCATGCAGACCGCGGAGGTCGGGAAGGTCGCCCCGGTGATGTAATGGACCAGATCGATGAAATGGCTTCCCAATCCCGGTACGGGGCCGTCCGAGAAGTCCCGGTAGCCGTACCAACCGGAATACAGGGCGGCACTGAACGGACGGGGTTCGCGGTCCAGCAGAAACTCGTTCCAATCCACGTCCGCCTCGTCCACATCCTTCACGTAGGAATACCAGTACGGCCGCGCCGCATTGCGGCACTGCTCGATGCGCCCGACGGTTCCCAGCCTTCCCGACTGATAGACTTCCCGCGCACCCGTCATGCTGGGCAAGCTGCGGAGCTGCGTGCCGGCCTGGAACACCAGGTTATTCGCCCTGACCGCATCACAGGCTGCTTTCAGCTGCTCAAAATCCATGGCGAGCGGCTTCTCGCAATAGATGTCCTTCTTGGCCTCGGCGGCGGCCTTCATGTGGGTGGTGTGCAGATGGTCGCACGAGGCTATCATCACCGCATCGATGTCTTCCAACGCAATGAGATCGCGGTACGATACAAACTGGCGGGCTTCACGGCCGTACCAGCTCTTTGTGTCCGCGGCGGCTCGTTCCCGGTTCACCTTCCAGGGATCGCAGACCGCGGTAATTTCAACGTTCTGCTCTTCCGAATAGCGGTGGATGTTGGACATGTGGGCGTTGCGGCCCCGATCGCCGCATCCGATCATGCCGATGGAAATGCGTTCATTCGCGCCTTTGATCCGCGCGTAGCTCGCCGCGCTCATGCTGATCGCCGCCGCGCCAACAGCAGCGTTACGAAAAAACTGACGACGGGTCGTGCCTTGTGACATGCTCGTACCTCCTCTGGCTTGCGTGACTGACAAGACTCTTCTAATCATACCCCCTGACGCCTCTCAATAAAAGAGCAACGTCAACGCGCCGCTCTGGGCATTTCTCTGGACTCTCAGCTTTGTGCCGCTTGCACGCAACGCGCGGTTTCGCTATGGTTTTCGCGGCAGAAAAATCAACTCTCACCTGCACCGGCTCAAGGAGTACGCGCTATGCCACGACTGGCGGTTCTTTTCATGGTTTTCATCGCACTGACCGTGTCCAAAACCGTGCTCGCGGACGGCCCGCCGCTGGATGGCATCCTGAAGGCCGCCGGAGTGGCTGATCCGTCCAACATGGTCCGCAACTACATGCTCTCGGAGGTTGAGGCCACGTGGACCGCCTGGCAGGAGGCATACGAGGCGCGTACGGAGCCCGACGCCATAGCGCAGCATTACAAGGGGCTTCAGGCCAAATTCGTTGAACGCCTCGGGGGGTTTCCGGAGCGGACGCCGTTGAATCCACAGATAACCGGCGTAATTCAGCGAAACGGCTACCGCGTTGAGAAGGTGTTGTTCGAAAGCCAGCCCCGGCATTATGTTACCGCTCTGCTCTTTGTGCCGGAACTGCCGGAACATGCCCCGCCGCATGCCGCCGTACTCGTGCCCTGCGGGCACGCTCAAGACGCCAAACATCACGAACCGTACCAGGCCGTGGGAGCGCTCCTGGCCCTCAACGGCATGGTGGCGCTCGTGTTCGATCCCATCGAACAGGGCGAACGGTGCCAATACCTCGACGAAACCGGCAAGGCGCCGTACGTGGGGACAACCGCGCACACCATGAGCAGCGCGGGCAGTGTCCTCCTCGGCAGAAACACCGCCACCTACGAAGTCTGGGACGGCATGCGCGGCATCGATTACCTCCAATCCCGCCCGGAAGTGGATCCCGAACGCATCGGCATCACCGGCAACAGCGGCGGCGGCACCCAGTCGTCGTACATTATGGCTCTCGATGAGCGCGTCGGCGCGGCCGCCGTGAGCTGTTACCTGCAGCTTCTCAAGCGCCAGGCGGAAAATGCCATGGGCGACGCTGAACAAAATATCTGTGGGCAGCTTCGCTGGGGAATGGAGCACCCGGATTATGTCATGATGCGCGCGCCAATGCCCGTCAAAATCCTCGCCGCCACCCGCGATTTCTTCGATATCAACGCCACCTGGATCAATTTCCGCTACTCCAAACGCCTGTTCACCCGCCTCGGCTTCTCCGAACGGGTTGACATCCTCGAAAACGACGCGGAACACAACTATGACAAAACCCAGCGCGAGGCGGCGGCCCGGTGGCTGGCCCGCTGGCTGCTCGGCGTCGATGAACCCATCCAGGAACCCGAACTCATGCTGTTGTCCGTCGAAGAGACGCACTGCACGCCCCAGGGCGAAGTCATGCTGCTCGAGGGCGCGCGTTCTGTTTATGATCTAAACCGCGAATACCTCGCCTCGCTCGCGCCCAAACGGGCGGAGTATCTCAGGAGTACCGATGACGACGCACTACGCGCCCGCGTGCGGGAACTCACCGGTATCAGCGAGACGGTGCCTCCGCTGGAAGCCGCGCGCCTGGGCGCCGATGAACGCGACGGAATTCGCATCGAAAAACTGGCCCTGGCCAACGGTCTCGGCATAACCCTGCCCGCTGCCTGTCTCACCCGTGGCGACGCCGCGCCCGGCGCTGTCACCCTGCTGCTTCATGAAGCCGGCCTCGCCGCCGCCTGTGCGCCCGGCGGGCCCGCAGACAGCCTGCTTACCGAGGGGCGCGCGGTGCTTGCCGTCGATGTGCGTGGCACCGGCGAGTCCCGCCAGATCGGACAAACGGCGTTCGGCGAGGCGATCGGGCTGGATTGGCAGGATTCCCAAATGGCCTACCTCCTCGAAAAGCCCGTCGTGGCCATGCGCGCCGAAGATGTGCTGGCCGCTGCTGACTTTGCGAGGCAACTCGCAGAGGGCGCGCCGCTCCACCTCGTATCCATCGGCCATGTGGGGATCCCGGCCCTGCACGCCGCCGCCCTCGAGCCCGCCCGCTTTGCGTCGGTCCGCATTGAGGACTGCCTGATCTCGTGGACCAACACCGTCGAGCTCGGAATCATCCGGAATCAGCTGCACAACGTCGTTCACGGCGCATTGCACTGGTATGATCTCCCGGATCTCGCGCGTTTGGCCGGCGAAAACACCACCGTTGTCTCCCCCGTCGATGCAATGGGCAGGCCGATGGACATCCCCCGGGACATGTAAATTCAGCCCTCAGACCACTGCACAGAGAGACTCACGCCTCCCTTCTTTGCCGCGGATGACCCCAGAGACTCGGGGTAGAGGAAAGGGCAGAAAAAAGAGCAGGCCGCGCAACCCCATTTTATCGCTTGAATTCCCCAAACCCGGCTTTTTCCGCAATGTAATGGGATTATTTCGTCAAATTCAAAAACACACTTGACTATTGGTCATAATACTCCTATCATTGTGATGCGGATGAGGAGTGTATACCTCACAGCATGGCAAGCGTTTTGCGCCGGTAAAGCCATGTAGAGAGGAGGTGAACCAGCACCGCCGTGCTCGCTTGCCCGGATGCGTATCCTCGCATCTATCAGAATTCCCGCGTTTTTGTAATAGCGTTCAACCTTGGAGGATCATGCAATGTATACCAAACGCGGTTTTACTCTCATTGAACTGCTGGTTGTGATTGCGATTATCGGTATTCTTGCAGCCATCCTGTTGCCCGCACTTGCCCGCGCCCGGGAAGCAGCCCGCAGGGCCAGCTGCGCCAACAACCTCAAACAAGTCGGACTCATGCTGAAAATGTATGCGAATGAGTCCAAAGGCGAGAAATTCCCCAACGCCAGATATGCGAGGTCAAACTCGACAGACGAGGCCAACGGGATTTTCTGCAACGAAATCGGCGATATCGGATTCATGATCCAGGGTAACGAGGTCTACCCGGAATACCTCACCGACGTCAACATTCTCGTCTGCCCGTCGGATGAGGATGGCGCAAGCGCGATGGCGAAAGGCCGCTGGAACGAGCAGCGGAATCCGAGTCTCCCCGTTTCCCCCTGCCGCATCGATGATCTGTCATATGTATATGTCCCCTGGGCACTTACTGACGAGCTGATCGCCACGCCCGGCGTGAACGTGAACGATGCAGGCATCAACATGACCACCGTGGTGACGGGCGGCTACCTCAACATCAACCTGTACAACGGCTTGGTAGCTCTGATGACCAATCTCGCGATGAATGGCGCGATGGGCGGGACCGTCGCACAGGCGGCCGCGCTGATGGACGCGGATCTCGCCGTCGGCTCGAAGACTGCCTACCGTCTGCGTGAAGGCATCGAGCGCTTCATGGTAACCGATATCAACAACCCCTCCGGTTCCGCGCAGGCCCAGAGCGAACTAGCCATTTTCTATGACATCTTCTCCGCCGAAATCAGCAATTTCAACCACGTCCCCGGTGGCGGCAACGTGCTCTTCATGGACGGCCATGTCGAATTCCTGCGCTACCCAGCGGATAAGTATCCCGGCCACCGGCTGTGGGCAAGCTTCATAGGCGCCCTCTAATCCACACTGCCAGCCTCTTCTTTTTTATGCGGCGGACCGTTGCCGGTCCGCCGCACTTGCTTCAGACCCCATCGCTTAGATCCAACCTGAAAGCTGTCCGCTCTCGCGGTCCAACGCAATTGACAGCGCATCGCGCTGCTATGACCTTCCCGAATCTCACGCGCCCGGCTGATGCGAGCGTCGCCGCTGACTCTCCCGTTATGCAAAGGGCAAAGAGAGCTCGCATCTTTCATTTCTGCCGCGGATGAGCGCAATGGTGCAGGCCGGTGGGATGGCCATAAAAACGCCGGACAGCACCAGGTGAGCGCCAGAACTCCAGACGCTCATAATTTTGATACTCTACATTAGTATCTTTTGCCTAAGATAAATGCACACCCTGTCAAGCCATTTGCTAATCTTACCGGGGCGTATATCGTCGCGCCATTTGGT
>DAOSJS010000235.1:0-6425 GCA_035367355.1 Candidatus Hydrogenedentota bacterium
GATGTGTCGGCGGTACTCGTCCATGGTGGTGGCGCCGATGCACTGGAGCTCGCCGCGCGCGAGGGAGGGTTTCAGCATATTGGCGGCATCCACCGCGCCTTCCGCCGCGCCGGCGCCGACGATCGTATGCAATTCGTCGATGAAAAGGATGATGTTGTCCGCGCGCCGGATTTCCTTCATGACGGATTTCAGGCGCTCCTCGAACTGGCCGCGGTACTTGGTGCCGGCCACCACCCCGGCCAGATCGAGCGTCAGCACCCGGCGGCCCAGCAGCAGGTCGGGCACATCGCCCTTGATGATGGCTTGTGCCAGGCCTTCCACGATGGCGGTCTTGCCTACGCCCGCCTCTCCAATCAGCACGGGATTGTTCTTTGTGCGGCGGCTGAGCACCTGAATCACCCGCTCGATCTCGCCTTCGCGCCCAATGACCGGGTCAAGCTTGCCTTCCTGGGCCAGCGCGGTGAGGTCGCGCCCGAACGTGTCTAGCGCGGGCGTTTGGCTCTTCTTGCCGCTGGAGGCCTGCGTGCCCGTCTTGCCCTGATCGCCCAGCAGCCGGATCACCTCCGCCTGGATTTTGTCGAGATCAATTTTGAGGTCCTGGAGCACTTTGGCGGCGATCCCTTCGCCTTCTTTCACGAGGCCCAGGAGGATGTGCTCCGTGCCGATGTAGCTGTGGTTGAACCGGCGCGCTTCTTCGACAGACAGCTCCAGGACTTTCTTCGCCCGGGGCGTGAACGCGATCTCGTCGCTCGACGGAACCGCGTTGCCCCGCTGCACCTGCTGCTCGATCTCCATCGCGAGCGATTCAATATCGACGCCCAGATTCTCCAGGGCGCGCGCCGCAATCCCATCGGGTTCGCGGCACAGGCCGAGAAGAATGTGCTCGGTGCGCACGTATTCGCTTCCGAGGCGCGTGGCTTCTTCCCGGGCTGTGCTGATCACGTGTTTTGCGCGTTCGGTAAACCTGTCCCACATCGTTCTAGTCGTTACTCCCTGTCTGTGCCTTCGGATCGCCCGGCAGCACGCATCGCAGTCGGCGGCTCAGGAAAACGTGGACCGGAAAAGGTCCGCCCGCATCATGCTCAGCGCCAGCTCATCGCAATCCTGACCCGCCCGCATGGCGAGGTGGGCCGGCTGGGCGGCATACAGCGTCTTATTCAGTTGTTTATACGTATATTTCTTAATGTATTCCATCGTGCGGCCAAGCCGCAGCGAAGACAACAGGCTCAGGGCTTCATTGAATTCCAGCAGATGGGCGCCACGGGCAATGCCCGCTGCCCTCCCGACGCGGTCCTCGACGGCGCGAGCGCCTTCCGTATGAAGCTGTTCCCGTGCGTGGCGCTCGCTTTCGAGCAGGCCAGTGACCAGGTGCCGCAGGTTGAACTGAATTTCCTCTTCGGAGCGCCCCAGCGTGGCCGTATTGGCTACGGTGAAGAGCTCACCCAATCCTTCACTGACCGAGCTGAACAGGCCCTCAATACGGTGACCGCTTTCGCGCGCTCTTTCGCTTTCGGCCAGCATCCGGTTGTTCATGGCGAGACCCGCAAGATGGGCGATGGCAAACAGGCCGAACCCCGTGCCTACTTCGTTCACTGACGCGCTGAGGTACCCGAATTTGTCGTGGAAGGCGAAATCCAGCGTGCTGCCCAGGATGTCGTCGGCGTGGCTGAGCTGGGTCCACACCTCATCGAGGTTAAACCCCGCCGAGCGGACTTGCAGCCGCACATGATCCCGCCCATTAATCATTACGCTGAATGCCTGGTCGTCGCTCAACCAGACCCCGCGCGGGCCGTGAGCACGTTCCATGTCCGGAGTGATGAGCCGCCGTTCCACCAGAAACCGCACTACGCGCGGTTCCAGGTGTTCGACCATGAAAAACTGCCCCGACCGGAACAGGGCGTGGCCTTCCATGGCGCCAAGCACACGATCCAGCACGTTGTGCAGCTCGTCATCGGAGGCCAGGCCGGGAAACGGCAGATCGGCCAGATTCCGGACAAGCGTGCCGCCCGATTCAATGACGAGGTCTGCCTCGGGTCCTTCGCCGGACAGCCATCGGGCCTTCTTTTCGAGCAACGTCTCCAGCATCAGGTGTTCAACCCTTATGAGGCGCCCCGGAATTGAGCGCGACCTCCAAACCCTTGATTTCGTCGCGCAAGCGGGCGGCGTCCTCGTAATTTTCGGTTTTCAGGGCGCTGCGCAGCAACGCCCGCCTGGTTTGAAGCTGCATGTGCAGCTGTTCGCGCGAGGTATCCCGCGACGGCATCTTGCCGCGATGGCGCAGCCCCGGCTGGATGCCGCGGAGCACATTCGGGAGATGGTCCGCAAAGCTGTCGTAGCATACGGGGCAGCCCAGGATCCCCCGCTGCAGCCCTTCCGCCAGTTGAAGGCCGCATGCGGAACACACGATGTGCCGCGCCAGACGGTCCGTGGCAACCCGCTGCAGCAGGTCGTGGCGTGGCGGAGGCGCGGCGCCGGACATTTCGAAGCCCGTGCTGGCATCGCCTTGAATCTCATTCAGGCAATTCTGGCAGATGCTTCTGGCAATGGCTTTGCCATCAATGACTTCGCTATATCTCAGGGTCGCCAGCCGCTTATGACAACGTTCGCACAACATAGTTCTTCAGCCCTCAAGTCAAGTATAGCATTCCCGCGTGGGGGGCGTCCACGCACATCGACTGGAACCCACGCGGCGCGCTGGCTGTCCAGCCCTGAAAGGACGGCCCAAGGGCAGCGCCCGGCCGGAAATGCATTCCCGGGCTTCTCTTTCCGAATGAACACGCCGCGGAGCCGCCCTGTTCCGCCCAGGCCGGGCACTGCACCCAATCAGCGGCAAAGTCAGGCAATCGCATGTAAATGCGGTTTTCCCGCTTGAATTGAAGGGCCAGGGCATCGGGAATGTTTATTACGCGCTCGAACGTACCGGGCGCCTTCTACAGCGGCCGTACGGGCCTCGTTCCTGCCCCGCCTGGCGGCCCGGACAGGGTCCGGGGCGCAAGGCGGGTTCAGGCGCCGCGGCGAGTTCCCGCCCCGATACTGGTTTCCTCCGGCAGCGTCCACTGCCTCGCTGCCCATGCCATGTCGGCGTGTTGACGTTGTGCAGGGCGAGAGGCGCTGCTAAAATCCCGTCGAGGAGCAGCGCGATGCAACACTGGAGACTTGCGATTATTGTGGGTGCGGTGGCGGGTCTGATGGGCCCGGCGTACGCCCAGATTCGTGAATTCGGATTGTCCGGAGCGGGCGAACAGACGGCGAACGAAGAGGTCAGCGGATCGGCTGCCGAATGGGCCATCGAGTCCACTGTCGCGGGTATGAGCCTGCGCACCCGCGTATCGCAGCTGCTGATGGTGACCTTGCAGGGCCGGCTCGCACCCGACGCCACCGAGCGCCAGCTGCTCGAGAATTACACCCCGGGCGCCGTACTCATTTCCAGCCTCACACGGCCGCGAGACGCCGTGGATTATATCGCGGCGCTGCAGCGCACCCCGGTGCGCGGGCAGCATGGTGTGCCGATGCTGATCGGCGCAGACCTGGCGGACCTCCCGGTCGTTTTCGGCATGCAGAAGGAAGACTATTTTGCCCCCCTTCCCACGATGATGGCGGTGGCCGCGGCGGACGACCCGGTCGCGACCCGCGGACTGGCCGCGCTGTATGCGGAACATCTCGCCCTCATGGGCTTCTCGTTCCAGATGGGGCCATGCCTCGCTCTCGGCCCAGACCTTCCCGATGCGAAAGGTGGGCTTCAGTGTCTGGGGGCAAATCCGGCGTTCGTGGGGGAAACGGCGGAGATTTTCCTCCAGTCGTTCGCCGAGCGCGACCTGGCGGTCATGTTTACGGGCTTCCCCGGCGGCCAGTGGAATCAGACGGGTACGGCGCCCCCGATGCTGTTCACGCCGGCGTCGCTCCTGCCCACGCGTGACCTGCTCCCGTTCCAACGGGCGGTATTGGGAGGTGCGCGGTTGATCCTGGTCGGCAACATTGTCGTGCCGCATCTCGATAAACAAAATGCGGCAGCCAGCATTTCCCCGGCAGTGATGACCGGGCTGCTGCGTGAAAAGCTGCTGTATCCTGGAATCATCGTAGCCGGGCCCATCGACGGGCTGGGGGTAGGGAAAGGCGCCACACAGGGCGACGCAGCCCTGGCTGCTCTCAAGGCGGGCGCCGACATGCTGTTCTGGAGGCAGCCCGGCATTCACGTGATGAAGGCTGCGGAAGCGGTCGTGCAAGCCGTGGAAAACGGCCACTATCCCGAATCCGCCATCAACGCGTCCGTGACGCGCGTTCTTCAACTCAAAGAAGACCTCGGGCTCCGCAAAAAGCCGCTCCCCTCCGAGAGTGATGTCCGCAAGCTGGAAAAACGCAAGGCCTATCCCCGGGCGGCCAAAAAAATTGAACGCCGCTCCATCACCATCCTGCGCAACAACAACAATGCCCTGCCGCTCATAAAAGGCCGTTCCACGCCCCTCGGCGTCACCGGCGTCATCGGTGTCGAAGAGCTGCACGGAATCCTGAAAAAAGAGCTCAAAAATGTCGCGCAGCAGCGAATCACAACGGCAAAACACGGCGGTGAAATCTACGCATTCGAGATCCACCGGCTCACCTCTCGAGCAAAAGGAGTCCGCACGGTTGTCATCATCCTGACAAACGAGGTGCGCGCCCAGGGCAAAGTCGAGCTCATCCGGGAATTGAAGAACATTGGTGCGCGGGTGGTCGCCGTCCTGGTCGGGTATCCGCACACAGTGGGCGACCTCGTTGAGGCCGATGCCATCGTGCTGGCGTACTGCGATCCGGCGGCCTCTTCGGCGGCCATGGGCGCCGTGGCGGAAGCGTTGCTGGGCCGGAGTTCGCTGGCGGTCCGCCCTCCGATCGAACGGCTTCTGGTCCAAACCGGCGAACCCGTGCCCCTGGATTCAGGCCATTGGGTGCGCAGTCCGGCCGGGCGCCTCCCTGTGAGCCTGGAACCCTTCTTCGAGCAAGGGGTGGGGGTGTCTCTGATCACGCCGGACACGGTGAAGAGGCTCCGTTGGGACTTTGGCGACGGCGGCACTTCGAAGGAGAGGGCCCTTCAGCATGCCTACCAGACCCCCGGCCACTACACCCTCACGCTGTCGGTGACCGACGATGCAGGAGAAGTCGATTCGGGCATGGCGGAAGTGGAGGTCACAGAATAGGCTGGGGCGGGAGGACCGGTCAGCGATCCAGCCTGGCGGTTTTTCTGTAGACGCCGCCCCGGCTCGGGTATAATCACGGCGGATGGCGCGGCAGGCGGGCGCCCATAGATACGGTATGAGGGATAGCGCATGAACATAGTGTTGATAGGGTTCCGGGGCGCTGGAAAATCCAGCATCGCCGAACTGGTGGCCCTGTGCACCAATCGGACGGTGTTTCGCGTGGATGACGAAGTGGAGAAGCGGGCCGGCTACCCCATTTCTGAGATCGTGAGCCGTTACGGGTGGGAACGGTTCTGGGAACTGGAATCCGCAATCTGTGCCGAAGCCGCCACCCTGAAAGACACCGTCATCGATGCGGGTGGCGGAGTAGTGCAACGCCCCGAGAATGTGGCACTGCTCAAGACCAACGGCGCCTTCTTCTGGCTGACTGCGGAGGTGGATACCATCAAGGAACGAATTCAGAACGACGGGGGGCGCCCTTCCATCACCGGCCGGAAATCGTTCATCGAAGAAGTCGAGGAAGTCCTGGAGGCCCGGCTCCCGTTTTATGAAGCCGCCGCGGACTATGTCATTCGTACCGACAATCGCACCCTGGGGGAGATTGCGGACGAGATCGTCGAGATCGCCTGTGCGGCATTGTAACTATTTTATCCCGCGTCAGCGTGCTATACTGCATTACGTTCAGGGAGGGAATGAACCGCCTGGAAACAAGCTCCGGAAGCCTGGCGAGAGCGTCCAGCCGGGGGCCGGACAGGCGAATTCATCTGCTCCAGACAAGGGTGAGCGCCGAACCTCCCCGCCGGGCGGGTACGGCCGGGGCCGTTGCCTGGAAACGAATTGGGTTGAGGCGAAGCTCGTCCCATATATACACGTTCAGTTACGAGCATCATCATGGCGCTAAAGCCGAGGAGCCTACGCTTAGCACTACGGTCTGATATTGAGGTCAGCAGCCGGGGGCATGCGGCTGCCAGCGAGGAGGCTTGCGCATGGGGCATTCCTCGACCAATCAAACACGTCGTAGCAGCCGGTCCGGGCCATCAACGCGCGCGCACACAGGAAGGACAGGTGTATCGATGAATCTGACCAAGTACATTCTCAAATCATGTATCGTGCCCGAAATGGAGTCCGACTGTAAGGCAGACGCTCTCAAAGAGCTGCTGAACCTGCTTTTTGAAAAAAAGAAGATGACCAGCCCCGGTCCTGCGCTCGACCAGATCCTCGCGCGCGAAGTGACCGAAAGCACGGGCATCGGCAAAG
>DAOSJS010000236.1:0-6413 GCA_035367355.1 Candidatus Hydrogenedentota bacterium
AGCAGCTGCGCGTGTTCCTTGAGAGGTTCCAGCACCACGGCGATCACGAGTGCGGCGAGCAGGGTGGGGCCAGGGGAAAGCCGGCCGGAACCGCTGCTGAACGCCCAGTGAACCAGAAAAATCGTACTGACGAAGATAAGCGCCACCGCCGCCGTCAAGATGGCGTACACCGTGGTGCGGGAGAGAATAAACCAGATATCAAGCAAATGATACCGCACCATGGCGTAGGCAAGAGTGCCCATCATCAGCACCAGAAAGACGGGGCCGTACGCTTCGGTGTTCTCGTAGCCCAGGGCGGGGAACACCACGTTGGTCACGGTGGCCAGAGTCGTAAACGCGGCTGTGCCCAGCAGTACATGCTGGATCTGGCGCCGTTCGAGCCCCGAGCTGCGCCACAACTTCCGGAAAAGAAGCGGAAAACCGTAGAGCATCGTGAGGCCGATGGAAGCGAGCAGGAGCAAGAATACAGGGCCGTAGGTCACGCCGGGCGGGGCGTCCGGCGACACGCGCAACTGCGATGGGTCCACGTAATAGGTTGTAAACGCTCCGATCGAAGAGACCACGGCGAGGAGGAGCAAAACCACCAGCAGGAGGCGTGAACCTTCAAAACGATGACCGGGAAACACGCACAGGAAACTGTGGTAGGTGGCGGGAATGAAGCTCGCAATCACAAACGTGATCCGCAGCCAGAAGAGCACCCAGCCCGGCTCGTGTGCGTGGACGATGAAGACAACCCCAAGGGTCCATAAACCGAGATTCAGTGCCAGGGCGGCAAACGCGCGATGGGCCCGCTTGTAGGGGTTGCGCCCAAGCACGAGCGCCCCCAGTCCCAGGCAGGCAACGGCTGAGACTACGTGCAGGATTGTGGTTTGAAAGACACTCATTGCTCCGGGCGCCCCATCAAAAGGGCGCTGTGGGTACCTCCGAAGCTCATTGCACTTACCAGCACGGTGGCCACATCGTTCAGACGGGAACGCTGCGGCACGAAATCCAGGTCACATTCCGGATCCGGGTCTTCCAGATTCAGCGTGGGGCAAATGCGCCCGGTCTCGAGCGCAAGCGCCCCCGCGGCGAGCCCCAGCAGGCCGCCCACGGCATACGGCTGCCCCGCCATCGACTTCACGGCGGAAATCGGTACGCGGTACGCCTGTTCGCCCAAGGCCCGTTTATAGGAATTGGTCTCGCTGCGGTCATACATTTCCAGAGATACGCCATGCGCCTGGACATGGTCTACGTCCGCGGGAACGGCTCCAGCATTTTTCAATGCCTTCTGGATAGCGCTCGCCAGTCCTTTGCCTTCCGGATCCAGGGCCAGCGCGCTGAACGCCTCCGCGGCCGAGCCGAAGCCCAGGATTTTCGCCAGAATCCGCGCCCCGCGGGCGCGCGCATGCTCCGCCCGCTCCAGCACCACGCAGACCGCCGCCTCGCTCAACACGATCCCGTCGCGGTTGCGGTCAAACGGGCGCATGGCTTTCTCCGGTTCATCGTTACGCTTGGACAGAATGCCCAGGGAACATCCCGACGCAAACGACAGCGGAAAAATCGGGCACTCGGTCGCACCGACCAGGGCCGCATCGGCGCGATCCCGGCGAATTTGTTCCGCGCCCCATTCGAGTCCGTCGAGCCCGGTCGCGCAGCCGCTTGATATGGTGATGGCGGGTCCGGTGAATCCGAAATCAATGGACACGTTAACCGTCGCGGAATGGCCGGAAAAGCGGGAAGACGAGAGGCGGGGGACCTTTTTGAATCCACCGCTTTCGTACGCGTGCATGGCTTCGAAGTAGCCTTCAACCGGGTCGCCTACGCTGGTGCCGATGCCTGTGGCAATCCGGTCGGGCGAATACCCCGCTCCCGCCAGATCGGCATCTTCTGCCGCCAGGCGCGCGCTCGCAACCGCCTGGTGTACGTGGCGGCACCACGTGCGCACGATGCTCTTCTTCATGAAGTCATCGGGGTTGAATTCCCACAGCTGGCCGCCAATCTGGCAAGGCATTTCGGAGGCGTCAAAGCGGTCGATTAGACGGATGCCGGAACGTCCGTTGCGGATGGCATCCCAGAACGCCTGGCGCCCCAGCCCGTTGCAGGCCAGGACCCCGATCCCGGTAATAACGATGTCCGCGCGCATACGCTCCTCAGTTGCCGACGGCGGCACGCAAATCTGCGCCCTGCGCCACACTGACGTCCGCGCTGGCACACTCATTGAAGTCATGCACCATGCGGGCAATCCCGTGCACGTCTCCCGCCAGGAAGCGCCGCATCACCTCGTTTCTGAATTCCATCAGCGTATGCTGCCACCCCAGTACGTGCGCCACAAGAGGCGTCTCATGCAGCATGTACGCTGTCACCCCCATCAACTCTACCTCATGAATCATACTTTCGTGGCATTGCAGCACCTGGGTCGAAGTCAACGTGCCTATCCGGCAGGGCAAAACCGACCACCGGCCCGGAGGGGCGCCAAAGCGTGAGCGCGCGCGCAACAGCTTGTCCAGCCGCGTCCCGAACGACAGGCCGAACCCGAAACGCCAGGGCTGCTGGTACCAGGCCGTGCGCGGCAATACCTCCGGCAACTCAATCAGTCCTGCGTCGGGACGCGTGCGCTCGAGTAAACGCAGCGTCTCGGCGCCTGTGTGATGGTCATCCGCCGGCGTCGGGTACATGAAGCGAGCCACTGTAACCAGGCCTGCCTCACGGCATCCACGGAGGAGGTTTTCGATCCGGGTGACCCCGGTGTCCAGATTGAAATAATCGCGCAACAGCCGCTGGCTGCCGCTGCCAATCCCATACGAGATCGAAACACAGCCGGAGCGTTTTAGGAGAGGCAGGTGGGCGGTTTCTGCCGCAAGCAGGCTGCTTTCGCGCGAATAGGCCGTGCGTATGCCGCTTTCGTGGAAGGCGTGTGCCACGTCGGCTGCATGTGCCGCGGGCGCTCCGCCGCCGATCAGATGAAACGACCCAACGCCATGCGACGCCGCGATGCGCCGCATGTGGGCGGTCACTCTCAGGGGGGAGCGCAGCCGCAATCCGCCTTCCTCGCCCGGCTTCGGGCAGTGGTTGCAGGACTGGTCGCAGCCGCGGCTTTCCTCGATGGGAAATAATTTCAATTTGCGGTTGTTACGCAAAGCCCGGTAGATCTCCGCGTCGTACACGGGGTCCGGCAGGGCGTTAAGATCTTGAACATATTCACGCTGCGTGTGGCAGGGGCGATCCGTGCCCGGGAGAATCAGGTTCGGCAGCGTTGGCCATGATTCCCGGTGATGGATATGGTCCGCCAGTGCCGTTATGCCCAGTTCTGGATCGCCCACGCAGACACAATCAAATGCAGTGGTGGTATTGACCAGCTGGCGGCCGTAAAAATCCGCAATGCGGCCAAACGCCGCCAGACAGCGATTCGCGGCGTGGTGGCGGATGCGCTTTGCCAGCAGGATGGCGCTCGGAAGGTCGTCTTGATGGTTTATCTTCAGGGCAATGAAATCGATCCCCGGCGTCTCGGCAAGTTTTCTGGCCAGCTCTTCGCAACACGCTGTCTGGCGGGATTGAAATGCGCGGTCAATGCTGCGGAGCTGCCACAACATGTGCAGGGTGCGCAGTGCATTGAGCGGCACCCCCTCCAGAAAACGCTCTGACATCTCCTGGGCGGCAGTCCGTTCCTCTTCAGGAAACAGACGATCCACCAGCCCCACCGTCCCGAAATCCCGAATCACGGTCTTATGTCCCTCGGCCATAAGACATCCTGCCACAGACGCCAGTTCATGGTCGGGCATGAGCGCCGAAAATGAAAAGGGATAGCCGGGAAACCGGACCAAAATACTGTGCGATTTCATACCCTCTCCTTCAGGCATTTTTTCGTGTCGTGCCCGCGGGACACCACAACATGTTGCGAAAATCCCTCCCCGATGCAGAGCACTACACAATATAGCGGTTAGATACTATCATGAACACTATATGTATGCAAGAGGAAACGAAAACCACAATACTTAGAGTTTACCAGGTTGTTCGGGGCCCGTTTCAATGAGAAAAAGGCCACTAATTGTGGTCACCAGCACCCGTTTCCCAGTGGCCGCGAGAGCAAAAATGCAAGCCGTTCCAGGAGCCCGGATCTCCGTGTTTGCGCCCGTACCAGACCTGCCGCCCATACTTTGCCATTCGTCCGGAGTTTTCGCGCTTCGGGCGCCTTTTTCTGGACACAATGGGTTCGATTCGTTATGCTGTCGGCCATGATGCGCACCATAACAGCCCTTTCGATTCTGCTTCTGGCGGGTTACACAGCCGCTGGAGCGTCCGGGGAAACACTGGCGACTCCAGTGGAACAGCAAACCTTGCGCGGATATCTCGAGAATTCCGCCGATCTTCCACCCTTGCCTGAGCTTACCGCGGGCCCTGTGAGCGCCCTGCTGGAAAGCCCGCATGGCCGCGAAATCCTCAAATGGGTGCAGGGGGCAGGCCGCGAAATTCCAGAGACCACCCAGGCGCTGTACGATCGGTATAAAGAGGCCGGGGAACGATTCCCGTATGAAACGCCGTATTTCGACAAGCGCGAACTGGTGACGCAACACGCATTGGCGAATTGGCTGGGCGTGGACGGCGCCGACCTGAGCCACTTGTGCGCGCTGCTTGAAAGCGTGCTCGCCGAACCCACCTGGGTGCTGCCCGCACACGTGCGCCCCTTTCCGTGGAATGTCGACCTCTTCTCAGCGGAAACAGCCTGCGACCTCGCGCACCTGCTCTTCATTCTGGAGGATCGGTTGCCGCCGGCGCTCGCAGGGCGCATGCGCGCCGAGATTCGAGCCCGGGTGATGGACCCCTATCTCGAGCATGCCCACGACTACTGGTGGGGCAGCGGCCGCAACAATTGGACCGGTGTCTGTGCCGGGGCCATCGGCGAGACGTTTTTGCTGCTGGAGCCCGATGCCGAGCGCCAGGCACAGGCCGTGAACCTCGTGCTCGATCAGATGGACCGCTTTTTTCAGCACGCGTTTGAGGAAGACGGCGCATGCCTTGAAGGCATAGATTACTGGAATTACGGGCTGCTTCATTGCGTGGCCTTTGGCGAAATGCTCCGCGTCAGGACGAACGGTGCTGTGGACCTGTTGGCACACCCTAAACTCAAGGCTATCGCCACCTATCCCGCCGCCGCTGCGTTGGGCCGGCACGTTTTTGCCTCGTTTGCGGACAGCTATGAACAATCCACCATAGTCCCGTTTATCGCCGCCCGGCTCGCCCAGCGCACCGGCGTTGAATCGCTGCTGCTCCAGGCCGGCGGTATGACGGAATGGCGGCTGATGACCGTGCTGCGCAACCTCTCCTGGTGGCAGGATCTCCCGGCCGAAGAGCCGGAGATCGAGGATACCTTCCTGCCGACCGCGGGCATCGTGAAGTTCGTATGGTCCGCGGGCGGCCAGCGTGCGGTGCTGGCTGCCAAAGGAGGGCACAACGGCGAACCGCACAACCATAACGACGTGGGCAGCTTCGTGCTGCGCTTCGGCGATACCACCTGCCTGTGCGATCCCGGCGCTGGACTGTACAGCCGCGATTATTTCAGCCCCAAACGTTACGACAACGTGTTCGCGAACTCCTATGGCCACAGCGTCCCGCGGCTCGGCGGCGCGTTGCAGTCCACGGGCGAGCAATTTCGCGGCACTGTAGATGTTCCGGCGCCGAAGCAGGCGCATATCGACTTGACCGGCGCATATCAGGTCGAAGGTCTCACGAAGGCGGAGCGCGTTTTTTCAGTTCAGGAAGACGGCATGCTCGCCATGGACACCCGGTATACGTTTGACGGCCCGGGGCAGGATGTCGAAGAAGTCTTTATGACCTGGCTCGAGGTCGAAATCGATGGCCCGACTGCCCGCGTTCGTTCGAAAGACGGCGTGCTTGAAATCCGTGCCGCCGCCGGCGCGTTTGCGACGGAATCCCTCGAAGATGCCTGCAAAGCCAATCACAAAAGTGGCGTGTTGACACGACTTACGCTCCTTAAACCCGCCGCGGCAGAAATCCAGAACCACTACACGTTTACCTTTTTCCCTGCCGAATAAGCCGGGCAGGCCGGTGTGAAAGGCCGGGGTTGCGTCTGACACGGCCGCGGCATTACGGAGAAACCGCTTATGCTCATCCGGCTGGGTACGGCGACCGCGTCCTGGCTGGGGCACTTGCTCGGCAAGGCCGGTCAATGGCTGGGCGCGCCACCGCCGGACCGTTACGGACACATCACCGAGTACCGGAGCAACCCCCTTGTGGCGCGGATGCGCCTCACCGGCATCGTGTTTGGCAATGTAGTGCTCTATTCCGTGGGAGAACCGGCCATCCGGGTGCCCCGTTACGACCGGTGCGGGTATGTCGAGCTTCGGGAGCACGAGTGGGCGCATGTCGCGCAGTACCAGGGCTGGGGGGCGCTGTTCTGGATCAAATACGGCCTG
>DAOSJS010000237.1:0-6375 GCA_035367355.1 Candidatus Hydrogenedentota bacterium
TGGCGCGCGCGAGCGGCGGCGGCGCCGCCGTGCACCGCGCGTTGGTCGAAGCAGGCTTTGTGGTTCGGCGGGTTGAGGTCATCACGCCGTCGATGGAAGACGTGTTTGTGTCGCTGGTCGAGGCACGGGATCGGCTGGCGGCCGCGCAGGGCGAGGTGGCGGTATGAAATTTATTCGCGTGAAAGCCGTTGCGCGCAAGGAGTTCATTCACATCGTGCGCGATCCGCGGAGCCTGGGCATGGCGATCGCGATCCCCATGCTGCTGCTCTTTTTGTTCGGCTACGCCCTGGCACTGGACGTGGACCGCGTGCCCCTGATGGTGTGGGACCAGAGCCAGACGCCCGCCAGCCGGGAATTTCTGACCTATTTCACGGGGTCGCGGTACTTTTCGCTGCAACGGTATGCGAGCGGCTACCCGGAGCTCGAACGCGCCCTCGACGCAAATGAGGTGCTGGTGGGACTGGTCATCCCGCGCGATTTTGCCGAGCGCGCGCGGACCCGGGCGCCGGTTCGCGTGCAGGCCATTGTGGACGGGAGCGATTCGAATACCGCCACGATCTCGATGGGCTATCTCAACGCGATTTCACTGGCCTATTCGAACCAGGTGTTGCTGGAGGAAACGCGGCGGATCACGGGAAAAACGCCCGCACCTCCCGTGGATTTGCGCCCGCGGGTCTGGTTTAACGCGGATCTCGAATCCCGTAATTACATCATACCCGGTTTGACCGCCGTGATCATGATGGTGATTGCCGCGCTGCTCACGTCGCTGACCGTTGCAAAAGAATGGGAACAAGGCACGATGGAGCAACTGATCTCTACGCCCGTCAAAGAGACCGAGCTGGTGGTGGGGAAGCTGCTGCCCTATTTTGCGATTGGAATGCTCGACGTGCTGCTGGCGGTGTTGATGGGCGCGTATGTGTTTGAGGTGCCGTTGCGGGGGAGCGTGCCGCTGCTGTTTGGCGTATCTGCGGTGTTTCTGGCGGGCGCCCTGTCCATGGGTATGCTGATCAGCATCGCCGCGAAGAGCCAGCTGCTGGCCAGCCAGCTCGCGATGATTCTGACCTTTCTGCCGTCGTTCCTCTTGTCCGGGTTTATGTATGCCACGGCCAATATGCCGCGCGCGGTTCAAGTCGTGACCTATCTGGTGCCGGCGCGGTATTTCGTAGCGCTGCTGAAAGGGATCTATCTGAAAGGGGTGGGACTCGAGGTGTTGGGGGTTCAGGCGGGAATGCTGGCCGCGTTCTCAGGGCTGATGATTGCTCTGGCGATTCTGAAGTTTGAAAAGCGGCTCGACTGAGGCGCGCTGTGCGAGGACAAATGCATGCTTGAGCGAATCCGGCACATGCTCATCAAGGAATTCATCCAGGTTTTCCGCGATCCACGGATGCGGGCTGTCGTATTCGTGATGCCCATCGTGCAGGTGCTGGTGTTCGGCTATGCGGTCACCACGGACGTCAAACACGTGCGGCTGGCTGTAATGGACCTCGATGCGAGCACAGCGAGCCGTGACTTGGTGGCGCAGTTCATCGAAACCGAATATTTTGACCTGGCAGGCTACGTCGAGACGAACGCCGAGGCGCGGCGCTTGCTGGATTATGGCGAAGCCCAGGCGGTGTTGCGCATTCATCATGGATTTGAGGCCGACCTGCGCGCGGGCCGCACGGCGCCGCTGCAACTGGTGGTCGACGGGACGGATTCCAACACCGCCGGGATCGTTCTCGATTATTCGGCGCGCATAGCCGGCCGCTTTGGGAACCAGGTGCTTGCGACGCGGTTGAGCCGCCTGGGCGGCGGTGGCGGGGCTTTCGCGGAGCCCTTGACGCTCGAAACGCGGGCCTGGTTCAACGCGAACCTGGAAAGCCGCAACTATTATGTGCCGGGGGTGATCGCGATCCTCGTCATGCTGATTACCCTCATGCTGACGAGTATGGCGGTGGTTCGGGAGAAAGAGGCGGGCACGATGGAACAGATCATGGTCACGCCTATCACTCCGGGCGAGTTCATCCTGGGGAAAACCCTGCCCTTCGCGGTGATCGCGTTTGCAGATGTGGTGGCGATCTCGCTGATCGCCGTATTCTGGTTCCAGGTGCCGCTGGAGGGGAGCCTTCTGTTGCTGTTTGCCGCCACCGGCCTGTATATCATGACGACCCTGGGCATCGGATTGCTGATCTCGACGATCAGCAGCACCCAGCAGCAGGCCATGATGGGCACCTTCTTCTTCTATCTCCCCGCGGTCTTACTCTCCGGGTTCATGTTTCCAATCGCGAACATGCCTCCGTTGATCCAGTGGCTGACCTATGCGAACCCGTTGCGCTACTTTCTGGTGATCATTCGGAGCATCTTTTTGAAAGGCGTGGGGCCGTCCATCCTGTGGCCTCAAATGGCCGCGCTGTTCGTCATGGGCGTCGGAACGCTGTGGTTTGCAACCACGCGTTTCAAAAAGACGCTGGTGTGATGGGGGAAAAAGAACGGAGCGCATCGCAGTGGTTTGTCATCCTCATAAGGGGTTCGTACCAACCCAAACAAGTTTCGATTTGCGCGGCGCCGGGTTTCAGCTTGGCGCTCTGCCCGGAGATGAATGACAGGGTGCCTTTCGCGACTCTGAGTGTCATTCCCAAGAGGCCCTTATTGTGCTCAAATTTGAACTCAGCCCTCTTCAATTTGCATGACGGCCCCAGGGAGGGCGTAGTGTCGTTTCTCAAGACGATCTCCGCATCCGGGCCGGCGCGGGTGATGTCTGATGCATATAGGCGGGAGCCTTTTTCTGCAGCGAGTTCACTGCCCTGCCGCCGGGTGGGGCGAAGAAAGGCGGCTTGCTCGCGCATGATTCATGGGAATGAAGGCACGATAAACGGCATTTGATATACTGAGTCAATAGTGTCCGGTGCGACGGCGGGACGTATTATCCGCGAGCGAGTGTGTTTCGATCTTGCACAGAATGCGAGGTCCGGGTATGGCTACGAAGCATCGCGAAGAAACGGCCCCATTCCAGACATCAGATGCGCGGGCGGTGGCGAATTTTCTTGCCAGGGCGGACGTCCGTATCGGCGGGGATCGCCCGTGGGACATCACGGTCCACGAGCCGCTGCTTTTCCGCCGCTTGCTGAGCCAGGGATCGCTGGGTCTGGGCGAATCCTATGTCGACGGCTGGTGGGACTGCGATGCGCTCGACGCGATGTTCCACCGGATCCTGAGCGCGGGCCTGCCCGAGGGGCTTCGAAACTGGCCGCTCGTGCTCGGCGCCATCAGGGCTCGGGCATTCAATCTTCAGCGCAAATCGCGCGCGTTTGTGATCGGCACGCACCATTACGATATCGGCAACGACCTCTACACGGCGATGCTCGATCGCCGCCTGGCCTATTCCTGTGGCTACTGGAAGCGCGCGTTCACCCTCGATGAGGCCCAGGAGGACAAGCTCGACCTCATCTGTAGAAAAATAGGGCTTGCTCCGGGCATGCGGGTGCTGGACATCGGCTGCGGTTGGGGCGCGTTCGTGAAATACGCGGCGGAGAAGTACCGGGTACAGGCCGTGGGGACAACCGTCTCGAAGGAACAGGCCGCGCTCGCGACTGAGTTGTGCACGGGATTGCCGGTTGAGATCCGGTTCGCGGATTACCGTGATTTGAACGAACGCTTCGACCGGATCGTGTCGGTGGGCATGATCGAACACGTGGGGTACCGGAATTACGGGACCTACATGAAGATTGTGCACGACAGCCTGGCAGATGACGGCCTGTTTCTGCTTCAGACCATTGGCACGCTGCGCAGCACCGTATCGACCGACCCGTGGATCGGGAAATACATCTTCCCCAATTCGATGCTTCCGTCCATACGCCAGCTGGCGGAGGCGGCGGAAGGCCTGTTTGTGACGGAAGACCTGCACAATTTCGGCCCGGATTACGACAAGACGCTGATGGCCTGGTGGCGCAATTTTGACGATCACTGGCCGCAGCTTCGGGATGGGTACGGGGAACGGTTCTACCGGATGTGGAAGTACTACCTGCTTTGCTGTGCGGGGTCATTCCGGGCGCGATGGAATCAGCTCTGGCAGATCGTCTACTCGAAGCGGGGCATCCCGGGGGGATACGCCGCCATTCGCTGATTCATTCGGGAAGGACGGCCCAGAGCACGCGTTGCACGGGCATGTTTCAAAGATCCAGTCTCAGGAGGGCTCGTTTTCGGTATTCAGCGGCTTTTCTTCTTCCATGCGCTGTGTGGTGATGCGTTTCTGGACTCGGAGCAGGTTGTGGCTGGTGAGCTGGAATCCTTCGTCGCACACCGCGAGCGCTTCCTCATATCGGCCGAGTTCCGTCAGACTTTTGGCCAGAAACAAGTAGGATTCCTGCATCAGCTGGTTTTGATAGAAGTCCAGATCGCTTTGCCTGCTCCGGAGGTGCTCTCGTTCAATTTTCGCGTTGTCCACGGCTTCTCGGAGCACCTCCGCTGCCTGTTCGTATGCGTCCTGTGCGGGAATTCCGAGTTCCTGGTGATAATCGAAGAGATGTCTTCCCAGGGCGGCGCGGATCTCGAATGACCAGGGATTGGCCTCGACGCCCGCCTCCAGGAGGCGAACCGCCTTTCGCGGTTCCCGGGCAAAATCCGCCATGAAGAACGCGCCGAGCGTGTAGAGCCGTTCCAGATTGGGGTTGAGTTTAAGCGTCAGCTGATACCAGGGGATCAGCTCAACCGGATCGCTGTGGCTGTGAATGACCATGTATGGCGTGACCATCCGGTGCAGCTGGCCCACTGGACCGCGCCAGTCCATTTCGTCATTTAGCGCTACCGGCACGCCGCATTTGTGCTCGAGCCCGGCCGCTACATCATCGGCATCGTGTGCATGAAACCCGTGGGCCTCTTCTGCTTCAGTGGGCAGGCGCAATGCGACGCCGTTGTGGAGGTATTCGAGCGATTTGATCCATACCAGGCTGTGAGCCGTGAACTGGAGCTGTCCCATCAGGCTCAACGCGATCGATTCCCTGGCGGCCAGCATTTCGTCGGCGGTGAATTGCGCGTGTACCTCGCCAATCTGTGCGGTGCACAGATGAGCCAGCAGGCCGCAGAGAGCAAAGCCAGGTGCCAGGAGCAGAGGGAATATTTTTGATCTCATTTCACCTCTCCCGTGCGCTTTGGCGCCGCTTCACAACGACAACCGCCGGAAACGCCACGTGCCCAGGGCGACAAATAGAGCGGCATACACGGCGGCGTAGGCAGTCAATGCCAGGAGGGCGCCCGCGGGGATCGACGGCCACTCGTGAATGACTTTTTTCGACAGATCAAAGAGTTCCAGGTGCGGAACGACCCAATAAATCCCTTCCGCCAGCCAGCGCGCGGCTCCCTGAAGCTCGCTGTGTACCGCCAGGATGGTGTTGGCGAAGGTGCTCATGGCGAGTGACAGGAGAAGCGAGGCGGTGACGTTGGCGCCGTGGGTCAGGAAGAGGGAGAGCGTCATGACAACCGCGGCGATGAGCCACATCGACAAAATTCGCAAATACAGGGCCTGGAAAAAGATGGCGCCCGAGGAAATCCCGAATACGAGAAACAGGGCATGTAATTCGACCCAGAACAGCAACACTACCGCGGAACTTATGATCCCCGCGCCCACGTATTTTCCCAGATAGACGCTGGTCCGGCTGACGGGCTTGGCCAGAAGCGGGTAGAGGGTGCGCTGGGCGAGTTCGGCCGGAAACTGCCGGGCGGAGACCACCACACAGAGCACGATGCAGAGGATGTTCGTGACCGTCAGCGCAACGTCTTTGACGAACTTCTCGAGCCCGGCAATGCCGAATCGGTTAAACAGACCCGCACCCAACACGATGGCAAACCCGAGAATGAGGACGACATAGGGGTCTTTTCGCCGGAAAGACTCGAGGATGGTGACTTGTGCAATGCCAAACAGTCGCTGCATGGTTTTTCTCCCTGAGGCGGCCGGAGTCCGCCGGGCGCTACGTAATCTTGTGCCCCAGCCTGCGGACGAAATAGTCTTCCAGCGATGGAGGTTCTTCGTGCACGTCCAGGATCGTGGCGCCCCGCGCTTTCAGATCATCCTGCAGTGCCTGCGCCGCCTCCCAGCTTTCCACGGCATAGACCTGTTCATCCCCGCCCGCACTTCGAATCAGGACGTTTCCCGGCAGGTTTCCGGGCGGTCCGCCGAGCCGCGCATGCACGGCAATAGAGGTGGACGCGGCGAGGATGTGTTTCAGAGGGGTTTCTTCGACAACTTTCCCTTCGTCAAGGAGGACGATGCGGTCGCAGAGCAGGGCCACTTCCGTCAGCTCGTGCGACGAGAAAAATACGGTTTTGCCTTGCGATTTAAACTCCATCAAAAGCGCCCGAACGTCGTGGCGGGCGACCGTGTCCAGCCCGGAGGTGACTTCG
>DAOSJS010000238.1:0-6317 GCA_035367355.1 Candidatus Hydrogenedentota bacterium
TCAACGGCAGCGTGAAGCGGACTGGGCCGTGGCGCGCGGCGCGCTCTATGCTCTGGCGCCGGCCGTTGCCCACGCCCCGGTCGAAACCATACGGAAACCCCGCGCTGCGGTCTGTGACGCTGCACAGGAATCCGCAAACCACTACGCGCGCGTTCGAGAGAGTCTCAACCTATAGTGAATGAAATGGAGGCAACGCTGATGCAACAGCCGAAAGCCGGGCTCCTGCCCCTTTATCTAAAGCTCTACGACGACGTGGACCCTGCGCTGCGGGCCTCGTTCAAACCATTTCTGGACACCATTGCCCAGGGCTTGCAGGAACGCGGCGTATCGGTCTCGCTCGGCGAGATCTGCCGCGTAAACGAAGAATTCACCAAAACAGTCAAGCGTTTCGAGCAGGAACAGGTCGATCTGATCGTAACGCTCCATCTCGCGTACTCGCCGTCCCTGGAATCGGCCGGGATCCTGGCCGCCAGCAGACTCCCCCTGCTCCTGCTCGATACGACGCCGGATGCATCGTTCGGGCCGGGGACATCGCCGGACCGGATCATGTTCAACCACGGGATCCACGGGGTGCAGGATCTGGCGTCCGTGTTGCGCAGGATGGGCAGGCATTTCGAGATCGTGGCGGGGCACCATGCCAATCCGGAAGTGCTGGACCGTGCGGCCGGCATTGCGCGGGCGGCCCAGGCAGCACGCTATCTGCGGACAACACGCGCCCTGCGCATCGGCCCCGCGTTTGAAGGCATGGGCGATTTTGCGCCGCCGGACGCCGTCCTTGAACGCGTGCTGGGAATCAGGACCGACCAGATCGACGTCGAAGCCCTGGTGGCGGAAGCGGCCTTCATCACGGAAACAGACCTCCAGGAAGAGATGGAAGCGGATCGCGCCCGCTACGCCGTCGAAGCCTCGGAAGAGGTGCACCGCCGGTCGCTGCGCTCCGGTTTGGCGCTGCGTAAACGCCTGACGGATGGCGCCTACACCGCATTCAGTCTGAATTTCCTGGAATTCCGGGCCGCCGATGGCCTGATAGACACCGTGCCCTTCCTGGAAGTCTCGAAGGCGATGGCGCGTGGTTACGGGTATGCGGGCGAGGGCGATGTCCTGACCGCGTCGCTGGTGGGCGCGCTGAACAAGGCCTTCGGCAAAACGACGTTTACTGAAATTTTCTGCCCTGACTGGGAAGGTGACTCGCTGTTCCTGTCGCACATGGGCGAGGTGAATCCGGAAGTCGCCGGAGCTGTGCCGCGGCTGATTGAAAAAGACTTTCCCTACACGCCCGCGCAAAATCCGGCCATCCTGGCGTGCGGATTGCATCCGGGCCCGGCGGTACTGGTGAACCTCGCCCCCGGCCCCGGCGATAGCTTCGGGCTGCTCGTCGCTCCGGTCCAGGTCTTGGAGGACACGACGGTACCGGAGATGAAGGATGCCGTCCGCGGATGGATCCGCCCTGAACTCCCGGTCGAACTCTTTCTGGAGGAGTACTCCATCAACGGCGGCACGCATCACAGCGCCCTGGTGATGGGCGAGTGCGCCGGCGACATCGTCGCGTTCGGTTCGATGACAGGACTGGACGTCACAACCCTGTGAGCGGGACAACATGCGCGATCTGAGCCGCGCATTTTGACGAAAGGCTGCATATGTGGCGGGAAACGACCAAACACGAGCGAAACCGTCGTATTTGGGAAGAGGAGCTCGAAGATTTCGTACCGGCGCGAGTTCTCGATTTTCATGTGCACCTCTTCGACGAGGCCACTATCCCATCGGGATGCGAAGCGTATTCGTGTGCAGGACACCCGATTCGCTCGTATGATCTTGCTGCACTTTCCCAGGATCTGGACGAGCTGTATCCGAAACGCGAGACCAGTGCGGTGGTCTTCGGTCTTCCCCACGTCGAATACGACCTCCAGGCCAACAACGCCTACGTGAGCGAGGTATGCGACGGAAAGCGCTTCTTTCCGCTGCGCCTGTTCGACCCCGAAACGGATACACCGGAGCAGCTGGAGGCGGACCTCGCATCCGGCCGTTTTCTCGGGCTTAAACCGTATCTGAACTACGTGCGGAAACCGGACCTCAACGAGGTACAGATTTCAGAGATGCTCCCGAACTGGGCCATGGAAATTGTGAACGCGCGGGGCCTGCTCGTCATGCTGCACATTCCCCGCAAAGATCGCCTGGCCGATCCGCTCAATCAGATACAGCTCCGGGATCTCTGCCGGTCCTATCCGGCGGCGCGCATCGTACTGGCGCACGTGGGCCGCGCGTATTTCCTCAAAAACGTGCGGGGAACCCTCGACAACCTGACGGACCTGCCCAATCTCTATTACGACCTGGCCATGGTGAGTAATCCGGATGTGCTGGAATACGTGTTTCGGACAGCGCCCCGGGAACGAGTCCTGTACGCAACGGATCTGCCGATTGCGGTCGCGCCGGGCAAATCTGTCGAGATCAACAACCAATACACATACATCACCCCTGTACCGTGGCCGCTGTCGCTGTCGGATGACCGCGGAAAGCTGGTGTTCACTTCGTTTCTCTACGAAGAACTGCGGGGCATTCGTACCGCGGTGGAGCGCTGCGAGCTGGGAAGCGACTTCGTGGACGCTCTGTTTTACGATAACGGCCAGAGGCTGCTGGACGCCGTTCAGAAGCCCGGGGGAGTTCGCACAATCTGACACAAAGAAAGGCGGTACAACCCCGCGTAACGAGGAAGTACCGCCTTCGCTTGTTGCCGTAAGGACTAGTAGCGGGAGCCGTAACCACCGCCGCCGCCACGCGGACGGCGAGCTTCGCGCTCACGTGCCTGATTGACGGTCAGGGTGCGGCCCTGAATTTCATGCCCGTTGAGGGCGTCGATAGCGGCTTGCGCTTCAGAGCTGTTCGGCATCTCAACGAAACCGAACCCGCGCGAGCGGCCCGTCTGCCGGTCTTCGATGACCCGCGCGTCGTCCACTGCGCCATGCGTCTCAAAAAGCGCGCGCAGCGATGCGTTGTCCGTGTCATACGACAGATTTCCCACGTAGATGTTCATTACTCTTTCCTTTCCAGAGCGGTCTTGTGGAGGGTGGCCCTCAACCCGGTCGGCAACCAGTCCGGAGCGAGCATGACATCTTTTCGGAAATCACGCGCAGGATCAGGTCCAAAACGGAGGCAGAAGCTCACTAACTCCAGTTCATGTGCACCATTGCACGAGTAGTAGTGTAGCCGAGAGCCCCCAAAAAAGCAATACATTGCACACAGACGGAAAACGGCGGCCCCGGCAGCTCAGCGAGACGGCCTGAGACTTCTGCCGGGTGCGTCAACGTATCGACTTCCCCAGGGCAGTCGCAGCAATCCGGCGAGGGTAGGTCTCTTTGTCTTGCATGACCTTTTCGAGGGCGTCACGAACGCCCGGGTGTTCAAGGCCGGCGATCTCCAGGGTTTCGACCGCAGACAGGCGTGCATATTCGTCCTCGTCCGCCAGCACCTGCAATAAGCCGGGCATGGCATCATTGATGTATCCACACAAAACCAGGCCTCGAGCCGCGCCCAATCTGGCGCTCAACTCTTTTCTTCCCAATGCTTTGAGCAACTTCTCGCGGATCTCGGGCGAGTCATCCTGGAGGTGGCCCAGCGCGACAGCTGCCCAATAAACCACCGCCGGGTCATAATCTTCCAGGGCGTGCCGCAGCAGTGGTAATGCCTCGGGTACGAGGCCAAGGGTTTTGATAGCTCGAAGCCGGCGTAGCCGGTTCGAGCCGTTCAGCAGATCCACGTAAGTCTTTACTGGTTTCCCGAAGATCGTCTCGCTGCTGGCAAGCTCATACTCGGGAAGGGTCTCCGGAGGGCCTGCCCACCTTCCAGCAAGCCAGGCGCTCAGGTCGACCTCCGGGATGAACCCCGTGTCGGCGGAGTCGTCAAGAAACACGTCAAGCGCTTCACGCAGGCGGCCGAGTTCATGCGCGAACTCCGGCTGGTCGACGATATTTTCTATTTCATTTGGATCCGCGTGCATATCGTATAGTTCTTCTAGCGGTTTGGTCCCCGCGAAAAAGAGTTTCTGTGCTCCTTCCAGCGCACCCTCCTTTTCGACGCGCCGCAACTCCTGCATGACCGGGAAGCGCTCCGGATAAACCAGATGCTGGTCGTAGGGGCGGTAGGGCTCGTAATTCCGGATATATTTGAAGCGTTTGTCGCGGATGGCCCGGATGATGTCGTAGCGTTCATCCATGCGGTCGCGCGCCGCAAAGACGTAGTTGCGGGTGGGACTTGTCGCGCTGCCGAGAAAGGCTCTGCCCTGCATGTATGCGGGGATAGGAAGGCCCGCGCACGACAGGATGGTGGGGGCAAAATCCACGAAGCTTACCAATTCGTCCCGTTCGGCGCCCGGCGGAAGCTTGCCCGGCCATCGAACGATCAAAGGCACGCGAATCCCTCTGTCGTACAGCCACCGTTTGCACCAGGGCAGTCCGGCGCCATTATCGCTGAAAAAGAAGACCAGCGTGTTTTCCGCGAGGGCGTCTTCTTCAAGTTGGTTCAACATGGCGCCCACCCAGTGGTCCATAATCGTGATCAGGTCGAAATAGTGGGCCCAATACCGCCGAATGACAGGTGTGTCGGGGAAGTACGGCGGCAAATCGAGCGCGTCGAGCGCATGCGGGGCCTGCGGTTCCAGACGTTTTCGCAGGACCTCCTCGTTCTCGAAAAGCGTTCCGATTTCAGACTCATGCGTGATGGTTTGATTGAAAACCGCAAAGAAAGGCTGGGCCGGGTCGGGGCGGTTGCGCCAGTGGGCGTCCTTGCTGGATTCGTCCCAGGCCTGCGCGGGCGGGTCAAACTGGTAGTCGGTCTTCGCATTATTGGTGCAGTAATAGCCGGCCTCCCGCAAATATTCCGAAAAGCACCGGATTTGCGGCGGAAGCGGCGTTTTGCAGCGCATATGCTGGGTGCCCAATGTGTTGGGATACATGCCCGTGATCAGGCAGGAGCGGCTGGGCGCAGAGACGCCGCTCACCGAAAAGGCGTTGACGTACCGGGCGCCTTCCGAGGCCAGGCGATCGAGATTGAGCGTGGTGGCGCCGGGCTGACCGAAGCAGCCGAGCTGCGGGCTGATGTCCTCGCAGGTCAGCCACAGAATATTCGGCGGAGGGGTTTCGCCGGCATGGCTGCGCCGTGCCCATAATGGTGCAGCGGCCAGCGCGCCACCGGCAGTGCACAAAAAATCACGACGGCGCATGACTCCTTCCCCACCTGATCCTTACCATGATGATCGCTTGGCGGAGCGCAGCGCCAAGCCAGACACATGGTATCATGGCGCGCCTGATAACTGTAAAGGCCGCCCAAGCCGAGGGATATGCCATGCCCATGTCATCGTATGAAGTTGTCCGCCGCGCCATTGAATTTGACCGGCCTGATCGCCTGCCGCTTCGATTTGAGAGGCTCGGCCTCACCGACGTGCGTTCGGTCTCCTGGAATCAAATCGGGTCCGGCAACAAGAGCGAAAAATTCTCGATCGACGAATGGGGCTGCGGATGGGAACGCTCGGACGTGCAGAACATGGGGCAAGTCAAGGAGCATCCACTGCAGGACTGGTCCGCGCTTGACTCGTTTTCCTTCCCCGACCCGGATACGCCCGCATTTTATGAGGGCATGGAACGATTTTTTGAGATCGATGAGGACATTTACCGCTGCACTGACATTTTCATGCTGTTATTCGAACGGATGCACGCGCTGCGCGGCTTTGAGAATACGCTCGTAGATCTCTACGCCGAGCCGGAACGCATTGGCTGGCTCGCCGACCGTATCATCGACTTTGACCTGGGCATTATCCGGAACATGTACGAGCGCTTCGGCGACAGGATCCACGGCTTCGGATTCACAGATGACTGGGGTACCGAACGCGACCTGTTCATCAGCCCGGAGCTGTGGGTCGAATTTTTCAAACCCCGGTACAAGCGCATCTTCGATGCTTGCCATGCCAATGGATGGCACGTCTGGATGCATTCCTGCGGTAAAGTGAACGACATCATCGAGCACCTCATCGACATCGGGTTGAATGTCATCAACCTGCAGCAGCCGCGCGCCCTGGGGATCGAAGAAATCGGCGAGCGTTTCCGCGGCCGCATCTGCTTCGAATCCTTGTGCGACATCCAGCATACGCTGCCATTCAAAGGCGCGGCTGAAATCCGCGCGGAAGCGCAGCTTCTACTGCGGCATTGAGCGCCAGAATATTGGTTTGAAATGCAATTCCATCAATCACACTGATAATGTCGACTATTTTACGCGAACTTTCTTTAATCGAATTCATGGTGTGAACAACTTTGCCGACCTCTTCGCCGCCT
>DAOSJS010000239.1:0-6286 GCA_035367355.1 Candidatus Hydrogenedentota bacterium
CAGGGCGCCTACGATTTCCAGACCAAGCCCATCAACCTCGGCAAACTCGAGGCCGTGATTCAACGCGGTTTGGGGCGCATGCGTCTCATGCTCGAGCAGCACGAACTCAAGCGCCGCCTCGATGAACAGTACGGATTGGGCAATCTGGTCGGAAAATCCCGCCCCATGATCAAGGTCTACAACGCGGTCCAGCAGATCGCCCCGTCAAAATCCACCGTCCTGGTGCAAGGCGAAACCGGAACCGGCAAGGACCTTGTCGCCCAGGCCATTCACAACAACAGCCCCCGGCGCGACGCCCCGTTTGTGAAACTCAATTGCGCCACCATCCCGGAGGCTCTGGTCGAAAGCGAACTGTTCGGTCATGTCCCCGGCGCGTTCACCGGCGCCGACCAGATCCGCAAAGGCCGCTTTGAACTCGCCGACACGGGCACCCTGTTCCTCGATGAGGTCAGCGAACTGTCGCCCGCGCTGCAGGCCAAGCTTTTGCGGGTCCTCGAATACCAGCAGTTCGAGCGCCTAGGTGATTCCCGTACGCTGACCGTGGACGTACGGCTCATTGCCGCCACCAACCGCCCACTGCGGCAGATGGTCGAGCAGGGACTGTTTCGCGACGATCTCTACTACCGCCTGCGCGTCGTCGTCATCGATATCCCTGCGCTCCGGGACCGGCGCGAGGATGTCCCGCTTCTCGTGCACCACTTCATTCGTGAGGCGAGCGAAACCAACGAAAAACGTATCGACGGCATCACGCGGGGCGCCATGGACGTGCTCGGGCGCTACGATTGGCCGGGCAATGTCCGCGAACTGCGCAATATCATCGAGGGCATGGTCATCATGGCGCGAAGCGGCCGGCGCCTGGATCTGGACGACATCCCCGGCCATATCCGCCGCAATACCATTCCGGAAGTCAGCGAAATTCGTATCCCGACCGGTGCCACCATGGCACAGGTCGAGCGTATCGTCATCCAGGAAACCATGAAAGTATGCGGGTTTAACAAGGAAGCCTGTGCAAAGACCCTCGGGATTGGGCTGCGGACCCTGTACCGGAAACTGAAACAATACGACGTGCGTTGACAGGACCCCTGCCCGAAAGCTAGTGTTCAAGGCAACGTGGGGAGACATTGCCGGTGCCGGAATCGCCACAAGAGCTGTTGGAAAAACTCATTCAGGAAGCCGACGAGGAGCGCAGCCGGGATCTCGTGCGGGAACTGCTTGAGCGAGGAGGAGCCGAACTGGCCGGGTATCTCCTTCGCCTTCTCAACACCGGTTCCGGCCCCGCTGCTGCTGCCGCGGCGTTCCTCCTGGCTGAGCAGTCCTCAGGTGGAGCCGTTGGAGCAGATGCGATGCCCGATGCGCTGGCAGGCCTTTCTCATGCGTCTCCTGATGTCCGGCAATGGTGCGCGGCCATCCTGCGCGGCCTGGGCGGCGAGGCGGCTGGCGCTGTCGAATCCCTGATGGAGGCCCTGAACGATCCCGACGCGGGAGTACGCCAGGCCGTGGTGGACGCCCTGGGACGCATCGCCGGCGATAACGAAGAGGTGCTGCTTGCATGCATGAGGTTGTTGGGCGATGAGCTTGGAGTTCGCAGCGCGGTGGTGCGCTTGTTGAGCGCGTCAGTGACACTCCCCGAATCGGTCCGCCTCGCCGTGACCAGCGCGCTGTCGGCCCCGGAACCCCGGGTCCGGGCGGGCGCCGCCGCGGCGGTGGGCGCGCTGCTGCACTGTCAGCCCGACTTGTCCCGGGTGCTTCTGAAGAGCCTGAAAGATCCTGAGCCGGAGGTGCGCGCCGAGACCGCCCGTGCTCTGGCCGAACTCATGGATCCGGGGCGGCCGGTGATTCTGGCGCTGGGCCGGGCCCTGAGGGATGGCGCGCCTGCAGTCCGCCAGCAGGCTGCACGCACGCTCGATATCCTGGGGGAAGCGGCGATCCCAGCTGTGCCCTGTCTCCTGGCCGTTCTGAAAGATCCCGAACCGTCGGTCCGGTTTCATGCAGTAGAAGCGCTCGAAACCCTTGCACCACGCCAGCCCGTGATGCTGCCTGCAGTCGTGCTTGCACTCAGCAACCGCTTGATCGATTCGGATGTGGCCGTCCAGACCAGGGCCCTCTCCGCATTCAGCCGCCTGATGCCCCACGCGTTTCCGCTGAATCCCCATCTGAAAGAAGCCTTGCACAGCCCCGATGATGAGGTGCGGCTGGCGGCGATCGAAGCCGTTGCCCGGATCCGGCATGAGGGCGCGCAGACCCGGGAAGTGCTGCGCAGGGCGCTGGGCGATTCCAGCGGCTCCGTGCGTGTGGCGGCCGCATTCGCACTGGCCAGGCGCGGAGACGTGGGGAAAAAAGTGGTGTCGACCCTGATCGCGGCCCTTCGCATACCCGACGCGCGAGTGCAAGTGGCTGCAATCCAAGCGCTTAGGTCAATCGGCCGGGAAGCGGCCGACGCCTTGAAAGCACTGGAAGCGAAGCGGGAGGACAGCAATCCCGACATCCGTCAGCTCGCCGAACTTGCTATCGCCAGCATTACTGCGCAAGCTATGGCAGAAACTGAAACATAAAAGTGGCCGACCGCTGCCGCGAGCTGCCGGAGTATTGAAGCGGTACACAAATGCAGTACCGGAAGCTCAGACGGTTTCGTCATCCTTCTTATCAGAGTCGGGCTCGGCCGGGGCCGCCGGCGGCTCTTTCACGCTCGCTTTGAAGTCGCGGATCGCTGTGCCCAGCGAACTGCCGATGTCGCTCAGTTTGCCCGTGCCGAATACCACCAGCACGATCACGAGAATGAGCACCAACTCCCAGATTCCTGGCGTCCACATTGTCGGTCACCTTCAGTAAGTTGAAATGTTGCCGTACTGCCTTCATGAAAGTATATCGCTTCGCGCGTATCGTATGCAAGACGATCATAAGCAATAGCAAGTCCGCAGGCGAAACACAGGCATCCGGCGCGCTCTTTTTTCTGACCAGCGCCGACGACGGCGGCATGAAGCAGCCCTGAGCGCATACGCCGGTGTCCGGGCATTGTATGCCTCCCCGATACTGTGATAGGTTCTTCGACGTACCCATGCACTGGAGATCCTCAGGTGAACGATACTATACAGACGGCCGTCTCATCGGCTGAATCGGCAATGCCCCGGAAACCGCGTTTGGCGGTTACGATGGGTGATATCAATGGCGTCGGACCGGAAATCATCGCCAGGGTGCTCGCACGCCCTGACGTGATGGAGCTCTGCGAGCCAGTCGTGTTTGGAAGTCTTCCGGTCTTGCGTAAAGCCTCGCAGGTGGTAGGAGTGCAGCTGGAACTGCACGAGCTGGACGGGCTGCCATCCAGGGAGATGCCCCTCCAGGGCGTGCCGGTGCTGGATTGCGGCTATGCGGCCGGCACCTGGAACCCGGGCCATCTCGAGCCCAGGGCCGGCCAGTGCGCGGTCGAATGGCTCAAAAAAGCGATTCATCATACCCTGGCCCGCGACGTCGACGGCATTGTGACCGGCCCGCTCAACAAAGAAGGCATTCACGCCGCGGGCTACGACTACCTGGGCCACACGGAAATCCTTGCGGACCTCACGAACGCGCCCGATTTCCGCATGTCGCTCTTTGCGGGCCCGGTGCGCGTGGTGCACATTTCCTCCCATTGCCCACTGACTGAAGCCATCGCCCGCGTCACCTGCGACCGCATTGTGAAATCGATCGAGATCGCCCACGACGCCCTGGGCCGGCTGGGCCTGGCCCGCCGCCGCATCGCTGTCGCAGGCCTCAATCCTCACGCGGGCGAGGCGGGGATCCTGGGCACGGAGGAGGCGGACGAGATCGCCCCCGCCGTCGAGCGTTGCCAACGCAAGGGGATCGACGTTTCCGGACCCTATCCCCCCGATACCGTGTTCAAACGCATGGTGGACGGCGAATTCGATCTGGTGGTCGCGATGTACCACGATCAGGGGCATATCCCCGTCAAGCTGATTGCCATGGACGAAGGCGTGAACGTCACGCTTGGCATCCCGATTGTGCGCACCTCGGTGGATCATGGTACTGCGTATGACATTGCCGGAACCGGCACAGCCCGTCCTGACAGCCTCGTCGCGGCCATCCGGCTTGCGGCGGCATTTGTCGCATCGAAGGAGCGTTCCCATGCCTGATGTGTCCCGGTGCGTGCGTCTCGCCGCGTTGTCGTTTGTTGTCTTCGTTTCTGCACCGCTTGGGGCGGAAGGGTTCACCCAGCATAAGACCTGGTTTCCGGTCGGGCCCAACCCGTCCTGTATCGCCGCCGCAGATCTGAATGGCAATGGCCTGCCCGAGATCATCTCCGCCGATACCGGAGTCTTGACCGATCCGCGCAGCGAACGGCCGGCAAACAACGAACTCTCTGTACTTGCGGCGTCACGGCCCCTCGAATACGAAAAACAGGTTCCGCTCCTGACCGGTTTCGGCCCGTATTGCATCGCGGTGGCAAACATCGATGCGCTCCCGGCGCTCGACTTGCTCGTGGGGAGCTTTCATACCGTGGAACGGCGAAGCGAATCGCGGGATCTCGTGCTGTTCCGCAACATCGGCGATCTGCTTTTTGAGCCGGTGGAGTATTCCATCCCGGTGGAGCGCCTGCAGTACCTCCGCAACCGCGATGCTGACGACCAGCCCATTTTCACCAAACCCGGCATTACCGCACTGGTCGTCCACGACTTTAACCGCGATGACTACCGCGATGTCATCGCAACCGGATGGTCGTCCGACGTCTTGATCTACTTCCCAGGACATCCGAGCGCCTATTTCGAGGAACCGCGCTTCATCCCCGCTCCGGGAGGTCCCCGCGATATCCAGGCCGCGGATCTGGACGGCGACGGCGCCCTCGATCTGGTCACAGTCATGTACGCCTCAGGAGAAATCGCCTTGTGGAAAGGCGATGCCCGGGGCAACTTTGAGGAAGTGGACCGGTTCCTTGCCAAAGGGGCGCTGCCCCACAAAGTGCGCATTGCCGACGTCAACAAGGACGGCAGGCTCGATCTCGTGGTGTCGGATTGCCACACCTACGATTCTGTCACGATCTATTACGGCACGGGCCCCTTTCAGTTCACTGTCTGCCAGGAGATCTCCCTGGGGGCGTCGAGAGATATCCTCGAACACGAAATCCGCGACCTGCTGGTCGAAGACCTCACCGGCGATGGCCGCGTCGATATCGCTGCCGCCTGTTTCGCGTCCGGCCGGGTAGCCGTATTGACCAATACCTCCACGGATTCCGCGATTCCGCAGACCTTCTCGAAAACCCTGTATTCGTTCGAATCGGGCGGCAAAACAGGCTTGCCCCGCGCCTTATGTTCCCACGATTTCAACGGAGACGGCCGGAAAGACATCGCGGTCGCGTTATGGAGCGCCAATGCCGTTGCCCTGCTGTTGGGCCGCTAAGACGTCTGCGGCGCCTCTCCCCGGCTAAGCCTCGCGGCGCGCCCTCCGCAGCCTGCGGCACAATTCTCTGAGTTGCGGGCGTTCGAGCGGGCGGCCGCCAAAGCGGACTTCGTCGTAGGTGCGCAATGCATCAGCAATCGGTTGGGGATCCGCTGCCCAGATGCGCCGGGCCGCCTGCGCCAGTTCTCCCGCAGTCTGCTGCTCGCAATCGACCCCCTGCCGGTGCAGCTGGCGGCTGACCTTGCCCAGCAGGAAGCGCGCGCGGCGCTGGGCGTTTGTAAGCCTGGGTTCGTTCCCGCCCGGCCGCCGTTTGAAGCGAAGATAGAGCCCCCCGAGCGCCAGGACCGCCAACAGCGCGGGCAGCACTTCGGCGGTCAGTCTACCAAAACGCTGGCCTGCACTGGCCCCGTCTTCCTCATGGTCCGTAGAAGGAAACAAGGTCCACGCAAACAGTCCCTGGCCCAGATTCTTCAGGTGCTCCAGCGTAAACCGGCCGTCGTAACCGATGATGTTGCGGTACCAAAAGACCCGGAAGCGCAATTGCGAGCGCGAAAGCGTATCCGTCATCTGGCTCAACAGCGACATGTTGTCTGCGTCGTAACGCGGAGACGGATCAAAGGTCACCCAGCCGTAATCCAGAAAGTACACCTCCACCCAAAGGTGTGCCATATTCCGCGTGACTACATAGGCCCGATCGCTCTCGCTCCAATCGCCGCCACGGTATCCTGCCACCACCCGGGTCGGGATACCAAGCGAGCGAAGCATCAGCGCCAGAGCGCTGGCATACAGCTGGCAATGGCCTCGCCGGACGTCCAGAAGGAATGAGTCGATGGGCGAGTAGCGGGGAAGGGTGGGTTCGTCGAGCGTGTATACAAATGCCGGCGACCCCAGCCAGGCC
>DAOSJS010000240.1:0-6286 GCA_035367355.1 Candidatus Hydrogenedentota bacterium
GGCATCGACGTCAACCGCGTCCGGCGGGAGCGTTTCCAATCCCGTGATGAGTTCTTTGCCGTTGGCGTTCCAGGCGGCAGTATCGGCGGCGGTATGGGGATGTTTCTTTTCCACCGCGCCGCCGGGCAGCTCGACTACGGCCACGATATGTGCGATGAGGCTGCGCAGGGTTGCAATATCCGGCACGGGCTCAGAAATGGGCGCGTTGAAGCGGAAACCTACCTCCGTCTCGATGTGGCGGTTGGGATACTCGGCGAGATCGATCACCACGTTCTGCCCGGCGCTAAGCACGCCGGACTGCGGCACCACGCCAATCAGCGGGTGGTCTATGCCTGTCGCTGCCTGCGCCGCACTGCTGATCCCCGCGGCCTTGTATCCGCCGATTCCATGCGCCGGGGCGAAGCGCGCCACCACCTGCCTTTGAACCGCATACCCGTCGGCCAGCGTAGCCTCGGGGTGCGCCGCGCTGAATTGCGGCATGGGCGTACCGGCAGTCCAAGCCTCAAATATGCGCCCGGCGAACGCGCCGATCCATCCGGGCGGATCCGGTGGACCGGACTGGGCCGGGCCCGTAATATCCGCACGCAGCGGCAAACGGGCAATCCTCTTTCGGATTGGACGCCGGGACGCGTCCTGGTGATCTCTGGAACTGGACATAGGCCTGCCTCCCAGGACCCGTGCCGCGCAGGCGCTTGCTCAGCCCAGCGTGATCAGCGACGGATCGTAATCGTCCGGTTTCTCGAAGCCCAACAGGTTCATCAGGGTTGCCGCCACGTTGCTCAACCCGGGATTGGCCACGCCGCTCATGGCGATCGTGTTTGCGTTCGAGAAGTCTTTGAGAATAAACGGCACCGGATTCAGCGTGTGCGCCACCATGGGCTCACGTTTGCCCTTCTTCTCGGTCCACATGCAGTCGGCGTTTCCGTGGTCGGCGGTGGCGATCAGGATGCCCTTTGCCGCACGCACCGCCGGGACAATACGGCGCAGGCCCAGATCGACCGATTCCACCGCGATCCGTATCGCGCTGGGAATGCCGGTGTGGCCGACCATGTCGCCGTTGGCGAAATTGAGCCGGATGAACTTGCGGTCTCCCTGCCGGATCTGAGCCACGACCGCATCGGTGATCTCCGCTGCCTTCATCCAGGGCCGCTGATCAAACGTGACCTTGTCGGACGGGATTTCCTCATATTTTTCGAGCGCTTCGTCGATGTATCCGGAATTGTTGCCGTTCCAGAAATAGGTCACATGGCCAAATTTCTGAGTCTCGGAGATGGCATAGGAGGTGACGCCCGCGGCGCAAAGGTATTGCCCGATGGTCCGATCAATCGCGGGCGGTTCCACAAGAAAATTCCGCGGGATGTGGGCGTCGCCGTCGTATTCCATCATCCCCGCATAAAACACGTCGGGCACGCGCTTGCGGTCAAATCCGTTGAAATCCGCTTGTTCGAAGGCCATGGAGATCTCTATGGCCCGGTCGCCCCGGAAATTGAAAAACACCACGGCGTCGCCGTCTTCAATGGTCCCGACGGGCTTCCCATCTTCCGCGATGACGAAGCTGTCGAGATACTGGTCGGTGATGCCGGGATCTTCGGCGTAGTAGGTTTGGATCGCTTCGCCCGCAGACTTGAACTGGCGCCCTTCGCCAAGGACGTGCGCTTTCCAGCCGCGTTCTACAACCTTCCAGTCGGCATAATAGCGGTCCATGGTGGTGACCATGCGGCCCCCGCCCGAGGCGATGCGGTAATCTTTGCCGCCTGCGCTCAGGGTGGCCAAGCGCGCTTCGAGCGGCTCGATGTACTCCATCGCGCTCTTTTCGCCCACGTCGCGGCCGTCCAGCAGCGGATGCACCCGCACGTGCGTCATGCCATCCTGCGCACAACGCTCCAGCAGGGCGTACAGCTGTTCGATATGGCTGTGAACATTGCCGTCAGACAGCAGTCCGATGAAATGGACCGTGCCGCCGGCGGCAGCACGTTGCTTGATAACATTCCAGGCCGCGCCTTCGAAGATCTTTCCCGTGCGGATGGCCTCATTCACCAGCCGCGCACCCTGCGAGAACACCCGGCCCGCGCCCAGGGCGTTGTGTCCGACTTCGGAATTGCCCATGTCTTCATCGGTGGGAAGCCCGACCGCCACGCCATGGGCCTTCAGCTGCGTGTAGAGTGGCTCCTGGAGCAATTCATCGAGAACGGGCGTGTAGGCCAGGTGAACGCCGTCAGAGTCGTCGCCCCGGCCAATGCCCACGCCATCCATGATGACCAGCACCACCGGTCCGGGAAAAGGGGTGTAATTCGCCAGTTTCTTCAGGCTCAGTTTGCTCATAAGTCGTCCCTGTCGTGATGGTTTCGTCCGGAAGGCGTAAGTGTACCGGGCGCGCGGGTTCCGTTCAAATCTGCGGCGAAAACCGCGGTGTTTTCAGACAGTAGAAAGGCCTGCGGGCGCCGGGCGTCTACAAGCCGCATTCGCCGGCGATTCCCTGGCCCTCAGCGATTGAATGTCGCCAGCGCCTCTTTCAAGACGGCAAGCATCTCTGCGCGGTACTCGCCCGGCTTATCCACATGGAACACCTTCATGGGCCGGCCTATGCCCGAAGAGGTCAGCGTGGTGCGTCCCGACGCTTCGACCCGCACCTCCATTTCCTTAAAAGAAAACGTCTCGCTCGTGCGGCCTGCGGCATGCAGCAGCGCCCCCGTGCACCACATGTTCCGTTCCTGGCCCCAAATCTCCTCGCGGAGGGTTTCGGACAGGGGTTCCGCCAGGGCTTTCAGCGGATCGCGTTGCGTTGGGTCGGCCTGGATCAGGGCATAGACGAAAAAGTTCTGGATCGCCACGGGTGCTTTATCCAGAACTTCTCTATGCGTGAATTTCCAGTACGACTCATATCCATCCGGGCCAAAGCACGGCACGAGGTATATTGGAAGCCCGCTGTTCAACACGCGGACATAGGCATGCGGGTCGAGATCGACGTTATATTCGTAGTCGCCGCCCGCATGGCCCGCATTGATGTACAGGCGGCTGATCTTCGCCCGGCACAAATCGCCATTGCGGTTCAGGGCGGCTGCCACATCGCGCAGACTGCCTGTCGTGAACACCACCATGGGCTTGGAACTGGCCTCCAGAGTGCGCAGGATCAACTCTACCCCGCGCTGTGTCTCCTCCGGCTGGTCACGGCCCGTGTCGTCTGGCGAGCTGAGGCATTCAAGCAGTCCGGTCGCGAATGGGACCTCTTTTCCAGTCAGATGGAGCATCTGCCGGAGCGCCACGATGCCCGGACGATCCTTGCCGATGGGCCCGAGATCGAATACTACGCCGCGGATATCAAACTCCGGCATCCCGAATAAGGTCGCGATATCGAAATGATCATCCGGATCCATATGCGGATGCAGGAGGTCCGTGGTATAAAGAATCGGCACGGCCCCATCAGCGCCGGCAGCGGCGGCAATCATAGCCAGGACAAGAAAAAAACACCCACTTCGCATCGATTTCCTCCTTCATGTTCCCGCATGACTATGCCCAACGGGCAGGGATTGTTAAAGTACCCCGAACCATGCCCTGAAACGCGTGCCCCGCACGGCTTAACACGGCCAAAGTGCATCTGAGCAGGTCAGATCAGCCCTCCTTGCGCCATCCCGCCTTCCATGCCCCGGTGCGGTTTTGAGTGGCGCGATTCGGCGAATTATGAACGATTTGTGGCAAAATGGTACTATATGCGTCTGACGAGCCTGCGCCCGAAACCGCCGGACGCCTGAATCCGCAGTTGAGGCCACATGCGTACCGAATTCGCTAAATTGCTGAAAACCATCCGGAAATACAATCCGGATGCCGACACGGAGCTCGTCCGTAGCGCCTATCGCCTTGCCGACCAGGCGCATAAGGGACAGATGCGCCTCTCCGGCGACCCGTATATCACGCACTGCCTGGCCGTGGCCGCCAATCTGGCCCAGCTCCGGCTCGACACGACCACAATCGTCGCCGGCCTGCTTCATGATGTTCTTGAAGACACACGGGTTACAAATGAAGACCTGGCGGAGCGCTTCGGCAACGAGATTGCCTCCCTCGTGGAGGGTGTGAGCAATATTCGCGCCCTCAATCTCCCCGCACCACTCCCCGCGGAACTCTCCCAGCAGCAGAAACAGGCCGAAAACCTCCGTAAGATGCTGGTCGCTACGGCCCGGGATGTGCGGGTTATCCTGATCAAGCTGGCGGACCGCCTGCATAACATGCGCACCATTGAATTCTTGCCGGAAGATCGAATCCGGCGCATTTGCCAGGAGACCCTGGACATTTATGCCCCGCTGGCGAATCGGCTGGGCATGGCGCATTGGAAATGGGAACTCGAAGACCACGCATTTCACCACCTGAACCCGGCCATGTACCGCGAAATGGCGGCGCGCGTGGCGATGAAGCGCCGGGAACGCGAGGCGTGGCTGAAAGACACCGTAGAATTCCTCGAACAGCGGCTCACGGAAGCCGAAGTGGAGGCCCGGGTCGTCGGCCGTCCCAAACACCTCTACAGCATCTACCAGAAGATCATCCAGCAGGGCAAGGATTTCGATCAGGTTATGGACATCCTGGCGGTGCGCATCATCACGCAAACCGTTGCGGGATGTTATAACGCGCTGGGTGTGGTGCATCAATTGTGGCCGCCTGTGCCGGGGCGCTTCAAAGACTACATCGCCGTGCCCAAAATCAACATGTACCAGTCCATCCACACGACGATCATGCGGGAAAACGGACTGCCCCTCGAAATTCAGATCCGGACCGAGGAGATGGATCGTACCGCCCGCGAAGGCATCGCGTCGCACTGGCGGTATAAAGAAGGACTCGGGAAAATTGATCCCAAGCTGGACAGCCGGTTGCGCTGGCTCCGGCAGATGTACGAATGGCTCAATGAAGCGCATGTCCCGGAAGAGCTTCTCGACAGCGTCCGGCGCGATGTCGGTGCGACGGAAGTATACGTCTTCACTCCGAAAGGCGAGGTCAAGGAGTTGCCAGGGGGCGCGACCCCGCTCGATTTTGCCTACATGGTCCACTCCGATGTGGGCCACCACTGCATCGGGGCGCGCGTCAACAGCGCCATGGTGCCGTTGCGGTACCATCTCCAGACAGGTGATGTCGTTGAAATTCTCACCTCGAAAAACCAAACGCCGCATCTGGATTGGCTGAACATCGTCGTGACGGGCAAGGCGCGCACGCGTATCCGGCAGCGTCTGCGGGAAATGGGCGAGCTCGAGCCGCTGGAAGGTCAGGAACCCGCGGCCAAAGCGCCTCTCCGGGCGCCCCGCAAGCCCGCAAGCACAATCCGCCCGGTCGACGATGAAACCCGCCATAAACTGGTGCGCGTCCAGGGCAACAAAGCCATTGCGGTGCATTTTGCCAAGTGTTGTAATCCCATGCCCGGCCATCCCATTATCGGCTACATCACGAAAGGCCAGGGCATCACCGTGCATCGGGCCGAATGCTCTCATTTCAGCGTCACCAAGCGCGACCCCGATCGGACCGTCGAAGCGCACTGGGATGGCGTCCTGGGCGGCGTGACCCGCGAAGTGGGCATGCGCGTTACCATTGGCCCTCGTCCCAACGTCCTGGCCGACATCACCAACGCTATCCGTCCCATGAACATCAGCATCACCCGGGCGGAATACCGGCCGGGCGAAAATGGCGACACCCTGTTTGATTTTGTGTTTGAGACGGCCGAAGAAGACGGGGCCCGGCGAGTCGACGCGACCTTGCGCACCGTGGCGGGCGTAGTGAGCATCAGGCAGCTGTCCCCTGCGAGACTGTTCGGCGCCAAAACGTGACCCATGAATAGATTCAAACTCGTCACCGGGTTTAAACCCCAGGGCGATCAACCCGCTGCGATACGCGAGCTCGCGAACAATCTCCGCGAAGGTCTGCCGCACCAGGTTTTGCTGGGCGTTACCGGCTCCGGAAAAACGTTCACCATCGCCAACGTGATCGCCGAGGTCAACCGCCCCGCCCTCGTCATTGCGCCAAACAAAATTCTAGCGGCGCAGCTCTATGGCGAGTTCAAAAACCTTTTCCCGGAAAACGCCGTCGAATATTTCGTCAGCTACTACGATTATTACCAGCCGGAAGCCTATGTGCCCGCCACCGACACCTACATCGAAAAAGACTCCTCGATCAACGATGAAATTGACAAGATGCGCCACTCCGCGACGCGCGCGCTGCTCACCCGGCGCGACGTGCTGATCGTGGCCAGCGTGTCGTGCATTTACGGGATCGGGTCGCCGGAGACCTATGGCGCGCTGCGTGTGGAACTCGC
>DAOSJS010000241.1:0-6286 GCA_035367355.1 Candidatus Hydrogenedentota bacterium
GAGCTATGGGGTTAGCTCGGCGGTCCTGCATGCGGGCACGAGCACGGTGCTGGCAATTGGCGCCCCGCCGGGGACTTTCGGGTGGACAGTACGCATTCGGAACCCGTATAATACCACTGAGTATATAGATGAAGTCTGCCTCAAAGACGAGAGTCTGTCGACGTCCGCGAGCTACGAGAAATGGTTTGAGTTGGACGGTAAGAAGTATTGCCACATCGTGGATCCGCGGACAGGCCTCCCGGTAGAAGGCATGATCAGCGCGACCGCCATCGTGTCGTCCGGTACGCTTTCCGACGCGCTGAGTACGGCGTTCTTCGTCATGGGCGCTGAAGAAACCCAGAAGTACTGCAATGAGCACCCCGGTGTGCGGGCCATTCTCGTGCCTCACAGCGGCAGCGAACTGAAACCGAGGCGCATTGGGTTTGATGCGCCGTGAGGAGTGGTCATGAAGGAAAAATACAGCAGCAGGCACAAACTTTCCAGGCGCAATTTCATGGCTACCGCAGGCGCGGCGGCTGGAGTGATGATCGCGTCAGGGTATTCGCCGTTCTCGTATGCCCAGAACGATCGGGTGCGTGTAGCCAGTATCGGCACGGGCGGGCAGGGCTGTCTGCATCTGCGTGACGGCCTGGCGCGCGCGAAGAACATTCAAGTGGTCGCGGTATGCGACGTCTATCAGCCTCACCTGCAGGGCGGCTGGATCGTCGCCGGGCGCGACAAAAATATGAAGCAGTACCGGGATTACCGGAAAATGCTTGATGAGATGGGCAAGGAAATCGACGCGGTTGTTATCGCGACGCCCATTGACACGCATCACGAAATCGCGATGAATTGCCTGGACGCAGGGAAGTATGTGTTCTGCGAAAAGACCATGTGCTATGCGGGGCCCAGAGCTTCGCTTGAAGAACACGTGCAGCAAAACCGCGATCTCGTGCAGAAGGTTCACGAGACGGGCAAATTCCTTCAGATTGGACATCAGCGCCGCTACAACCCCGACTACAACCACGCGTTGAAGCTGGTGTGGGACGAGGGCATCATCGGGCGCATCCATCACATCGACGCCCAGTGGCACCGCAACAACGACTGGCTGCGCCCGCTGCCGCCGGCATCCAGTTTCGACGACGAGATGAAATCGCTCGTGTGGCCTTTCCTGACCAAGGAGATGAGTTCGCATCCCAGCTTCAACAAACTCTCGGACACCGAGAAAGAGCGACTCATCATGGACGGCCATATCAATTGGCGCATCTACACCGAACGTTCCGGTGGCTTGATGACCGAATTGGCGACCCACGCGCTCGATGTGGTCAACTGGTTCCTGGATGCCAATCCGACCAAAGTGGTCGGCTATGGCGGCATCGACTACTGGCGCGATGGACGTACGGCGTTCGACAATATCAATGTCTGCTTCGAATACAACCTCGAACCGGGCAAAAGCCGGGCGCACGCGCCCATCGAGCCGCGCGGCGAGCTTCACAGCGATGCGCGCAATGACGCGTATTGCGTGCGGACCATGTATTCCAGCATCACGGCCAACGCGCAGCGCGGCGCCAGTGAATGGATGCAGGGCGACAAAGGCACCCTGCGGCTCACCGAACTGGGCTGCCTGTACTACCGCGAAGCCACCGCTGATGTGAAATGGGCCGCCGAAGGCCGAAAGGATGCCGCGGAAGAAAACGCGATCATCGTCACGACCGGCGGAACGCGCGAATTGAGCAACGAAGCCGTGAAAAACGCTGAACCCGTTCTGGTCGATACGGACCGGAGCGTGGACCAGCTGCAGTTCGAAGCGTTCGCGAGCGACATCCGGAATAACGGCACGCCGCGCGCAAACGTCATGGTTGGGTTGAAATCGGCTATCTGCGCGTTGAGCGGCATGATGGCAATGCGACAGGCCGCGAAGGGCGAGGTTGCCGAGGTCAATATCAAGCCCGAATGGTATCAGTTCGATTTCGAGGTCGAAGACAGCTCGATGTACGGGCCGCCAGTGGAAGTGTAAGTGCGAAGTGGGCCGCGTATGCGGCCCCTTCTTATTGCAGTCTCTCCCGCCGTGCCGGTTGACGCGGGTACGGGGGCTCCTCGCTGGCGTTCTGGTGAAGTAGAGTGCTGCGCCGGGAAGGGGAAGGGGAGTAGAATTTTGCTGCGACGAGGTGAATGCGCCCGTCCGCACGTTAACGAAACAGGGAGCAGGCCGGATTAATTCCTGTGATCGCCTGGGGAAAGGAACACGTCAGCATGCGCAAGTCAGCAGTCCGCTGGGCATTTTTCGCTGGGGTCGCGGCGTTCGCTGCCGCCGCGATGGCGGCCGATGAGACCGCGACGTCGTACAGTACACGCGAGCTCGAGAAATACGTGGGGAGAGCACTGGTCAAAAACGGCCGCGCCCAGGCGGCCGACATCATCCCGATGCTCCCGCAATCATGCCCGCCCTTCTATTTGCGCGATGAGCACAACCAGATCATCGACCCGACCATTGAAGAAGATGTAAACCGCCCGGTCAATTTCCGGCAGACCTGCGGCGGCCCTGCCTGCCACGACGTGCAGCGCATCACCGAAGGCTTCCACTTCCAGATGGGCGCGCAGGAGTTGTATCCGGCGAGCAAGCCGGGAGAGCACAATCCTGTCGACAAAGGCCCGGCTTACTTCGGGAAATGGCGTATATTCGAGCAGCGCGAACTGGCTCCCATGAATTTCACCGACCCCGCCCAGATCGATGAGACGCCTTTTGAATGGATTCAGAACGAAGGTGTGTTTCATCCCGGCGGCGGGCCTGCCGAGTACGACCGGGTCGGGCGCCGCTACGACATCGTCCAGACCCAGGATCCCGGCCTGGCGAGCGCCTATGAAGGCGACTATTACGGAGCGGAATGGGATCGAAGCGGTGTAGCCGGGCCCGATTGCCTGATCTGCCATCTCGAAACCTACGAATACTCGCTTCGGGCGCAACAGCTGAAAAAACACAATTACAAGTGGGCGGCCACCGAAGCCTCAGGCTTTGCGTCCGTCGAAGGCTCCGTTCAGGACGGTGACATTCCCAGGCTGCTATACAATAAAGAGATGTTCGGTGCGGACGGCAAAGTGCATCTGAAAATCCGCCGCCCGTCGGATCGAAACTGCCTGTTCTGCCATCACATGCTCGCCGTGCAGAAGCGCGGGCAGACCTGGCACGACAACTATATGCAGGACATGCACACGCAGCAGGGGCTGGCGTGCATCGATTGCCACCGGGGAGACATCCGGCACGATTTCGCCAAGGGCTATTCCTCCAGCATGCACGTGCGCGACGACCTGGACGGCAGCATCATGTCGTGCGAAGAATGCCACAACAACGAAGAATCTGGCGCGCCCAAATACGATCACCCAGGTTTTCCGAAGCTTCATATCGACCGGATGGGATGCGACTCGTGCCATATCCCGCGGACCGCGCTGTATTCGGCGACCGTGGTCGATACCCTCACCGGGAAAAATATCAAGCTCCCCCATGATTTCGATCCAAAGACCATCGCCAGCAAGCGCTTCAATGCCTTCTGGACTAAAACGCTGGTAAACGAAGTGGGAGCGGCCGCATTTCCGCTTACACCCGAAGAAATCGAACGCGCCGCAGGTTTCCGCATTCCGGTGGGCGATCCGGACTTCTGGAGCTATTTCGAGGATACCCCGGGCAAGCTGACTCCATGGGCGGAACGGCTGCGCGAGCAGGGGGCGATCACGGTAGCTCAGGCCGTGGGCGGCGAGGTCGACAACGACTACAAACGCACGCTCATGCTGCTCGCACTGAACCGGACGCTCGAAAAAGGCACCGAGCCGTCGTGCGTGTTTCGCGGCCAGGCCTACCGCCTCTACGGCGCTAAACTACAGATTATACCGAGTACGCTGAATGCGCCGCGCGTGGGTTACGTGAAGGAAAATCCGGTGTCATGGGCCTACCACGATTTTGGCGGCCAGCAGAAGCTCCGCGCGGAGCGCTACCAGCTGGGCGCGTTCTGGGCCTTTGACGACGGCGTAACCATTCGGCCCGTCTACATGAAAGAGGCGGCCGAGGCCTGGGAACTCCTGACGCAGGAGGAGTACAAGTATTACTACATTCCGGCAACGCCGTTGGACGGCCCGGTCGTATCCATGCCCGATCCCGCCACGGTGGAGCCGAAACAGTTCTCGAGCGCCTGGGTGAAGAAATTCCGGGCGTATGCCACATCGGAAATCGAACGCCTGAGCATTTACGACGACAACCTCGACAGCTTCCCTGAAGTCAACACCGAAAAGGAAATGGGCACTATGGCCTGGGCGCTCGTGCGTACCATGGCCCGCCTGCCCAAGCCCGAGCTTTATTACATTAAGGGCACAAGCGCTTACAGAATCGCCATTGAAGACGTCAATGACCCGCCGTTCGGAGAATCCTGGGAAGGCGTGGAGGCCATTCCTGACGGTGAACCCGGCCTGGCCAAATTCCGCTATGTCTACGATGAAGCCTCAGAGATCTGGCAGGTCGCCGAAGCGCCGCGGCCCATGAAGATGTTCAAATACGAAGTCGAGGAGGTCAACTTCGCCGCGTCAAGTGCATCGGATGAGAAAATGGCGGCACTGGCCGCCCTGGCCCAGCGCCTGCCCTGGACCCTGTCGCACGGCGTTGTCCCCCCGGAACAGGCGCTTGGCGCAAACGGATGTACCGACTGCCATTCGATGTCATCCGAATTCTTCTTCGGCAAAGCGATGATCGATCCATACGGGCCTGATGCGTTGCCGGTGACCCAGCCCAACTATGAAAAACTCAATTTCAGCACGGCCGATTTGGTTTTTGCAGCATTCCGTGAAGGTGTTTTGAAACAATATGCGCTGTGGAGCATTTTGCTTGTGCTCCTCGTGATCATCGGCCACTACGCCATGTTTGGCGCCAAAACCGGCCCGAACGAAGACAAGCTCGACACAGTGCGATTCACCACCTTTGAGCGCGTCAGCCATCTCGGACTGATGGTCTCGGTGAGCTACCTGTGTTTCACGGGATTCAGCTTCCTGTTGGGGCACAACGATTTTCTTGGTGAGCTGTCGCGTTATGTCCACCGGCTGGCGGGGTATGTCGCCGGGGTGTCTTTCACGTGCATCACTCTGGTGTGGGCCAAATCCATGCTGCCTGAAAAAGGCGACTGGGAATGGCTCATGCACATGGGCGGCTACCTCGGCGCCAAAGGCCATTTCCCTGCCGGAAAATTCAATGCCGGACAGAAGATCCTCTTTTGGATGGCTCTGGTGATGATTGCCGTGCTTGTGGTCACTGGACTGATCATGGGCCTGTGCCTGGGGCAGCGTTTCCCCATGCAGTCCGCGATCTACACAATCCATGGCCTCGCCGGCCTTGGCATGCTCCTGCTGCTCCTGGGCCACATCTACCTGGGGCTCTGCGTCAACCCCCACAGCGTACGGACAATCTTCGGCGGAATCGTCAGCTCGGTATGGGCCAAACGGCACCATCCCAACTGGGGTCCCGTGGCCGATTTGCCCGATCCCGATTGACATGGCCGGGGGCGTTTGATATAGTCCGGTTTCACACAGGGCGGTTAGCTCAGATGGTTAGAGTACTTGCTTGACATGCAAGGGGTCACTGGTTCGATTCCAGTACCGCCCACCATTAAATAGTTCGGGCTCAAGGTCTTACACAAAAGGCCATGAGCCCGTTTTTTTGTGCCGTTGACATTTATGCACTGTGTATGCTCCAAGCGCTCGCGGAGGGCATGCCGATGAGAAGCTGAATAGAGCAACGCGGCAAACGGGGCACCTGGTGGTATCCCGGCTTTTTCAATGGGCGGAAGTTCCGTGGATCCATCAAGACTACCGCAAAGAACGGGGCGGAACGCGAGCAACGTATCCGTGCTGCCAAGTACCAAGACTCGGCGCCCATGCCGGCCCACAAGCTGAATCCCACCGCCGGAGAATTCTGGACATTCACGAAGGCAAAGCGGACGCGCGATTTTCGGCGGCACGTGCAGCGGGTATCAATACATCCGGGTCACGCTTGAACTCGTGGATGAGCCCATGGGCATCGTGGGGCCTGCCCTGTCTGCGCCGACCGATGCCGATCCCGTGAAGGGCCTCCTGGATTTCGCCACTCTGCAGCGCCTGAGGTACTACGACATTCGAGTATCCGGGATCGTCGCCCGGGATGATAGCGCGCCGCGCGCCTGTGTGTGCGCCCGGCACCGTCCCGAGAGTGCACCGTGCTCATTGAGACGAGTGACGCGCCGCTGTCGGCGCCGCCCGTGTTCGTTTGCACGAGGTCGCCTGCCGCATCGCATCT
>DAOSJS010000242.1:0-6268 GCA_035367355.1 Candidatus Hydrogenedentota bacterium
CGCCGCGACCGCGTGGTGAATTACGTGTATGAGCGGTACGGGGCCGGGCACGTTGCCATGATCGCCACGTTCAACACCTTCCAGGCCCGGTCGTCGGTGCGGGAAGTCGCGAAGGCCATGGGACTCACCGGCAGCGAGATCGGGGAGGTGACGCGCCGCCTGCCCCGGTATCATGCGGGCGACATTCAGACCGTGGTGCGCTGGCTGCCCGAGTGCCGTGAACTGCCCATCCACGAAGAACCGTTGCGATCCATTGTGGCAATCGCCGAGGCGATTGATCAGTATCCACGCCATATTTCACTGCATCCGTGCGGGCTGGTGATCGCGCCCGAACCGCTCACACGCTTCGTGCCGCTTCAACGGACCGCGAAAGGGCCGGTGGTCACGCAGTATGACATGCACCCCATCGAGGAGCTCGGCCTCATCAAGATAGACCTTTTGGGGCATCGCTCACTGACGGTGATTGACGAGACGGTTCAACAGGTGTGGGATAACCGGGGCATCCGGCTCGATGTTGAAACGCTTCCAGAGCCTGATCCGTGCACCGCGGATCTGATTCGCAACGGACGTACCATCGGCTGCTTTCAGATCGAGTCGCCCGCCATGCGCACACTGCTGCGCAACACGCAGGCCGCCGATACCGACATGCTCATCAAGACCCTGTCACTGGTCCGTCCGGGGCCTTCGGGCAGCGGCATGAAAAAGCGCTTCATCGCGCGCCACCTGGGCAAGGAGCCGGTCGAGTATCTGCACCCCGCGCTCGAACGCGTGCTCAGCGATACCTGCGGCGTGATGCTCTACCAGGAAGACATTCTCAAAGTGGCGAATGTTATTGCGGGGATGGATCTCACCGAAGGCGATATGCTGCGCCGTGCCATGACCAAAAAGCGGTCGCCCCGGGAAATGGCGAAGAGCATGAAGGGCTTCATCGAAAAGGCCGTCGCGAATGGGATTGCAGAGGATGTTGCCGGAGAAATCTGGGGGCTCATCGCCAATTTTGCCGAGTATGCATACTGCAAAGCGCATGCGGCAACCTATGGCGAGATCGCCTATCAATGCACGTATCTGAAGGCCCATTTCCCAGCCGAATTTATGGCCTGTGTGCTGTCAAACCGGGGTGGTTTCTACCATCCCGCGGTTTATGTGGAAGAGGCCCGGCGGCTGGGCATCGAGGTGCGCCCGCCCGACATCAACAAAAGCCGCTTCGAATACGCCGCCGAAGGCCGCGCTATCCGGATGGGGTTTGTAGAAGTGCGGCAACTGGCTCAAAAAACAGTCGACGCCATTCTTGCCGGGCGCGCAAAGCGTCCGTTTGAAAGTCTCGCGGACGTGTGGAGCCGCACCGGTATGAGCAGGCCCGAAGCGGAAGCATTGATCCAGGCCGGCGCGTTCGATGCATTCGGCCGGACGCGGCCTGCGCTGTTTTGGGAGCTGCATCTTTTGGCACAGGGCGGAGAGAGGGAAGAGCCTGCCGGCGCGGCCCGTTTGTTCCGCGAGCATGGGGGAGAGTACCGCACCGTGCCCCGGCTGCCTGACGTGTCGCGGAAAAAACGCACCGGCCAGGAATGGGAGGCGCTGGGACTCATGGTGTCGACCCATCCGCTCGAGTACTATGCGCCGCTGCTGCAGGAACGGACCCTCGTGAGCAGTGCGGATCTGCCGCGCTACGTGGGCCGCGTCGTGATGCTGGCCGGCTGGCTGATCGCGGAGCGGCGTGTGGGGCTCAAAGGGCGTGGCTGCATGAAATTCTGCACGTTCGAAGACCTCAACGGTGTCTTTGAGGCAGTGTTATTTCCCGAAATATACCAGCGTTACGGCCACCTGCTCGATTCTCATGGGCCGTATTTTGTCACGGGCAGAGTTCAGAGCGGCGACGATTGCTGCTCGCTCACCGTTGAGAAACTCGAACGGGTGGGCGCGATGCCCAAGACACCCGGGGCTTCCGACATTACTCCGCCCATACATTGGATTTTCCCGGGCGTGATGGAGGAATAACAGCGGAAAGCGTCGTATTCGGGCAGGCTTGGGAAAACAGGCTGGAAAACCGGCCGCGCCGGCTAAAAAAAAGGCCGCAAGCGGTGAGGCTTGCGGCCGTGGGGATGCGGGAACGGTTATTTCTTGCGGCGCCATTTCCAGGCCGGGTCACGGACTTCTTCTGGATGCGTGATGCTGCGGAACAGCGCGCGCTGAGAATCCGGCACTTCAGGAACCGTGTCGAGTTTGTCGTGGCGCATGCGCTGCTCGGGGCTGAGTTCCGGCAGCTCCTTCTCAACGACGTTGCAGGTCATGAACACCAGCAGTTCGGTGTTGACCTTCTCGATGTCATTCTGACTGAAGAGGAACTTGGCGATCGGGATGTCGCCCAGCACCGGCAGCTTGCTGATGTCAAGGCGATCGGAGACATTGCGCAGCCCGCCGATGAAGATGGTGCGTCCATTGCCGGTGAGAAGCGTCGTAGAAGCCTGGCGCTTGTCTTCGATGGGCACGCCGGTCTCGGAGAGTCCGCTGATGGAGCTCTGTTTGGTCTTCACATCCACGATGATGTCGTTCTCGTGGGTCACGCGCGGTGTGACCTCGAGGGTCACACCGATGGGTTTGAACTCGGTGGACGCCACGGAACCGCCTTCGGTGGACTGCGTCAGCTCCTGGTAGGGATATTCCTGGACGATCTGAATCTGGGCGGGCTTGTTTTCCACCGTGACGATAACCGGATTCGCCAGAATTTCCGCATTGCGGCTCTGAACCTCCGCGGCGAGATTCGCGCGGAAGTTCCAGTCGCGGCTGAGCGTTCCAATGGACAGCACGCCGGCGTCCAGCAGATCGCTGCCGATATTCCCCAGCTTGGCGTCGAGGGCGAGTTCCTGCAGATTCCCAATGACCTCACCGCGGCGGTTGCGGCCCGGTATCCGTTCCATGAGCCAATCGACGCCCGTCTGGGACGAGTCACGCATAACGGCATCGACGATCATCGCGTCGATCGCTACCTGTTTCACCGGGGTGTCGAGTTCTTTAATCAGCGCTTCAATCTGCTCGACCACGAGCGGGGTATCGGTGATGACAATGTGGCGGCCGCGCTCATCTTCCTCGACCACGCCGATATCCTTGGTAAGTATGCCTTCAATGACAGTGCGGACGCCCTGGGGCTCGGCATAGTTGAGCTTCACCGCGCGCGTCACGGTCGGGATGACCGGTTCGGCGATGTCGAGCTGGCGTGCGATCTGTTCAAGTTCCTGCACCCGCTCATCGGGTCCGACCAGGACAACGACGCTGGTGCTGGGGTTGGCAGCGACGGAAATCGACTGCCCGTCAGGGTAACTCAACGCGATCGTGTCCAGCGTCTTTTTCATCTCGTCGGGTTTGGCTTTTTCAAGCACCACAAAGCGAGTCGTGCGTTTCGCTGCGATCGCTTCGTCGATGCTGACGATGCGGTAGATGGAACCTTCCTTCACAATGCCCAGGCCGTTCATGCCCAGGACAACCTCCATGGCCTCCATGAGCGGGATGTTCTTGAGGCTGGCCGTCACGGTGCCGGTGATGTCCGTGCCCGCAATGACGTTGATATCGGCCTGCTGCGCGAGGAGGGCCACAACGTTGCTGAGGTCCATTTCGCGGAATTCGATGGTGACGGGTTTGCGCAACGGATCGCCCTGGTACTGCGCCGCGGGCGCGGTCTTCAATTCAGCGGGGGCAAGGCTGCTGCCTTCCACAGGCACCGGAATCGGCTTGGCCTCCCGCGTGACCGGTTTCATCTCCGGCCGGGCTTCCCGCGGGGCCGGAGGAACCGGCGCCTCCGGCGCGGGTTCCGGTTCAGGCGAGGCCGGGGCGGCTTCGGCGCTCTCGTTCGACGCGGCTTCCTCGCCCTCCTCGGCCTTCTCTGTGGCGGCGAAACGGATCATGGGCATGCCTTCGAGCCGGATCGGCACGGCCTGCACCAGCGCCATCGGCGCTTCCGCCGGCAGGGCTGGCGCGGACGCGGCTGCGTACGCCGCCTCTTCCGCGGGCCGGGAAGGCGGCGCGGTCAGGCTGTTCAGCGTGATCACCTCGACCTGAGGCGACGCGCCGGCTGCCGCCGAGGACGGTATGAACAGGGCTTCCACCAGGCTTTCGGCTGAACGGGAGGTTTCGTTCACGCTGGCGCCTCCGCCTTCCGCGGCTTCGATGGTGGTCGCCGACAGGGCGGCCATTCCGGCTACAAGACCCATCGCGGCCAACGCAGAGATGTAAGCTTTTAGCGACATTACCTTACCGCTCCTTCAGCTCAAGGGTGATTTCCGACTCTTTGTATTTCAGAATCACGCTGTGTTGCGTCATGCTCGTGACTGTAACCGCCTCATCCAGGCCGCCCGCCGCGCGCGCGGAGCGAAACATCTCGTTCGGGAAGCGGTGGCCTGTTGGAATTGGCTCGTTGTTGATGATCGCGACCGGCGCGGTGGGGTGCCACATGATGCCTGACAGCAGTAGATTCCGGCGAATCGCCGCAACGACGGCTTCGTCGCTCGTGCTGGCCGGCTCTCCCGTTGCCGAGGCTGTCATTGCGGGATGTGCGACGTAGGGCCCCACAAGCGGCGCCATCGGGTTACGGCGCTGTTCGGCCTTTCGAACCGAATCGTAGTTGAAGTCGATTTCCTTGATTCCGGCCGCGAGCTGCTCGAGATCGATCTTTGCCGTGCTGGCAGCTGCTGGGCCGCTGGCCGGGGCCGCCGCCGCGGCGCCGCCGGAACCCGCCGGACCGGCAGGGGCCTGGCCGCTGACGCGCGCTTTCTGGTTCGCCTCGTACTGCTCACGCCACTGCTTGTCCTCGGGAGACTCGCTTAGCACGCGGGTCACCACGAAATATCCGGCAATCACGCCGAGGATAGCGAGGAAAACAATCTTTTTGGTGTTTTTGTTCACGCCGCGCCCTCCGTATCGTTTTCTACGAAGGTATAGGTGCTCAGGGTAAACTGCGCCTCCGACACCCCTTCTTTTTCGGGCCCGACCTGGAGTTCGGAGACTTTAAGGTACCGCTTGAAACCTTCCAGGCGGTTGATGAACTCGGCGATATCGTGAAAACTCCCGCGCACGATGATGCGGTAGGGAATGGTCAGCTTGGCGCCTTCCCGGCGAGCCATCTGGGCGCGCATCTGCACATCGAGGCCACCTACGTCGCCGGCGATATCTTCAAACTGCGTGAGGAGCGTGGCGATCTCCCGTTCGGAAGGCAGACGCTCCTCGAAATCGCTCACCAGTTCCCGGATGGCGGCGGTGTCCGCACGCAGCGCGTCGATGTTTGCGGCGAGTTCTTTTCGGTTCGCGAGTTCGGCCTGCGCGTCAGCCAGCTCTTTCACCGTGTCTTCGTGGCGCTTAAGCTCCGGCTGGTACACCAGGAAAAAGAAGGCGGCGCACAGCAGGACGGTCAGCCCAAGGATGGCGCCGACAAACATCCAGTCTTTTGGAGTCACGGTGCCTTTCAAAAAGCCGATCATGATGATTCGCCTCCCTTCTTGATGACGAATTCGAAGGTGAACTTGCGAACCCTGTAGCCTTCGTACGTCGTATCCTCGACGCGCGGGGGCTCAATCCGGAACAAAGACGAAAACTCTTCGTCGGTTTCCGCGGCCCGGGCGAAGGTGCCCGTATCCAGGCGGCCGTCGGGTGTTTCAATCACAAAACCGGACACACGGAGCAGCGGGATGTCGACGTTGATTTTGCCCATGCGCGGCTTGTTGGTGCTGGGATCGATCACCGGCTTGCCATCCTTGCCAATTATGGGCGCCTCTTTTTCCACCCGTTTGGCGTCGACGACAATATCGGTATACCAGAGGTTGTCCGGCGCCAGGCGGCTGAGGTTATACAACTGCCGCGACCAGATGATGCGGTCGCGGGTGATCTCCTCAATGGCTTTGATCTTGCTCGCCAGCCTTGTTTTGTCCGCCATCAGCTGGTCGTATTCGTCTTTGACGGACTGCAGGGCCGTGAGTTCGTTCTGGACGCCGTTGAGCTCCAGGCGCTTGAGCACGAGCTGGGTGTGGATAGCGCCAAACACGACCACCATGCCCGCGAGGGCAGCGAGCAGGACCAGAATGCTCAGGATGTGAGGGATGGGGGTCCGCTTTACGGGCCGCAGGTATTTCGGCAGCAGGTTGATCGTAATCATAGTTCCGCGGCTCCTCGCGCGGCCAGGCCGACCGCGACCATGAATTGAGCGGGCCGCCGCCGCAGCTCAGCTACCGCCGCGTCCTGGCCCAGAATCAGGGCGCTTGAGGCCGGGTTGGCCACTTCGACGTGG
>DAOSJS010000243.1:0-6263 GCA_035367355.1 Candidatus Hydrogenedentota bacterium
CACTCCCCACTCCCCCGCCTGCGCTGCGCCCAACCACCGTACGACCGCCTGCCCATCCCCCGCGCCGACATCCCCGAAGGCATCATCCTCAGCCGCGAGGCCACCCACTACCTCCACGAAGACGAAATACCCATCGTCACTTTTACAGAGGCCAATGGGAAACCTCTCAAGATCAAGGTCCAAAACGAAGAGGGAAAGAAGGAGGAGGTCGTCGTAAAAGGCCCTGCTGTGGCGTTGCCGCTGTATCAGGGGGTGATGATTTGGCAATTGAACAGCTGTGTATCGGATTACCTCAAGGGTGCCACACATTCAGCACGATGGGAAAGGCGATCCCAATATGAGGAGTTTCTCCCCGAACCGCAGTTTGCTATGGGACATGCCGTGGCAAAATTTTCAACTCCCGGTTCCGTTTCCTCTAGGATTGCATACCGAGCCGTTCAGAATGCAACGAACCAAAGGACAATGATTTGCTCATTGCTACCTCAGGCTCCAGCCGGCAACTCCCTTGGAGTAATTCATCCCGGAAAAATCGCAGGAATGACTCTGCCGATTTTTATGAATGACTTCGCTTACGACTATGCTCTTAGGCCTCGCATGAGCCAGGCAAATCTCAACTGGTTCATTCTCGAAGAGACCCCAGTGCCGAATCACAAACTTATCGACGGAATCTACAGTATCGCAATGAAGCTTACGATCGGAATGTCTATATGCAATGTTGTTTCTTCTATCCTATGGCTAACACTGCCGAAATGTAAGTTAGAAGGACATTGGAGAAGTCTTTGGGCGGCCACAGAACATGAGCGCATACGACTTCGTTGCGTGGGCGACGCCATATCCTTATCGGTCAGAGGGCTTGAAATCCAGGATGTAGCGCGAATGATTAAGGACTGTGATCACTCGCTTGAAGCGATGCAGAACAGTAAGTTCGCAAGCACGCTTTATGTGAAGGGTTTCTGGCGCGTTGACAAGGACAAGCTCCCAGAGCACCGGCACACGGTATTGACACTGGTGGCGTTTGACGATCTGCAGGAGAAGATCGCGGCCTGCGGCGGGGACGTGGATAAAGGCATTGAGGCGTTCTGTGCGCAGAACGACGGCGAGGGCTGGATGCTTCCGGAAACGCTGCGGCTTGCCGATTACGGCCTGGGCCACGACGACCGCGCGAAAGAACACCAGCCCGTCCGCGAATGCTTCGGCCCGCGCTTCTATGACTGGCAACTCGCCCAGTCTCCCGAGGAATCCTGGCGCGAATGCCACCTCCACGCCCGCAATCTGCTGGGCAAAGGGGGCTATGAGGCGCTGCTGGCTGAACTGGCGGGCGAAACCACTCCACAGGCCGCCACAGCCAAGACCCCAACCACCTCATCACCAAACACCAAACCACCCGCCTCGCACGATGCCTACGGCCAACTCCACCTCGGCGGCCGCGGCTTTGATGAGGATATTCCGTTGTTGCAGGAGAAAGATGAGGATGTCCGGGAAGAACAGTAGCCCTGAAAAATGCGGCGCAGGTGCGGCCACTCCAGAAGTGACGATCAGGCATCACGGAGTTTGCAGCAGACCCTGGGGGCGTGAAGCTTGCTTCGCGAAAAGAAAAGAGATGAAGCGCGCCCACTGGATCCTGGCCGGAAGGCTTGGTATCCGCATTGAGACACCAGCATAATGGGGCAGTAAAGGGTAGGAACGAATGGCCATCAACAAAGACAGCCCGAAAGCAAAGCAGGGGGCGGAACGGCTGCCGCAGGACCTGCGCGACGTGTACTGGCGTATGGTGGAGGAATACGCCTTCCTGACGAAGGTGCGCTACGGCCGCGGATACGTGGCCTACGAGATTCTGGCCGACATGGTGCTCGCAGGCTGGCGCCCCAGCGCTGAGCGCCATCCAGAAAGCAGGATATAGAAGTAATTCGGAACAAGCCCATTGGGAGAACACGAAATGGCGAGATCAGACTATCTTGCGTCACTGAATGACGAGCAACGGGTAGAATTACAGAAGAGATTGTGGGAGAGGCAGTCGGGAACCTGCTTCATCTGTGAAGATCCAATCGATCTCAGACTGCATAAGGGGCAATTGGATATCGACCACATCGATCCACTGGCGGAAGATGGCCTGGATGCGGAGAATAATTTTGCGTTGACTCACGCAAGCTGCAATCGCAGCAAGGGGGCTTCGGATCTCCGCGTAGCCCGCCGCCTGGCGGAATTCGAGAGACTGCAACAGAATGCCCATAAGGCTGGGAAACGTGGCGCAAACCTCGGGGATGTTCTCGAGCGCCATGGTGGAGCGAAATACCCTCTCCGGATTAAGCGGAATGGCGAGTCGGTCGAGTTTACGTTCAGCGCCTCGGGAGACCATACGATTCGATCGGTTCCCCTTTATACTGACAAACTCAGCGATATGCCCTACTTCTTCGCGAACGTTCCTATCGAGTACATTCACCATGACGATCGGATAAATCCGCGCAGCATAGGGCCGAATATCCGCGGTTTGATAGAGGAATTTATCAAGAAACGCCCCCAATTACACGTCGGCCTGTGTTGGTGGGCCCCCGACACGGATAGCGCTGGCCCGTTGAAGTTGTTTGCGTGTCTTTGTAAAGCCAAATATCAACGTCCTGCTTCAAGCCAATACCAATGCAGGCGGCAAACTGCGTCAGGTGGCTTTCGATGCAGCTGTTATGCGGCATCTGGGCAGCACCTTGTATGCGGAACGTGTCCGGCAGTATCGGAGTATGCGGGCTCTTGCGGAAGATGACTTGTCGTTTAGTGAGCAGGATCTGGTGCGGTTCTTCCGCGGTGAACGGCGCGAAATGGAGCGTTACATTATTGATGCCCAGCGGGACAATATAACCCATAGCACGGAAAATAAGCTTCTGGAGTTCGTAGAGTGGGCGGGCAAGGTGGCTGCGCGTCCCATTTCCTATTCCACGGTCGAAAAGACCTTCTTCAAGGAGTTTCTCTACAAGCAGGCTCTGGATACCCCGATTGAGGAAGGACTCGAACAGGGAACAAATTGCCGGCTTGTAGAGCGGGAACAGATGGTGCGCCTGATGTCACTTTTCGCTCAGGTGTGCTTCATCGGCAAATGGGATCCCGAAATCGGCGGCAGGCGCTTGGAGAACCGAGTGCAGAAGGGTGAGAAAATCGACGAGAACCACCTTCGGGCATGGCGTATGGCCCGCGAAGAGGTAGTCGACAATGTTGTGAGGTGGATCCGACTGGTGATTGAGAACTACTTCTCCTGGACCGGCAAGATGATCGACAGAGAGCGGCTGTTGCATACGCCGCTTCCCGATGACTTGTGGCGGCGTATAGAAGTATTCCTCCATAACCTTGCGCAGCTTCCCTGCTGGGTAGACCGTAATCTCAGCACGACTGTCTTTGGCCCGAAGCAGAATCCGGAGTTCTGGGATAAGGTCTTCTCCACTGGTGTGGCAACAAACGGCCAGCGCATTTTGGCTGAGGGTTTGGACCTTCATGAGATGATCAAAGAAAAACCTGGAGTGCTGTATCAATGAGCAAGATTCCACGATCTGCAGAAGTCGACAGGGCAATCAAGACCACTGCCCGTGCGGTTGAGAATGCGTGGGATGCTCTCAATGTACAAGCGGGAAGGCTGATGTCTCGGGGGCAATATGAGAAAGCAGAAACCCTCGCCCAAAGAGGACGAGAAATCAGAGCCTTTGTCCATGAGATAGAGGCACTGCGGACGCGATGGAGGACGCTCTGCCAAGGCCCGCAGGCCAAGCGGACAACGAAGGCCGAAAAGACGCCGTTGTGGGCATATTATCAGCCAATACTGCGCGCCTTGGAATCCCTTGGCGGAGAAGCAAAGCGCACCCCATTGATGGAGGAAGTCGAAAAGCTGATGGCTGCGGAATTCAAGAAAGGCGACCGGGATCTGTTGTCCAATGGCCGGCTTCAACGGTGGCAAGTGATGGTCCTTCACGCGCGAAAACATATGGTGCAGGAAGGCTGGCTGGAATCTGGCAGTGGATTCCTCTGGCGTATTACCAGTTCCGGCCGTCGAGCCGCCAAAGCCGAAGCGCCACGAACTAAGAGATCGGAATAGGAGCACCACGTATGGCCCTGAACCCCATTGCCTATACGGAAAAGGTGGTCAGGAGCTTCCTGAAGTACCAGCTTACCGCCTATCCGTTCGCAGACCCGCGGCTGCACGCCCAGATGCGGCAGCTGTTAAACATGGACGAAGTGCGCCACACGCCGCTGCTCAAAGGGCCGTACATCAGTCTGTCGCGGAGTTTCAGGGAAGGGGCGGCGGTGTCAACTCTGGTGAGCGAGGGTGTGCTGCATCCGCACATGCGGCAGATCATTCCGCCCGGTATTGCAAAGCTCTACGGCCATCAGGAACGGGCCATCCGGGCGGTCCACGCACGGAAGACTACGCTTGTCAGCACCGGAACCGGTTCCGGCAAGACCGAATGCTTCCTCTACCCCATCATCAGCAGGTGCCTCGCGCTGCGTGACGCTGGCGAGCCTCAAGGCATCGCGGCGGTCATTGTTTACCCGATGAATGCGCTGGCCGAGGACCAGCTCGAACGACTGCGCGGACTTCTGGCGGGCAGCGGCGTGACGTTTGGCATGTATATTGGTAAGACGCCGGAGCATGAGCGCGAGGTGAGCGGCCATCGCTTACAGCCGGGAACTTCGCGTGCGGATTACGAAGCGATCTTGAAACGGTACCGCGAGCAGGGACGTCCCGATGCGGTCCACCCCGTCGAGGAAGTGTGCTCACGCGAGATGATGCGGACCGAAGGCCGGCAACCACGGATTCTGCTGACAAACGTCAAGCAACTGGAGCTGTTGTTGACGCGCCAGACGGATGTGGAGCTCTTCGATCATGCCCGGCTGGACTTCCTTGTTTTCGACGAGGCCCACACGTTCACCGGGATCCAGGGTGCTGAAACCGCCTGTCTCATTCGCCGCCTGCGCAAATTCTGTAGCCGCAACGCTCAGGATACCGTCTGTGTAGCCACCTCGGCGACGATTGTGGACGAGCGGGACCCGAATGCGGCCCTGAAATTCGCGTCGAGGTTCTTTGGCGTGCCTGCCAACGACGTAGAGTGCGTGCATGAGGAATACCAGGATGATAACTGGGACGTTCCACGTTCGCTTCCGCCCGAGCCCAAAAGCGATCCGGGCGAACTGCTTTCGCGAGTACTGAAAGCGGTGGACTCCGAGAGTCCCGACAGTGAGATTCGGGCGGTCTTTCAACTCTTGACGGGGCAGCCGCTTGAAGGAGATCCCTGGCAAGCTGCATTGCATGAGGCCATTATCCGGAATGAACTCGCGTATCAAGTGCGAGATGTCCTGGAACGGCCTCAAACCCTGGACCTTTTGATTGGCGACTTGTCTCAGCGCGTTGGACGCACCGTAGCGGAAGAAGAACTGTTGGCGTATCTGGCCCTGGGTGCGGCGGCGTTCAAGGATGGCCGTCCTGTGTTTCGACCTGTCGTTCACGGGTTTGTTCGTGGGATATCCGGTGCGGTCGTTACGTTTCCGCGCGACAACGAACCTCAACTCTGGCTCAGCAGCGAGGATGAAATCGCCGCGCAGGAGGAGCAAAGCGACCTCTGGCGGCCACCGGTACATACCTGCACAACCTGCGGTCAACATTATTTCGTGACGTACCTGAAGGACTTTCAGTTTGTCGGCCTGGAGCCGGAAGGCGGCGAATTGGCAGAGGAAGGAGATGCATACTGGGAAGCCCTCGACAAGGACCACGGTGGAAACCGCGTAGTACTGCTGGATCAAGTGCTCAGCCAGGACGAGAACGAAGAACTTGAAGAGGAAAAATGGTCGCATCCACTCTTCTTTTGCCGCCATTGCGGGACAGCCTTTCCCCAGGAAGTTGGACGGTGCCAGAACTGTGGCGCGGTCTCGACCGTCGTGAAACTGTTCACGGTCCGCACGAAAGCCAAGAATCCCGGATTCCTGAGCAGCTGCGTTTCTTGCGGGGCCCGTGGCAAGCGAATGGGAAGCGGTTATCGTGAACCCATGCGCCCGGTCCGAGCCGTGAACGTAGCCGATGTCCACGTACTGGCGCAGGACATGGTCCACCACGCGGAACGACAACGGCTGCTGCTTTTCACCGACAATCGTCAAGACGCGGCATTTCAGGCCGGATGGATGAAAGACCACGCACGGCGCTTCCGTCTGCGCCGGCTCATGGCAGATGCGATGCACGGCCGCTCTGTGACTATCGGCGACATGGTAATGAAGCTCGATGACGAACTGGACGG
>DAOSJS010000244.1:0-6257 GCA_035367355.1 Candidatus Hydrogenedentota bacterium
GGTCATGTGCTATGACGGCGGCGGCAAGCTGATGCTCTGCGGCAACGGCGGCAGCTGCGCCGATGCCATGCACATTGCCGGCGAACTGTGCAAAAGTTTCGAACGCAAACGGCCCCTTTCCGCCCAGTTGACGGCGGCCCTTCAGCAGCTGCCTCACGGCGAAGCGCTCGCGGAACACCTGGAAGCGGGGCTGCCGGCCATTTCACTGGGCTTCAATGGCTCGTTGAAAACAGCCATGGAAAACGACTCCGCACTGCGCGACATCGCCTTCGCCCAGGAGGCGTTGGCCCTCGGAAAACCTGGTGATGTGCTTGTAGGCATTTCTACCTCGGGCAACGCCGCCAATTGCCTGATGGCCATGTCGGCCGCAAAGGCCCTGGGCGCGGTGACGGTTTCACTCACGGGCCCGCGCGGCGGAAAGATGGCGGAAGCCGCCGACATCGCGATCAAAGCGCCGGGCGATTCCACCAAAGTGGTCCAGGAGGCGCACCTTGTGCTCTACCACACGTTCTGCGCGCTCATCGAGGCCCACTATTTTCCCGAACTGCGCTGAAGCATGGGAGCTCTCAGTCACCGAGATAGCCTTGTCCCCGGAAAGCTTCCACCAGTTCCGGGTCGAGCTCCTGGCGACGGGCACGTGGCGCACCAGCCTCGTACCAGACATAGATCCCGAATGACTGCTGACTCTCCGCGGATTGCATGCCAGCCCACGTGGACTCGATAGCCCCGGGATTCAGAAGTGTGCCATCGAGGGTCATCTGGACCAGGGCGTTGCCAACACGGACCGACTCCGGCTCGACTGTGGCCCCATCCCGGGTAATACTCACAGCGACCGGCGCGTCACCAGGCACTTCAACAAACAGGTGGGCGCTGTCGTTGCCCAGGCGGGGCGGCCAGGCTCCGGTTGGGCCTCGATCCTCCCGGTCTTTCAAATCAACTTCAAAGGTTACCCCAGTATCCGAACGGCAGGCTCTGCCGCGCCCGCCTGGGAAGAAGACGCTGTACGCTCCCAGCTGGCCCGCGTCAATTTGGCATCGGACATGAGAGGACGTTCCCGATTCCCGCGTCACGAGGATGTGCAAACCGCTCCGTCCGCGCAGGTCCAGGTGATCCATCTGGCAGATCAACGCCTCGCCCCAAGGCGGGACATCTGATAGAGAATGCTGCTCGCCGGGATCCGCAGCAAGATCGTACCAAAAAGTGTCGCTGGCGGCGCGATCACGGATACACTTTTCTCGGATGGTCTTTGTGGCCAGCAGGTCGGCGTTGTGCAGCTTCAGCGAAGCGAAGCCAATGGCGGGCGCGATTTCACCGCCCTGCATGTACCGCCAGAGCGACCTCCCCTGAAACCGGGGTTCAGGCGGAGCCTGCACCATATCGAGTATCGTCGGAGCAATGTCCACCATCTCGACCAGAGCGTCGCGGGATTCGCCTCCGAAGCGTCCTCCGGCCAGTTTCCATATCAGAGGCACACGGAGTTGCTCTTCGTACAGGGTCTTTCCGTGATCCGTTCCGCCATGCTCCCAGAATTCTTCACCATGATCAGACAGCACGATAATTGCCGTGTCATCGTACATCCCCTCGCGCTTCAGCGCCTCAATCACCCGGCCGAACTGGACATCGGTATAGGCAATTTCCGCATCATACAAATCAATGGCCTTCTGTCTCGCGATTTCTGCCGCGGAACCGGAATAGGCCCGGGGCTGGAAGTGAGAGGCAAATCCGCCAGGAGGGTCGTACGGGGCGTGAGGTCCCATGGCATGGATATAGACGAACCAGGGCCGCCCGGCCAGCGATGGAAGTATTTCGAGGAAGCGCTCAACAAGCCGGGCATCGTCCGCCTGGCGCCAGTTATCGGAGTCCACATCGGTATAGACATCAAACTCCGAACCGATGTTCCAGATCGGCAGGCAATGTGCATTCGCGACATAACCGTGCGTTTCGTAGCCGAAACCGTGCAGAGCCGTCTCCAGGCGAGGCAGGTTTTCACGCACCTGATCAAGCCAGCCGTTTGCACCGTGGGTGGAAGGATAGGTTCCTGTTAAAAGAGAGGCAACAGACGGGCGCGTCCACGAAGATTGCGGCATCAGTCGCGCAAACAAAACCCCATCGGATCGAAGTTGATCGATATGGGGCGTAGTCTCGCGTTCGTAACCGTAGCAGCTAACATGATCCTGCCGCAGTGTATCGATCAGAAAAACGAGGATGTTCGGCTTTTCCGGCATGCCCTGTACGAACTCGCACGCACCCAGGACAAACGGGCGGGCGCATTCCAGCCAGAGTTCGCAAGGCGCGCCAGCATGGCCCGACAGATCAGCGAAAGCGAAAGCCCATTGCCTTCTGCCTGCACTCGCGAACGTGCGGAGCACGGTCTCGCCGGCCCGAAGCTGTGCGCGAACCGGCTCCGGCTCTTCCCAATCCTCAAGCAGAGACACTCGAAAGGCGCCTCTTTCCGGCGCCACGCCCAATGGAAGCCTGTGTTCCCCGGCCGGGAAATTCCGCCCCTTCCCCCACGCGGTTCTGCGTTCAATCCGGGTTGAGCCTGTCTCATCACGCTGGCGGGCAGACTGTGATGGTATGGGAGGTGCTTTCGAATCGCATCCGGACACCAGGAGCACCGCGAAAACCAGTATGCACGACAGGATCGGCTTCATGACCACAGCTTAGCATCGCAAAGTTCACGAGGCCAAACTGTAGGCAGAGACTCCCCCGCCCGGCAGTTCGTGTTCGCACCAAACACCGGTGTCTAAGGCTCGGGCACGTAGTCGTTCGGGACTTTCAACACGGCTACCGTGGGAATCTCTTCACCTCGAAACAGCCGGATAAGGACTGACCCGCCAGGCTGGGCCTGTTCTTTCATGAGCCGCTTGAAGTCGTCCATATTTCGGACAGCATACTTTCCGATGCGCACAACAATGTCGCCAACACGAATGCCGGCCTTATCCGCGGGGCTGCTCGCCTTAACCTCCGATACCACCACGCCGGCGAGATCGCCATCCAGACCGAGGCGTTCGCGCATCTGATCCGTCAGGGGCTGGGTACGAAGGCCCAGGATGTCTTCCGCGGGTGGTTGCGTAACCAGTTGGCTGCTCTCAGGAAATTCCTCAAGTTTAACGTCGAGCTCGATCGGGGCGCCGTCGCGCCAGATCTCGAGCTTCGCGATCTCACCCGGTACGATATCCGAGATTCTCACTTTGAGATCCTGGTCGTTTTCGACCACCTGTCCATTGACCTTGCGCACCACGTCGTCGGGCTTGATGCCGGCGCGTGCGGCAGGGGTGTCTTCAGAGACGTCGATCACAAACGCGCCCTTGGAATCGGGAAGTCCAAGCGCCGCGGCATAGTCTGTCGCAGCGTCGATAAACACGCCGAGATAGCCGCGCGTAACTCGCCCGTCGGAAATGAGGATCGGGATGATCTTCTTGGCTGCATTGACAGGGATGGCGAAGCCCAGTGACTCGGCTCCATAGACGATGGCCACGTTAATCCCGATCACCTCGCCATCGATGTTGCACAAAGGGCCTCCGCTGTTGCCCAGGTTGATGGCGGCATCGGTCTGGATCAGATTCTGGAAGCGCAGGCCGAGGTTGAGGCCTTCACGGCCCAGGGCGGTGATGTGTCCGAAAGACAGCGAGCCTTCCAGGCCGCGAGGGCTGCCCGCCGCGACACTGAACTGCCCGACCTTCAACACATCAGAATCGCCGAGCACGGCTGTGGGCAGGTCGAAATCGGCTTCAACCTTGATCACCGCGAGGTCGGTCTGCGGGTCGCGACCGACGATCGTGGCATCGAGCACACGGTTGTTCCAGAAGCGCACTTCGATGGAAGCCGCTTCCTCGACGACGTGATTGTTGGTAACGATGCAGCCGTCCTTGCTGAAGATGAATCCCGAACCGGACGCCTCCCGGCGCGGCATGGGCCGCGGCATCCTCTCACGCGGCGACGGGATATTGAAGAAACGGAAGATGTCTTCAGGAATCTGGCCGTCTTCGGAAAAGCCTTCGGGCACCGCGCTTTTCACGTCAATGTTGACCACACACGGACGAATCTTCTCACCCACCTCGATGAACGCGTTTTCAAGCTGCTGAAGCAGTTCCATCGCGGCATGGCTTTGCAGAGGGACGGTCACGGCGACCCCCAGAACAATAACGGCCGCGAACCAGTGCTTTTTCATGCTGTCTCTCCTTTGGCGTCCATCGAAGCTCATGGATGGATGGCTGTATGGATTTCCTTGCGGATTTCCGCTTGCGGTGCCGGTTTCAGGGTTTTGCCGTTGTTTTGCGCCACATGACGCGAGCCGCACGTCCACGGGGCACTCGTTGCGAGCCGCGCAATCGAACTGGTCAAATTCAGCTGGGCCATGGCACACATGATGCCATAGAGTAACCCACTTCGGCCCTCGGTTTCGACAGTGATCACATTGCTGGCGCGGGAAGAGCAAATATTGGCGCTCATCCGAGACGTCGCGAGAACCGGCCGCGGAGCGATCTCTCGCGTCAGCCAAGGTGCCCGTACTCTGGCCACGGGGGGGCAGGTCACCCGGCACCGCCCGTCTTCGGCGCGCCGGGCATGACGGGAACCACGGGGTCATACGGAGGACCCACCAGGGCCAGGGCAGCAGCGTCGACCCATCCGCGCCGCCCGTCCCCCGTGGATACCAGCAACCATCCGCTCTGGCGTTCCTCCACCTGGACGCGGTCACCGGCGGACAATTCAAAGTGCACCGTGTCAAGATCGCCGCGGGCATAATGCACGGGAACGCTTTCCTGGCAGGCCACGGCAATTGCAGCGGGATGAGCTTTGGCCCAGGCGGAGATCCCGAAGGCGAGCGTCACGAAAGCCACAAGGGCAAGCAGCCGTCGGGCATAGGCAAACCGCCGGTATTTCCGGAGAGCCAGCAAGATCCAGAAGGCGCACCAGCTCAGGGCCGCGGCCATCGTCACCCATTGGGGAGAGAGCCGGCCGTGCCAGAAAAAGAAGGTCTGCTCCCACCAGGGGGGCAACGGAGGGGCGACTCGGCGCTGAGCGGACGCCAGCACGTGGTCGAGATTCACACGCGCGCGTTCGAAACCGGGCTCCAGGCGCAGGGCTCGTTCGTAGCTGACTACGGCCGGGCCCAGCCTCCCGGCGGAAAAACAGGCATTTCCCAGATTAAAAAACACCACAGCGTCATGGATGCCATCCGCGATCACTTGCTCATACAACACAGCAGCCTCGTCAAACCGGCCCGCGCCGTACGCCGCATTCGCCTCTTCAAACCGGGCTTCCGGAGAAGAGGCTGCCGACAGAACGCAGAGTATAACGGTCAACGGCCACATCAGCGGGATCCCTTTCTCAACCACAGGTCCAGCTGCTCCATGCTTTCCTGGGCGGACTGGAGCAGCGGTTCGACCGCGCCGCGGGAAAGCGTTTCCCCGGCGTACCGGGCGCGTTCACTGGTTCGCAGGATGTCGAGGAGATGGGCAGAGGCTGCCTGCGTGATGGCGCGGCCTTCAAAGAGGTCACGCACGTCCGAAGAGGTCATTCCGGCCTCAGGGAGATCAAACTTGTCGGCGATATATCCAATGATGGCGCGATAGAGCGCATCCGCGGGGTCTCCTGCATCGAGAACCCGCCGCAGGCGTTTCTGCACGCGCGCTTTGGCGCGATACGAGCGTGCGAACGTATGATCCCGCGCAAACCGGCGCTGGCGGGCAGTCCAGAACGCAAATAGGCCATAGGCCAGGGGCGGAAACAGCACAACAGCCGCCTCGCCTGTCCGCGAGGCCGGGCCGCGCCGCAAATGGTTTACCGCTGTCACAATCGGCAAAAGGCCAGCCTGTGACAAATCGGGGCGCTCGGGCTCCGGGGCAATCGTGGCGCCGGCCACATGGCGCCGCGCAACCTCGCCGCTGGCCTCAACATTGACAATGAACGCGGATGATTTCTCAGTGACATATTGCCCTTTATCCGGATCGAAATAGCAGAATTCGACGGGGGGAATCGCCAGAGGGCCCGCATTGAACGGGGTAATCTGATACGAAAAGGTGGTTTCCGCCGTGACGCCGTCCGGGTCCATGATTGGCTGGATGGCGCGTTCGGGTTCGGACACGTGTGCGCCCTCCAGGGCGGGCAATTGCAGCTCGGCAATGGCGGCCGGGTTGCCGGTGCCGTTCACCCGGATAATCAGCGTGACCGGCATATTCTGCGTTGTGTCGCGTGGTGTTACCTGCGCCTGGAAGCGGAATTGCCCCACCGCGCCGTTGAAGTTCCGCGGC
>DAOSJS010000245.1:0-6203 GCA_035367355.1 Candidatus Hydrogenedentota bacterium
GCGCCTCATGGTCGACTATTTCATGTCCGCCCGGGATTCACGATGGATCGCCGCCCTCACCGAAGCGCACCCCAATCTCGAGCTGAAATACTACCGCCCTCCGGCGAAACACGCGGCTCCGCCCCGGGTGCTGGAACTGGCCAGCGTGCTGGTACGATTCAAGGGGACCAACCAGCGCCTCCACAACAAACTTATGTTGTTTGACGGTCTGATCGGCATCGTAGGCGGCCGCAACATCGACAATCATTATTACAACTACTCCACCAGCTATAACTTCCTCGATCGCGATTCCGTGGTGCTCGGGCCCGCGACCAAGGCCATGGCTGAGTCGTTCGAAGACTACTGGTTCTACCGGCGAACGGTTGAGAGTCGCAAACTGACGGACGTGGCCGCCGTGATCCGGACGGGCGAGTACCAGCGCATTCTCCGGAGCGAGGATTTCGGCGTGGAAGACTTCCGCGCACGCATGACCGACGGGCTCGATGCGGCGTTCATCCGCGACCGCTTCGTCACGCCGTTTCAGCAGGCGCGGCGGCTGGAATACATCTCGGACGCCCCCGGCAAGAACCAGGGCAAATGGTTGTGGGGTGGAGGGAGAGCCGCACGCCGCATCCGGGAGACCATCCGGAAAACCGATGACGAACTGCTGATCCAGAGCCCCTATCTCATTCTGAACCTTTCGGGACGCCGGGCGTTCCGAAAGCTGCAGCGCCAGGAACCGCCTGCGAAAGTCATCATTTCAACCAACAGCTTTGCATCGACGGACAACATGATGGCGTATTCCGCGAACTACAAAATGCGTTCGCTGTACTTCGAGCGGCTGGGCTTCCACATTTTCGAGTTGAAACCGCAGCCGGACGATTTCCTGCAGCTGCTGCCGAATTTTCCCGAACTTAAGGAGCGCGCGGAACAGGATGGCGAAACGCGCGAGCCGTTTGTATCCGTCCACGCCAAATCGATCGTGGTAGACGGGCGCATCGCCTACGTTGGCTCGTACAACCTGGATCCCCGCTCACAAAACCTGAACACCGAGAACGGCGTGCTGATCGAAGATGCGAAGATCGCCCAGACCGTGCGCGAGGCCATCCTCAGCAGCACCCAGCCCGGCCGGAGCTGGGTGATTGCCAAGCGGCGGTTTCCGTTGTCCGATGTCAACTACCTGATCGAAGGATTGTCAGGGTTGTCGCCGGTAGATCTCTGGCCCCTGCGCAACACCACCAGTTATGAGTTGCGGCCCGGCATGGAGCCTGTTGACCCCGGGGATGAAGATTTTTATGCGCGTTACGACGACGTGGGAAGTTTCCCCGGCGCTGAGGGCGTCTCAACCAAACAGATCGTGACGCGGATCTACAAAATGCTGGGTTCTCTGGCCGTGCCTATCCTATAATGGGCAGGCATGCATGCAAAACCCCCGATTCTTCCCTCGAAAGGAATCCATGAAGACCAATCATCATACCCATACATTCCGTTGCAAACATGCTACGGGCAACGTCGACGACTATTGCCGCGCGGCCCTCGAGGCCGGCCTGACCGTACTTGGATTTTCCGATCACGCCGCGCTGCCTGACAACCGCTGGCTGTCGGTCCGGATGGAATACGATGAGCGGGAAGCGTATTGCGCTGACGTCGAGCAGGCCCGCCACGCCTTCCCCGGCCTCAGCATCCTGAACGCCATGGAATGCGAGTATACGCCCGCGTACCGGGCGTATTTCGAGGACGAACTCCTCGGCCGGCTCGAACTTGACTACCTGGTCGGCGCGGCGCACTTCATTGCACACAACGGGAGCTGGCTTCCCGTCTACGGGGGAATAACAGACGCCGCGGCATTGCGAACCTATGCGTCCGTGTACTGCACGCTCATTGAATGGGGCTTATTTGCGTTTATCGCGCATCCCGATCTGTTCGGGAACAGCTACCTGGCCTGGGATCGGCACGCGGAGGCCTGTTCGCGCGAGATCCTCCAGACGGCGGAAGCTCATCGCGTGCCGCTGGAGATCAACGGCTATGGGTTCCGCAAACCCTGGCTCGAGACGCCCGAAGGCTGCCGGCCGATGTATCCCTGGGGCCGCTTCTGGGAACTGGCTGCAGAATACGACATTGAGGTTGTGATCAATTCCGATGCCCACCGGCCCGAAGACGTCGCGGCAAACCTGGACGACGCCGCCGCAATCGCGGAACGATTTGGATTGCGGGTAGCCGATCTGTCCTGCCTCGAATCTGAGCGGCATGGGCGGTGACGCCAGGCCGCCCGGCTCTCCTCATCCCTGAGACGGAGACGTGTACCCGCAGAACTGCGCCAACAGTACCTCGGCGGTCCACTGGACAGCGCGTCCCACGACCACGTGGCACTTGCCGCCTTTTCGGGCATCCTCGCACAGGACGCTGCCGTAGGTTTTCTGAAACTTTCGGGCCACCTGCTGAATCAGCTTGTGCGCGAGGCTCCTGTCGCTGAAATTCTCTCCGCCGCAGATATAGCCGATCACGATGCCCGCGCCGGTGAAACAGCCGCAGCTCAGCTTCGCGCCCGGCGCGGCGCCGGCATCGAGGCAGGTCGCTGCGCGGAACAGGCCGGGATGCTCCGGCACCATCTCGAGCGCCTGCTGCAGGGCCGCCACCGTGCAGCGGCAGCACCCTCCGTGCCGGGTATGCAACTGCGCCCCGAGGTCGCTGGCATTTTTGATGATCGCGGCGCCGTCTCCGTTGAGCGGGAGTTTGGTCGTTTCATTGTAAATTGTGAAGGATTCCACAGTAGTCTCGGTCTGTTCTGTGCCCTGGACTCCCGGTGCGAGGCCAATGCCCGCACCTGCCGCCAACAGAAATCGGCGACGCGCATACACGCACGCGCCGCCATCGGTTCTCTCTGGAAGGCTGTTCATCGTTCGCACCCTCCCTTTTGTCCGCGCCTTTTGTCCTCTGTCCGCGCGCCAGCCGCGGTCAGTGCTCTTCGGGTACAGCCAGGGCGTCACGGATGCACGCGTAGGCCTGGTGGCGTTCCACGTCAGGAAAATCGTGTTCGGCCTCAGGATACACGGCGATCAGGCGGTCGTTTGCGCCGTACAACGCGAACACGGGCTGCGCGGCCGCCACGCAATCCTGCACCCCCGAGACATCGAAGTTGTCGTCGTTCACGGGCGCATTGATGAACACGGTACGCGGCGCAAGCGCGGCGAGAATATCCGGGAAATCGAATGGCATCGCTGCCGGATCCTTGCCGTAGGTCTCGGCAATCGCGGGCATGTAGCCGTCATGCGTCCATCCTGTGAGGTCGCCGTCTTTGTACTTCGCGAAAAGGGTGAATCCGCAGCTCGTGACCATCACGCGGACCCGCTCATCAAACAGGCCTACAAAGAGCGTGTTATGACCGCCGAGGGAATGGCCGATGCAGCCGATGCGGTTGGCATCAACCTCGGGCAGGCTCTGGAGCAGATCGACGCAGCGCATATGGTTCCAGATGCCTTTCATGGTCATGCTGGTATATCCGCGGGCATACGCGCGCTGCCGGGCGTCTTTGTAATCGCCGAACCCGGGGTAGTCGGGGGCAAGGGTCACGAACCCCATCGCGGCCAGTTCTTCGGCGTATTGCCGGTTTTCCCTGCCGCCCAAACCCACGACAACGCCTTTGCCGATATCGGCGGTGGGGTGCAGGCACAGGACCGCGGGCAGGGGACCTTCTTTCCCTTTCGGGATCAGGAGATACGCGGGCAGACGATCCCACGGTTCCACCGCGAACGTGATCTTCCTGCGGACATAGGCGGGAAAATCGTCCTCCTGTTCGACCTGCAGATCCAGGGGGGCCAGCGTCTCGCGAGAGGGCAGTGGCCCGGCCACCTGCTGGAGACCGGCGCGGACATGCTCACGCCGAATTTCCCAGTCCTGGACGGATGCGATGGGATGGCGCGCGCCGGATGCGTCGAGATAGTACGTCAAATCGAGTTTGTCGGCGTAAAACGGGACCGCTTCCGCGCCGGCCGCAGACAGTCCCGCCGCGATGACCAGGGTCAGTGAATACATAACGCAGTCTCCTTGCCGCGGTTTACTTCAGCTGCACCAGCATATCAAGAATCTCGAGCAGTGCGCGGTCCGCAACAGCCCGATCGAGCGGTTCATTCCAGTACTGGGTCTTACTGCGGCTCGCGTCGAGCACCCGGCCGGGCAGCTCGGCGAGGAGCGCGCCTGCCGCGGCCGCTGTATCGGATTCTCCGGCCCGGACAATCGCATCGCGGAGCATGACCAGGTATTCAAAGTCCTGGATGCTCTCGCGGATGGCTTCCATGTGTTTACCCGCGGTGACCGTATCGTCGTCCAGGAAGAACGGGCAGTAGTCGGTGCCGGGCGCGATGTATTCGTTCCACGACGAGCCGTTGCCCGTATCGCTCAGGGCCCAGAAATACGTGCCCACGGCCTCATACGCCCAGCATTCCCAAGCCTGCATGCGGTGATAGCCATAGGGGTCGAGCAGGCGCACGGGGCCGCTGCATGAATAGAACTCGAGCGTGATGCCCTCATTGCGCCGATCCACAAAATACTGGCGATACGCGTCCGGGCCGTTGAGGAACAGGGGCCGGTTGGGACAGAGGACATGGCAGGCGGCGATCATCTCCGGGTTTGCCTGCGTCATGTCGCCCCGGTAGATCGGATCCTCCCAGATGCGGATGCCGGTATCCATGGCGCGGATGGCCAGGGCCCAGTGGAGGATGGTTTCGTCCTGTTCGGCGCGGTGGGGCTCATCGATGATCAACAACCCGAGCTGTTCCGGCTGCTTGCCCTTGCCTTTCATGTATTCCGCCCAGAACACGGTCCATTCGCCGACAGCACGGTTGAACTCGGGCGTGCCTTGCGCAAATCCGGCCATCTTCGAGCCGACCGCCGAAAACACCATGTAATTGGCGGCATCGGGCCAGCGGTCCATCCACTCATCGAACGCAGCCGTGCTGGGGGCAGCGGTCATCGCCCCCGCCGCATCGTACTCGCCCCAGGGCATCACGGCGTTGGTGGCCCAGGGTGAATCCACATAATGTTCGCGGCAATGGGCAATAAGCTGAGCCATGTTGCTGGGCGTGACGCCTCTGTTGCCGGGGCCGTTGCTGTAATCCCAGCCCCCGAAATGCAGTGTTGGCCGCGCGGGAAATTCGAACGGGTAGACGCGCATCTCCACCGGAACCCGCAGTTCACCGTGTCGTGCCGATGCCATCACGATCTCGCCGGTATGCGTGCCTGGGTCGACGGACTGGGGATGGAAGGTGAACCAGACCTGCCGCGTCATGCCGGCCGGAATCTCGATCACGCTGGAGCCGCCCAGCCGGGGCGCCTCAGGCAAGGCCGCCGCGACGGGGATCCCCGCCTTGGTGTCGGTCCATTGGACTTCGTGCACGGTAATGTAGCCGGGGTTGTCCCCGCCGGGAAGACCGGTAAAGGTGACCCGCACGGTGTCAGGCTCCCCGGTGGCGTTGGAAAGGCTGAAACAGCCGGCCCGGTACTCATTGCGCATGAGATGCACCGCAACCTTCGGAGATGCGCCCGCGACCGGGTCGTCGAGGAGGCCGGCCTGGTCCCACAACGGCGGCTGCCAGGCGGTGAGCGGCGCGAGCCCCTGCGCCTGCCACAGGGCGCCCTGGAGCGCCAGTACGTCGCGGTGCAGGTCGTTGAGCGGTATGACGGCCTTGAATGTTTCCAGATCGGCCTCGGGCAGCTCCACGCACGCACTGCGGGCCTCCGTCAGTCCAGCCGCGATGGCCTCCTTCGCGCCCGCGTCGATGGCGGCTTTCGGAAGCTTCTCTTCAATGCCCGCGATGTCGAGGAGAATGCGGCGGCGGATCGCCTGCTGGAGCGACGCGTTGACCACAGCGTCCTTGACGTCTTTAATGGGAGTTCCTGTGTAGGCGTACTGGAGCCATTCGTCCTCACCCCGGTACACTTCGATCTCGTCGACGAACCCGTACGGCTGGGCGTCGAAGGCGAAGGCCATGTATCGCCCATGCGTCTTGAGCTGGTCGGTCCAGTAGCGGTGCACGGAATACCTGGCCGGATCGGGAAGGCCGTGGCCGGAGCTCATCGAGATGAGTTCGCCCGCCTCGTAGAAGATCTTGTCTTCACCGGCCACGAGCACGTAGATTGCTGCGGGCCAGGCGACCCCGGCCGTGCCAGCGGCGGTGTTGAACGAGGCTCCGCTGATCGGCAGATCTTCTCCCAGATCGATGGTCACG
>DAOSJS010000246.1:0-6174 GCA_035367355.1 Candidatus Hydrogenedentota bacterium
ATCACGGTTTGGCTCAAGGCGCCGACGATTACGTTGTCAAGCCCTTTGATATCAACAACTTAATTCATCGCATGGAGGCCCTGCTCCGTGTCAGCGCGGACAGAGCGGGACGGGACCCGATAGCCGATATTCCGGCAGCCGGTGCGACGAAACGCGAGGTGCAACGCAGAGTCAGCCTTGGTGAGGAGTTCGCACTGGCCTATATTGAACTTCAGCATATCCGCGAATTCGCGCGCCAGTATGGCGAAGAACCCCGGGCAAAGGCGATCCGCCGGCTGGCCCGAGCCCTTCAGCAGGCGGGACGAAATTTTCCTTCTTCCGCCTTTTTCTGCGGTCATATGGGCGGCGGGCATTTCGTCTGCGTTTTGCCACCCGGCAAAGCCAATGCCTATTGCGACCTTGTGCGCCGAGTCTGGGAGCACCACCTGGAACGATTCTACACAAGCATTGGCCATCCTCAGGCTTATGCGGCGGCGAAGCGAAGAGAATCGAGCTCTCCGTTGCTCGATGTGCTCATCTGTCTTACCACCCGGGAAGCCAAAGGCATGACAGCCCCGCACGAGCTCTTTGAAACCCTCTCACAGCTCCGTGCAAAAGCATCACTTGCGCGCCAGGGCGGGATTTATGTCGATCGCCGGGGGGTAAACGGATAAAGAAAGCCCCGCTTTCTGCCCGAAAATGCCCGGCCCGGGGATCCTCAATTGCACTGCCTGCGTTCTTTTCTGCGAGCGCCTGACAGGGCATGCGGTTCAGAATTCAGCCGGCTCGGCCAGTTTTTGTATCGCGATATTAGTGCAACCCTCAGCCTCGAGGCCGCTTTGAAGGGCCTCGAGCGCCTCGGGCTCGCCGTGAACAAGCAACACTTTCTCCGCCCGATCTTTAAAGCGTTTTCCGAAGGCGATGAGCTCGGAGCGGCCTGCGTGTGCGCTCAATGAATTGAACACCTTGACATCAGCCAGCAGACGGTGTTTCAGGCCGAATATCTTGACCGTCGGCTCTCGTTCGACAATCCGGCGCCCGAGCGTGTTCTTCGCTTGGAAACCAATGATGCAAATAGTGTTGCGTGGATCTTCGATGTTGTTACGCAGATGATGGAGGATACGCCCGAACTCGCACATGCCCGATGCAGAAAGGATGATGCAGGGTTCTTTCAGGCCGTTGAGACGCATCGATGCCTTGACGTCACGGATGTACTCAATGTGGCGCAGCTGGAAGGGATCGCCTGATTCTTCCATGACACTTCGGATATCGTCATCAAATGAGTCGGTATGGAGCCGAAATACCTCCGTCACGTTGACCGTCAGCGGACTGTCCACAAACACTGGCATTTCAGGGATATGATCCCCCAATTCGAGCCGTTTCAGCGCAAAGATGAATTCCTGCGCGCGCTCCAGCGCAAACGTGGGGACAATCAGCTTGCCGCCTTTCTCGTACGTCCGGTTGATCGTCTCCGCCAGATCATGGTCGAGCGTCTCGATCGGCTTGTGATCCCGGTTACCGTACGTACTTTCCATGACAACGACGTCGGCGTCGTCAGGTTCCCAGGGTTCCTTGAGTATGGCTGCATTTTTCTGGCCGATATCCCCGGAATAGATGAACCGGCGGCGGGAACCGTTTTCCGTGAACTCCACCAGCAGCATGGCCGAGCCCAGCACATGCCCGGCATCTTTGAAGGTTACGCTGACCCCCGGCGCCACCTCCATGTTGATATCATAGGGAATGCTGATGAACCGCCGCATGATCTCGCGGACGTCGACGTCGGTATACAGCGGCGGCACGAACGTCTCATGCTTTTTGGACAGCCACTGTGCGTCTCGCTCCTGGATGTGGGCGCTGTCGAGCAGCATGATGGCGCAGAGGTCGCGAGTGGCCGGCGTAGTAAACACGCGCCCTTTGTAGCCGTACCGCGCGAGCATCGGGAGGATGCCGCTGTGGTCGATATGGGCGTGGCTCAGTACGACCGCGTCCAAATCGTTGGGGTTGAACGGCAAGGTGCGGTTGAGCGCCGCGGCCTCCCGGCGAACGCCTTGAAACATGCCGCAATCAAAGAGGATCTTGTGCCCGTTGACCTCGAGGAGGTGTTTGCTTCCCGTGACTCCCCCGACGGCGCCGTACGACGTAATGCGCATGCCATGAATTCCTTTTTTGCAGTGGCGTGTGAATGCACTGCCAGTTCACGTAGGCATATCACAGATGGGAGAGGGATTCAACGCAGCCGCCAGAGAAACCATCTGTTCAAAGTTGTCTCTTGCCTCATCGGCCCATTTGCGTTAGGGTGTGCTCTACGGCCCACGGGGCCATCGACATCAACGGAGGATTCCCATGACTCACCTGATCTTTCTCAGTATGACCCTCGCGCTCTCCGCCCAGGCAGATGCAGATAAAGACTCCCTGCACGAGCGGGCAATGGCCCGCCAAAGCGATCTGATCCTGGGGATATATCTGACGACCGATGCGGTCGAGCGCATCTTTACGCTGGAGCGCGATGCGGCTGCGATGCTCCGAGACTACGGGTTTACCCTGGTGACAATCGAAGTGTACCGCAGCGGTCAAATCGTCCCGATTGAGCATCTGGCCCGTGTGCGGGACTATTTTCGGGATCATGGGTTCGAGGTAGCAGGCGGCATCGCCACCACTCCCGGTGGAGACACGGGCGTCCGCCAGAAAGGCCCGCTGGCTTGGTACAACTGGCAAAACCCGAAAACCCAGCACGACCTCGAAGAGATTATGCGTTCCGTTGCCCCCCTGTTCGACACCTTCGTCATTGACGATTTTCTCTGCACGGGAGACGTCAGCGAAGAATCAAAGGAGGCGAAAGGCGAGGCCCCCTGGAGCCAGTATCGCTGCGAGCTGATGGCCGCGGTGGCCCGGGATGTGTTTATTACTCCCGCCAGGGAAGCGAATCCGGACATCACGATGATCGTCAAGTTTCCGCAGTGGTATGACCTGTTTCACGAATATGGGTATGCGCTTGCCAGCCATGCACATTCTTTTGACCGCGTCTGGGTGGGCACAGAAACCCGCGGCGCCCGAACGCAACGGTATGGATTTGTGCAGCCTTTCGAAGCGTTCGTGAATTACCGGTGGATTGCCTCAGTCGCGCCGAAGACCATCCAGGCCGCGTGGTTTGATCATGGCGACTGTGACGCCCTCGATTTTGTGGATCAGGCATACCAGTCTGTCCTGGCGGGCGCACGCATTCTCAGTGTCTTCAATTTTCTGGATGTCTTGAACGGGCACCCGGGAGATGAATTGCTGGCACAGGAATTTGACCGTCTGGCCGATCTCGCGGCGGCGGTAAAGACGGGTCCCGTTCAAGGAGTCGCAGCGTACAAACCCGTGGGCAGCGATGCAGGCGGAAACCTGTATGTGATGGATTTTATTGGGATGCTGGGGGTGCCGCTTGTCCCAATGGTGGCCTTTCCTCACGAAGCGAAAGTGCTCTTCCTTCCCGAACAGGCGGCGTCAGATCCCGGTGTCATCGGGAAGCTGCGCGCACGGCTCTCTCGCGGCGGGCGCGTCATCGTTACCGCGGGCTTTCTTGCGCGCCGCCCGGAAGCCGCCGAGCTGGCTGGGCTCGAACCCGTTCACCTCGACCCCGTCCGGGCTGAGGCGGTCCTCCTGAATGGAGAGCCCGTGCCCGTGCAACACGGCCTGGATCTGGCCGCGCTTCTGAAACCAGGCGATGCGGATGTCCTCTTGGAGGCCCTGGTGGATTCGACGCCGGTCCCCTTCCTGATCCGACGCCGTTTCCAGAACAGCGGACTCTATGTGCTCAACTGCCACACGTTCTCGCAGGCCGATTTTGATGCGGTGGGGGAGGTGCTCCTGGCGCCGCGTGAACTGGGGCTCCTTGAGTTGCCGCAGGGGGCAACTGACCTTCTTCGCGCGGTTTTTCTGGAGCCTCTCGGCCTCGCTCTGGACGCGCCCACACGCGTGTGCCTGCAACCGTTTGGAGAGCAGGAGTTTTTTGTCCAGAACTACAATGAGACGCCGGTAAGCGCCGTCTTGCGGGCGCCGGCATCAGTCGCTGGCGGCACGTGGCACAACCAGCTTACCGGCGCTGAAATTCCTGTATCCGACGGAAATCTCATTATCGACCTGGGCGCGCGGAGCCGTTGCTGGCTCAAGCCTCAATAAGCGCAAATTCGAGGCAGATGCCGCTCAGAAATACCCCATGCTATGGAGAAGATCCATTTCTTCCGGGCTCAACAGGGGAACCTGCTGCCGGGGCGGCGTCTCGATACCTCGCTCGCGGCACTTCTTTTCGTGTTCCTCGAGAATAGCGCGCAGTTTATCGCGGACCGCAGTTTCTTCGTCCAGCACGTTCGTGGTTTCCCGGGGATCTTTGGAAAGACAGTAGAGTTCTTCGAAAACCGGCGGGCCCCAGACATCTGTCATCGGGATGGTGCCGGCCTGTAACCCCAGTTGCGTTTCCTCAAGCTGCCTGACCTCTCTGGGCCGCTCGCTCGGAGTGAAACGCTTGCGCGCAGCCAGGTACTTCCACCCATCCACGATCACACAGCGTGTCATGGCGCGCTCCTGGAGCATTAATTCGGCAATATAGGGGTGGGAGGGAGGCGTCAACCGCAGGCCCGGGTTCGCAGGCTTGAAAAGCGCTTCGCCGTCCAATGTAGAGCCGTCCGTCGGCAATCCGAACAGTTGTGCCATCGTAGGGTACAAATCCACCACCGACACGGGGGCCTGCACGCGTGCCGCCGGGACTTTTCCCGGGGCCCAGAAAATCAGAGGGACGCGAAGCACCTCTTCGTGCAGTGACCATCCATGCTCTACCCAGTCGTGGTCCAGAAATTCCTCCCCATGATCCGATGCGATCACCACCAGGGTCTTCTCGAGCAGGCCATAGGCCCCCAACGCGTGAAACAGCATCTCGATAGAGCGGTCGGAGTCTGCGATTTCGGCGTCGTAGCGGATGATCGTGTCCTCAAAACGCGGGTCACCCGGCCCAAAGCCTTCCCCGCGAAGCTGGTTCAGGTCGGCACGAATATCATCAAAAATGTGCAGCGGGTTGGGGTAGAACGAGTCCGCGAACCGCAGGTAGAGGTCATCCGGCGGTTCGTACGGGCCATGCGGATCAAAATAGTGGAGGTACATGAAGAAAGGTTTGTTCCGCAATTTTTTCGCATGTTCCATGGCAATTGCGGTGAGTTTGGGACCCTCTGTGCTCAGCATCCAGTGCAGAGGCAGGTGATGCACTGTCTTGAATCCGCGGGTCACCCCGGCAAGCACAGCGGTGTTGCTGAGAAAGAGGGTGTCGTATCCCGCCGTTGCAAACCGTTCCGCAATGGTAGGCACGGTCTCCGGCACCTGAGCGTACCAGCCCATCGCGCCACTGGAGCAGGGAAGCATCCCCGAGAACAATACCGACACCGATTCCCGGGTAAAGGTGCTGTTGGAGCGGGCCTCTTCAAAGAGCAACCCTTCTTTGGCGAGGGAGTCGATGAAGGGCGAAGTATTCCGCTTATAGCCGTAACATCCCAAATGGTCTGCACGCAATGCATCGATGTTAATGAAAATGAGGTTATAGCCTTGGAGAGTGTCCGGAAGCACGACGTCCGGAGTCTGCCCGAAGGCGTTCAATGCGCCCGTGCACACGCCCAGCAGCACAATCATCCAGCCAAACCTCTGGCGGCCTCTCCATCGACTACGGGGTTGCACACACATCGAGCCTCTCCTTCACGCGCCGCGTTACGGCAGAGCGTGCATTTCCTGTGTTATGACTTCACGGGCCTTTTCGCTCAGCCCCGGCATTTGGAGGAGCCTGTTGTATTCCTCTCGAGCCTCGAGGTTTTTGCCCTGCTTCAGCAGGGTTCGAGCGTAAACCATGCGGGTGTCCGGATTATCTGGATCAAGAGCCACGGCCTTGCGGAGCAGTTCAAACGCCTGCGCTTCTTCGTTCTCATGAGCCAGCACCTGGGCGGCCTCACGAGCCGCCAGGGCAGCCTGTTTGGACGGAAGCTCATTCATGGCTGCCTGCAGGACCGTCCCGGCGAGACGCCACTGTTCCATAGTCTGAAGCATCGCGCCGATATTGAGGAAGGCAATACCCCGATCATTCTTCGCCACTCCGGCCTTCTGCGATTCGACCAGCAACACTTCCACGGGCCACCCGAACTGGATGCGGGCCTCGTCGGGGCTCATGCCGTCGTTTAG
>DAOSJS010000247.1:0-6174 GCA_035367355.1 Candidatus Hydrogenedentota bacterium
TGATTTGGGGCACCAAACGGCGCCAGGGCGTCGTGGAGATTTTCGCCAAACAGGCGGCTCGTTCTATCGGCGGTAATGCCGGACAGAAAATAGCACACAGCATACTCAGGGGGTTCCTGGGCGGATTCAAGCGGCGCTAGCGCTTCAGCAGAAGAGGCGAGTTCATTGCCCCGTAAGGTCCCCCTTTGACGGGACGTCTTTTCACCCATTCAGCGGCATAGCGCCTGGCCGCGCGAGTTTGTGCGCTCGCAGGCGGCGTTCACGCCGCCGGGTGCGTCCAAGGGCCGCGATAGGGGCGTAGAAGCAGTTCCGTTGCGGCGGGGTCGCCGATGACCTCGCGTTTCACGGGGTCATAGCGGAGGGTGCGGCCCGTTTTCATCGCGAGATTGGCGAGGATGCAGCTGGCCGAGGAGATGTATCCTTCCTCGATGTCGGCGACGGGCCGCGCGCCGGTTTCAATGGCGGCCACGAAATCGAGCATCTGGCGCCGGGTTGCGGGGGCGGCCTGCAGCTCAATGCTGTCTTCGGTCAGATCTTCGGGGTACTCCTCGCGTTCGTAAACAGCGCCCTGGTGGATGCGGTCGCCCTTGTCCCGGGGGATGAAGTCGTAGCTGTTTATGCTGCCTTTGAGCGTCCCCTTGTCGCCATAGAGGGTGAATGCCCAGGGATAATCGGGATCCGGGGCGTCGCCCCAGGTGCGGTGCTGCCAGACTAACGTCAAGTCGTCGTAGGTGAATGTGGCGGCCTGGGTATCGCTTGTGGTCGCCTTGGATTCCTTCTGCACGAAGATGCCCCCGGTCGAGGCAATGCTCGTGGGCCAGCCGAGCCCGAGCATCCATCTAACCGCATCGAACATGTGCACGCACATATCGCCGACAATCCCGTTGCTGTATTCCATGAACGCCCGCCACCAGCCGCGGTGAGGCAGGTGGTCGTACGGACGCAGGGGCGCGGGACCGGTCCACATCTCGTAATCGAGGAACTCCGGCACCGGTATGGGCTCGGGCGCTTCGTTTGCCCGCATATGGTAGTAACAGCACATGTCGACCTGGGCAACCTTCCCCAGCAGGCCGGCGTCAACGATGTTCTTCTTGGCTTCGAGGAGATGCGGAGTGCTCCGGCGCTGCATGCCGACCTGGACCACGCGGTTGTGACGGCGCGCCGCGTCCAGCATAGCCTCACTCTCGCGAACGTCGACGGAGGTGGGCTTCTGGACGTACACGTGAGCGCCGGATTCAACCGCGGCGATCATGGTGAGGGCGTGCCAGTGATCCGGGGTGCCGATGATGACGATATCGAGGTCTTTTTCGGCGAGCATTTCCCGGTAATCGCGGTAGGTGCGCGGCGTTTTGCCCGATTTCTGCCGTTGACTGATCAAATCCGCGGCGCCTTCGAGCATCCGGGCATCAACGTCGCAGATCGAGATCACTTCGATCGGCACTACCTGCATCAGCCGGAACAGGTCGCTTTTGCCATACCAGCCTGAGCCGATCAGGCCGACGCGCCATGTCTTCTGACTGACGACCTCCACGGCATCGGCGCCGAATGCCGATAACGCCGCCGAAGCGGCAGCGGCCTGGAGAAATCCGCGGCGGTTAATCGTGAAGCTCATGTCTGCCCCCCGTGCCTCGTGCTTGCCCTGTTCGTGCCCACTCAACAGCTGGCCATCGGAGTGCTCGCAAAGGATTTCCTCTCCGCCGCCAGCCCTTTTCCGACATTTGGCCAGAACCGCGGGAGGTACGTCAACCCCTGGCACAGGCGCCGCGATTGCAGGCGTGTTAGAGGTTGGCCAGCGCCTGGCGAATATCGCGGATCAGCACATCCGGCGGCTCGATGCCGACGGAGAGCCGCACCGTGTTCGGGCGCACCCCAAACACCGAGCGCCGCTCTTCGGGAAGATAGAGCATGGTGGTCAGATGAGGGATGCAGATCAGCGATTCCGTGGAACCCAGACTCACGGCATGATAGATCCGCTTGAGCGAGCAGATAAACTTCTTGGCGTCTTCCTGGTCCTGCCCGACATCGAACGACATCATGCCACCGAAACCGTGGCGCATCTGGCGCGCGGCGATTTCATGGTCCGGGTGCGAGGGGAGGCCCGGGTAAAACAGACGCGAGATCTTGGGATGCCCCTCAAGGTGCTCGGCTACGGCCAGGGCATTGCTGGCCATTTTTTCGGCCCGCAGCTCAAAGGTTTTCAGGCCGCGCTCGAGCAGAGACGCCGAATAGGCGTCGAGGGTGGTACCAATCGCCTGGCGGGTAAACCAGAGGTTGTTGTAATGCTCCTTGGACGTCGCGATCGCGCCCGCCATGAGATCGTTGTGACCGCCCAGCCCCTTGGTCGCGCTGTGAATGACGAGGTCGGCGCCCAGTTCGAGGGGGCGCGTGTGGTACGGCGTCGCAAAGGTGTTGTCGACGCACACCAGGATGTCATCCCGGCCGGCCGATTCCCGGATGCCTGCGATGTCCACAACTTTGCACAGGGGGTTGCTCGGCGTTTCAAACAGGATCATTTTGGTTTCCGGGCGGATGTGTGCCTGGACACCGGCGCTGTTGTCGGCGTCGAGCCACGTGATGTCGATCCCCATGCGTTCGAGAATCAGCGACACTTTGTAATGTGCGCCGTAAATGTCATGAAACAGGATCAGGTGGTCGCCTGAGCTCAGATAGGTCAGATAAACCAGGCTGCAGGCCGCCATGCCGGAGGTGCAGACGATGCAGTCCTCCGCATTCTCCATTTCGGCCAGAGTCTCCTCAACCTTACGCACCGTGGGATTGTCGTCGCGGTGGTAGGTGTATCCATCCATTTCGCCGTCGGTGATCTGGCGCAGCACATCAAATGACGCATATTCGTAGTTGACGGCATTGACGATCGGCGTCACCATCGGCCGATTGCCGTACGGAGTCAAGGGATCCGGACACATGGCAGCTACTCCTGAATCAATGGTTACCGGGCGGGCTCAGGCCACAGTCTTCCGGGGATATCCGCGGGACACGCCCCACAAAACGGTCTGGACGTTCCGCTGGATTCTACATGCTGTACGTAGCGGCGGGTGATTCCGCGGACGGCCCTGCCCCCTTTCGTAATGGGGAAATGGCCCGGCCCAGGACGCGATTATGCGTTGTCCGGCGGCTTCGCCGCAAGTTTTTGAAAAATGGCGCCGGAGTCCCCGGCGCCTGCTCTCTGAGGGGTCACTTCCCGGATGTGTTCTCCCCGGCGCCGCCGGCCGAGGCGTCTGGAGAGGATGTCTTCGGGAAGAAAAGGTCCACGGCGCGGTGCATGGTGTACATGCGGTACTGCTGCCCATCATGCACCAGGATCCCGCTCGAATGGTCTGGCTCGATGATGGGGTTGCCGGCATATTTTTCCCAGTGAATCCGGTCGGCGGAGGCCGCGACGCACATGCTCCAGCGATCCCGGCCATTTTCCGGGCACGTGGCGTGGCAATAGGCGTAATAGATGCCGTTATATTTTACAACCTGGTTCACCGCGATCATGGTGGCATCGTAGGGTTCCGGTCCGGGGCGGAGCACGGGTTCGTCCTGTACGTTGGTCCAGACCTGCATGTCGTTCGACGTAGCCAGCCACACGGCTTCGTCGTCCCGCTCGTAGAGGAGGTACCAGGTCCCGTCTTCATAGAAAGCCGCGGGCGTGCCGAAAGGGCCCGGATCCAGCGGTTCGCCGTTCACCTTGCGGATGTCGATGATTCCCTGGCGGATCCAGTTTACACGGTCAGTCGAGGTCAGCAGGTGAGCCTGGTCGTCTGTGCCTTCGGCAAACATGTAGTACGTTCCACCCTGCTTCACGACCATCATGTCTTCCACCCAGTGCTCGGTATAGATGGGGTTCCCGGGGTAGCGGGTCCACGAGATCCCGTCGGGCGAGGTGGCGTATCCCAGTTGCATGGTCTGGCCGTCTCCGGGCCGATAACCCGTGTACCAGAGGTGATATAGGCCGTCTTCCCTGAGGATCCAGCCGCGTTCGCGGATGGCGGCGTCCCAGCAATCCGGTCCGCCGGCCTCAAACACGGGGTTGTTCTGATAGGCCGAAAAATCGATGATCTCCGCGGGAAATGGCAATTCCGCCGCACCGGCAAGCAGGGCGGTCAACAGGATAGAAATGCTCAGATGAGGCATAACGGTGACTCCTCAAGAACCGGCTTCGCCAGCGGCAATCCGGCCTCTGTCTGTGATGGCGTGCTCGTCCTTATGCCGCGGGCGCGGCCTCGGCGGCATTATGGACTGCCCGCTCCACATCTTGCAATACGGAGCGGTTTTGGGGGGCCGGCAAGAAACACTTTGCCGTCTGGACGGGTTTCGCCGCCGGAACAGCGGTTCACCCGAAAATGGCGTGGAAATAATCTGAATTATCGAGGAGGTTCAATTCCGTCTCGCAAAAATACGAGACCTCCTCCGCGGAAATCGCCGGATTGCTGAGCTGCTCCTGCTCCTCAACCGCCCAGGCGGCATCGGCCTCCACGCCGCTGTGGATCGACGGCGGGTCCAGGCTTTCATCTGCGCCATCCTCTGCCTGGAACGACTGTTGGACCATCTCGCCAATCTGGCTTTCGATGAACTCCGTCAGGACAACCAGCAGATGCGCTCCCTTTTCCTCCGCCGAGCCAGACTTCATCACCTCCGAGTCGAGCGGCAGCGCATGCCCACAGAACACGGCTACCAGTTCGCGGCATTGCGGACATGGTCCTATCAAGATAAGGCCTGCAGGAGGGAGGAGCATTCTTCCTTTCGCGCCACAATGAGGACATCTGATTTGAACTAACGATATCATGGCAACCCTTTCTAGCCTAACCTTACTACCCAGCCACACCCAGTATACCATGATCTGCGAAAAACAGACAAAACTAGGCCAAATCAGGGCATTAACGGTGAATACGGTGCATGTAAATGTCGAAAAACCCTTTACTGGGAGCTAAAATACGTAGAAACGCCGGGCTTATTTCGCTTGGAAAGGTGAATAGCCACTACGTCGTCAATAAATAACCCGCGCTCCGTTTTCCCGGCTCACACGGCGCAGGCAAAGCATCCGGGCCGGCACTTCAAAAGATACACATACGCGCCTGGTAATCTTCCCGCAGTCGGGCTTTGAATGCGCCCGAGAGCAATCCCAGGCGCAAAGACCGGCCTTTCCTGGAGATCGGCATGTACGACCGCGGAAGCACGGGCGTCGCATTCTTGCGGCGCGACAAAACGGGGCGAAGCGACGGCTATGTGGCGGCCGGTGGGCCTGGATATGCCGGATTCATCGACACGGTTGGAAATGCCGCGATCCAGACAGCAGCCGGAAGGTGACTCGGAAGGAAAGCGGCGTCAACCCGGCTGCCGCGGTAAGGCAGGACGGCTCAGGATACCCGCGCCTTCAGGCGTTCCAGGACCTCCAGCGCGACGCTGTTGTCCTCGGTCTTGCGGTCATGCCAGTCGGGGTAGGTCAGCAGCGTGACCCCGTAGACCTGCTTCATCGATTCGATCGTGACCTTGGTGGTCTCCGCGGACTCTTCTTCCAGCACAATGGTGTATTTGAGCCGGTGCGGCACCAGGATCGCGCGGCGTTTCATGTCGCTGTAGGCCACGAACTGGCCGCGTTTGTCGCGCGTATAAATTTCCAGGTCCATCTCTCGAAGAACCGCTTTCGTGGCTTGCCACGTTTCTTCAAACGGTGCCTCGACGAGCGCGGAATCGTGTAAGGCAAACCCCGTTGTGTTGCGCGCGGCCCGGGCACATCCCACACCTGCTACCAACACAACCAACATGGTGAAATAAAAGAAGTTGCGACGCATGGCCACTCTATACCCCGTGTTTGTTGAGCGATTGTAGCATACCCCGGGATGTCCCGCAAGGCATTTGCATGTTTTTTTTGTCCTTTGCTATCGTACCCGTCTAAGAGGTTTGCGCACGGCCGCCCGCTCCATGAAGGATTCCTGAATGCCTGAACACACTGCCACAGCCGAGATCCTGCTGGTCGAGCGCGCTCCCGAAACCGCCCGGCGCATCATTTCCTATCTCGACGAACATGGCTACGCAGTTGAGTGGGTCGATGATGGCGAAAAAGCGTTTAACCGCCTTGACGACCGTACGTTCGACGTCCTCATAACTGAGCTCAATGCTCACCGGATCAAGGGGATGCGCCTCCTTGAGCTTGCGCTCGAACGCAGTCCC
>DAOSJS010000248.1:0-6047 GCA_035367355.1 Candidatus Hydrogenedentota bacterium
CATGCCCAGCGGCGACGCCTTTATCGGGCACAACGACCCCGACATCGAGCGCAGCGCCCAGTCGGCTCACAACTACTGCCGCGAACTCAGCGCACTCGTCCGCCACTTCGGAAACCACCCCTCCATCATCATGTGGGTGCCGTTCAATGAAGGCTGGGGCCAGTTCCAGACCAGCGAAATCACCGACTGGCTCAAACAGCTCGATCCCAGCCGCCTCGTCAATCAGACCAGTGGCTGGTCCGATCGCGGCGGCAGCGATGTCTACGACAAACACAGCTATCCCGGGCCTGACATGTTCCCCATCGAGGACCACCGCGCGTCCGTCCTGGGCGAATTCGGCGGACTGGGCTGGCCGGTGGAAGGCCATCTCTGGTGGGATAAGCGCAACTGGGGATACCGCACCTACCAGGATCGTGAAACCCTCGCGCGCCACTACGAACTGCTTATCCGAAGGCTTCGCTATCTCATCCACGACGGACTCGCCGCCGCCGTATATACCCAGACCACCGACGTCGAAGGCGAAGTCAACGGCCTCATGACCTACGACCGCGAACTCGTCAAACTCGGCGCCGACTGGCTCAAACGCGTCAACGATACCGCCTACCTGCCGCCGCCCGAACTGATCACCCTCGCGGCAACCTCCAGAGATCACGGGCAGACCTGGCGCTACACTACCGACGACCCCGGACAGGGCTGGGAACAGCCCGGTTTTGATGACGCGGGATGGAAAGAAGGCCCCGGCGTCCTCGGCAGGAAAGACACCCCCGGCGCGAACGTCCGCACCGACTGGCTCACGCCCGCCATCTGGGCCCGCCGCGAATTCACCATCGAAGCCGTGCCCCAGGGGCCCTGCTTCCTGGATATCCTCCACGACGAAGATGCCGAGGTCTACATCAACGGCGTCCTCGCCATCCGTGTCGAAGGGCATATCGGCAGCTACGACCAGTTCCCCCTCACCGGCGACGCCCGGGCCGCACTCAAACCCGGTGCAAACCTGATCGCCGTCCATTGCACTCAGACCGAAGGAGGACAAAGCATCGACGTCGGCCTCGCCGCCGAAAAATAAGCCACCACGGCACACACCAGCGCACCACGCCGCTGAAAACGCCCAGCAGGCCGCCTACGCCTCGGATGTCACAAAACCTTCAGGTGCGAATCCTTGACAACGGGTCGGAGTCTCTCTTAGTCTCGCGTTTGGTTGGTGCACTGGGATAGATAGCCAAGTGAGCTGACTGCTACAATCTGTGGCAGTTAGCAGTGCAATATACGCCTAGGATCCTTCGTACGCATGTATCAGTCTACAGTCTCGGTAGTATGTCTTGTGTTACAGAATGAGCACGGCGAAATACTCGCCACGCGCCGCCCTATCGACAAACCTCTGGGTGGCCTTTGGGAGTTCCCTGGAGGCAAGATCGAGGCAGGCGAATCACCGGAGCAGGCGCTGCGCCGCGAAATCCTCGAGGAGCTCCAAATCGAAGTCGGGACTTTGATGCCACTGGACCCTACTTCCCATCAGTATGACTTCGGTCGGGTGCACCTCTTGCCGTTTTTTCATTGCTCCGAGGCGCCAACCATTACACTATCTGAGCATTTGGAGGCACGGTGGCTCCGGGTGGAGGCTCTTGGAACCCTACCTTGGGCGCCCGCAGACTTGCCGATCGTGGACCAGATTCAGGCGCGCCTGTCATGAGTAGTGACCCTCTGCTGGCACCAGGCGCGTACGCACGTATACTTGATGAAGAGCTGAAAGATCTGATCGCCCATTCACCAGGCCTACAGCCAACCCTGCGAAAACTCGAAGAGGAGGAAGAGCCTGAACAATTCAATTTGCTCCTCGGGCAGGTATTTCTGGAAGCGTTGCGACAATGTAAGTCTGCAACGCGAGCTAATCTCTTGAATAGCCTCATCGAACTCCTGGGTGCGCAGGAAGGCCTTGACTATCTGGTTCGCAAAAGAATCTTGCACCCCCTCAAGATGCTTACATCAGTCCATCGAGAAGTTCCAGCAGGCCAACCCTGGCCTTTGCCTCAAACAGCATTGAATATGAGCTTTCTGTTCACCGGCGCGGCCGGAACGCCAACCTTGGAGCACGAGCTGACGAAGGAGATGCGAAGCGCCGATCGATTGGATCTGCTCGTGTCCTTCATCAAACTTTCGGGATTACGACTCTTGATGCCTGCGTTGCAGGAACTCACCAAGCGTCAAGTGCCCGTGCGCGTGATAACAACCTCTTATATGGGCGCCTCTGATCCGGAAGCCATCGAGTGGCTGGTGCAATGCCCCAATGTGCGGTTAAAGGTCTCATACGACACAGAACGCACGCGCCTGCATGCTAAGGCATACCATTTCTACCGGCAATCGGGCTTTTCCACGGCATACATTGGCTCGGCGAACCTCACGCGTGTCGCCATTACCAGCGGATTGGAATGGACCGTGAAGATCACCGAGCAGGATCAACCTGCAGTGATGCAGCAATTCCGCGGAGAATTTGAGGGCTACTGGAGCAGTGAGGCTTTTGAAACCTGCCAGAAAGCGGACCTCGAGAAGTTTCGACGCGCAATTTGCGGTGCCAGAGCCAAAGAAAAGGAAGCGGGGATTCGCTTCTTCGCTGAGATCACCCCCCGCCCTTTCCAAGAACGGATCTTGGAGAAACTCCGTGCAGAGCGTGAGGTGCACAAGAGTTATCGAAATTTAATCGTTGCTGCTACCGGCACGGGCAAGACCGTTATCTCCGCATTGGATTACAAAGACTTTTGCGGCACCAAGCTTCCGCGCCCAAAGCTTCTGTTTTTAGCCCATCGCGTAGAGATTCTGGAGCAGGCCTGCGATTGTTTCAGGACCGTTCTGAGAGACTACAATTTCGGCGACATCTTAGGGGGCGTGCACGAGCCCGCGGCCACGGATCATCTCTTTTGCACAATTGCGAGCGCAAATTCGCGTAGTCTCGTCCGTGGACTCCCCAAAGACTACTATGAATACATCGTCGTTGATGAGGCGCACCACGGCGCGGCACCCTCGTACCAACCTCTTTATGAGCATTTTACGCCGCAGATCTGGCTCGGCCTTACGGCTACGCCAGAGCGCATGGACGGAAAATCCATCCTCCCCGAGTACAACTATCGGATCGCCGCGGAGATTCGCCTGCCGGAAGCACTCGAGGAGCGCCTCTTGTGCCCATTTCACTACTTCGGCATTACTGACCCCGTATCGCTCGACGATGACAAATTTTGGCGTAATGGCCAATACCGCGTGGATGCATTGACCAATATTTACACCGGCGATGACATCCGAGCGTGGCAACGCGTCGAGGCGCTATTCAGTGCCTTCGAGGAATATAAGTTGTTTGGAGATCGCACACGCGCGATTGGATTCTGTGCATCCGTAAAACATGCTCACTACATGAAAGATGTCTTTCTTGAGAGGGGAATACAGGCGGATACGTTGTTGGGGGAGACAGAAGGGAACCGCCGCTCGGAGGTAGTCCAAGCCTTCAGAAACGGCGAGATCCAAGCGCTCTTCACTGTCGATGTCCTCAACGAAGGGTTCGATTTGCCCGAAATTAACCTCGTGATGTTTCTGCGTCCCACCGACAGTCTCACGATCTTTTTGCAGCAGCTGGGGCGTGGGCTTCGCCATGCCCCCGACAAAGACTGCCTGACCGTGATAGATCTTGTAGGCCAACAACACCGAAGCTGTCGAATCGATCGAAAATTCGCCGCACTATTGCCGCGGCAACGCATGCGTATTGATGAGGAGGCCGAACACGACTTTCCTCATCTGCCGCCCGGGTGCAACATCTATATTCAACCCGTAGCACGAAGACAGATTCTTCAGCATATTCGCCAGACGTTGCAAGACATCCAAAGATTCACCCTCGAGTCTCTTGCCACGATGTCAGCCCAGCGCGGCCGCACGCCTTCTTTTGAAGAGTTCATACACGAAACTCAAGTCGACCCCATTGAATTGCTCCGCAAAGATACGTGGAGCGCTTGGAAAGCGCGTGCTGGTTTACAACCCCCAACAAAAGATCCCGATCAATCGGATCTTCATAAAGCTATGGTGAGGCTCGCGACCCGCAATAGCCCCACTCTGCTCGAGAATGTCAGGCGAGAGGCCCAGTTTGCTCTTGGAGAATCAGCGACTGTCTATCAACCTCCTAAGCCTGCGGAAGCGATTATGCTTCACTACTTGTTGCGCAATCGCCCGGCTTTGGCACGGTCGGAGCCTGAAAAGACCCTCCATCTGTTGCAGAACAACCCCAACATGGCTCGCGACATCGACGAAATAGCCGCGTGGCGCCAGCACGTATCGGACATTGTGCCCTTCCGACCAGAACTGCCGTTTGACTGCCCGCTGGATTTGCATGCAGCGTACGGCTACGAAGAAATTAAGGCCGCGCTGGGAGTCGCAACAATGGAAACTGCCGGACCAACCGGCACCGGCGTCATTCATGCGAAACATTTACGCGCATATCTGCACTTCGTCACCTTCAACAAATCCGAGAAAGACTTCAGCACGACCAACCGCTATCAGGACTATTTGTTGAACCGCACGCAACTGCATTGGGAAAGCATGTCCACCACGACACAAGAAAGCGCAACTGGCCAAAATTACATTCATTTCGCCGAACGTGGTTATACAATTCTCTTCTTCGCCAGGCTGAACAAAAAGGACGGAAGAATTATCTGCCCGTTCATCTATCTCGGCCCTGCCAGCGCTCTTCTGCGTTATGAGGGTAACCGCCCCATCCGTATGATTTGGGAATTGAAACACCCGGTACCCGCTGAAATGTACGAGCTTAATGGCCGGGGCGGTTAAGCATCCGCGTTTTTATGAGGCCTCCCGCTCTGTATTGCAAAGGGCCGGCGCTTTTATGAGCATCTTTATCGAAGACATCCGAGCTCCAGATGAGTGACCGTTGTTTTGTCGACTCACCACTCACTCTCCCCCACTTCACTTGTTGTGCGGGCTTTGTTGCCGGTACCATGGGCGGGAGGTGGGCGGGAGGTGGTTGCGGCGGGCGGCAAGGAACTGTGCATGCCTTTTCGTGATGATGAGCTGGAGATCAGTTTTTATAAGAGCCGCGGTCCGGGCGGACAGAAGAAGAATGTGACGGAGTCGGCCGTTCGGGTACGGCACCTTCCGACGGGGCTGGTCGTCACGGCCTCCGAATCCCGTTCACAGCACCGCAACAAAGCGGCCGCGCTGGAGGAGCTCGAACGCCGCCTTGCCCTTCGCAGACGCCGCCGGAAGCCGCGCGTTGCCACCCGGCCCTCTGCCGCGTCGCGCAGGCGCCGCGCCGATTCCAAGCGCAGGCTGTCTGAGAAAAAGGAGCTTCGACGGAGGCCGGAAACGGATGAGTGACCATGCGGAACCGGGCGCCGTGCCCGGAATAATCTTCGGGACTAATGCCGTGGGCGAGGCCCTGCGCGCGCAGGGGCGCGTCAACCGGCTCTACCTCGCCAAAGACGCCAAAGTGCGTGAAAAACAGGCCCTGGTCGACCTGGCCCGCACCCAGGGCATCCCCTACGATTTTGTGCCGCTGGCCAGGCTCAACGAGCTCGCCGGCTCGCGCGATCATCAGGGCGTGCTGGCGCGCATCAGCCCCGTTGCCTATACCGAATTGGACGCGTTTCTCGCGAGCTGTCCTCCGCAGGCGACGGTATTGGCCCTCGACGGCGTCCAGCATCCCAAAAACCTGGGGATGCTGATTCGCACGGCCGTCGGAGCCGGATGCCACGCGCTGATCCTCGCCGCGCGTGGCGGGGCGCTGCTGGACGAGTCGGTAGTGCGCGCGAGCGCGGGCGCACTGTTTCATCTGCCGGTCATCATGACCACGAAATTCCCCGACACCCTGCGCCAGTTGCAGGAGGCAGGATTCTGGGTGTACGGGATGGATCCCGCCGGGAGGGAGTCGGTTTTTACGGTTTCGTGGGCCGAGCGCTGTGTCGTGGTGATGGGCAATGAAACCAAAGGAATGCGGGGCCCGGCGCGATCCATCCCGTACACCCAGAATCCTGCCTCCTGCAACTGGCGCAGGGTGTCGG
>DAOSJS010000249.1:0-6030 GCA_035367355.1 Candidatus Hydrogenedentota bacterium
GGCAGGACGATACCATCTCCGGTAAGATCTTAGATGGCGCGATTCGCCGGTTTGACACGCTATTTTGACGCGCCTATACTGGTCGGCAGACTTGCCCCATGCGGGCAATCTCGGACCCTGCGATGAATTACGGACTGAACTCCGATTTGACTCATGGCAACGTGCTGGTGCTGAACCGATCGTGGATTGCCATACACGTCACGCCAGCGCGACGCGCCCTCAGTCTGCTTTACGCGGGCACCGCACGGGCCGTGCATCCCACGGCCTATTCCCTTCACGGATTTGAGGATTGGCTGGTGCTGTCACAAAATGGTTTGGGAGGCCGGTACGTGCGCACGCCGAGCCTTCGGATCCGAATTCCCGAGGTGGTGCTTCTCAACGTCTTTAACGGGTTTATCCGGCGGGAAGTGCCGTTTTCGCGCCAGAGCATCTACGAACGCGATATGAACACCTGTCAATATTGCGGCAAGAGTTTTTCGCGATCGCGGCTGACGATCGATCACGTGATCCCGCAATCCCGCGGCGGCCTTGATACCTGGGACAACCTGGTGGTGGCCTGCCTGAAATGCAATGTCAAGAAGGGCAGCCGCACGCCCGACGAGGCCGAGATGCCGTTGGTATGCCGCCCGCGCAAGCCGGCCTGGTTTCCACATCTCGGGGCGCGCCTGCCTGAGGACCTGCTCGAGATCTGGGGCCGTTTCATTGAAGTCCCGGCCTGATTCCGGGACGCCCGTGTCTGCTATGGAGCTCCCCGCATTCGCAGAAATCGCGCTGCCGGTACCGGTGGATTCGACGTTTACGTACCGGATCCCGCCGCCGTTGAGCACCCGTATCCGCCCGGGTATGCGCGCCGTGGTTCCCGTCAGACAACGCATCGAGACGGGCTACGTCGTGGCCCTGTCGCAGCAGACGCCCGTCGAAAACTTGCGGTCGATCATCGATCTGCCCGATTTGGAGCCGGTATTCACGCCGGAGATGCTCGATCTGTGCCGGTGGCTCGCGGAATATTACTGCTGTTCATGGGGCGAGGCCTTGCACTGTGCAGTGCCGGCGGGGATCCACGTGCGCTCGAAGATGCGCTATACCCTGCAACTCGAGCAGCTGGGCCCCGGGCGATTCACTGATCGCCAACGCGCGGTCATTGCCGAGCTTCACAGCCGGGGCCCACTTCTGGAAAGCCAGCTCGCGGCACGTGTGGGACGGGGCTCGTTAAGCAACACCGTGCAGTCGCTGGTGCGCCGCGGCATTCTGCTTGCCGAACCCGTCGCTATCGACCCCGCGGTATCGGCCCTGACCGAGACCTACGCCTGCCTGGTTGAAGATCAGGTGCCCGACGCCGAGGCGCTTGCGGCGTTGCAGCGCCGCGCGCCGAAACAGGCCGCGGTCTATCTTGACCTCCTCTACGGAGAACCCGAGCGCCCGGCCACGGCGCTCTGCGAAAAGCACCGCGTTACCGCTGCAACCCTGAAAGGCCTGGAAGAGAAAGGCCTCATCGTCCGTATACAGCGGGAATTGTACCGCACGCCCGATACCGGCGGCAGCGGCGGCGGCGGATTGAAGCACGAACTCAATGACGAACAGCAGACGGCCTACGAGGCCATCACGGCCAGCATGGACGCCGGCCGGTACCAGACGTTCCTGTTGCGCGGCATCACGGGTTCCGGCAAGACCGAGGTGTATCTCCAGGCCATCGAGCACGCCCTGGCCAGCGGGCGCGGCGCCATCATCCTCGTGCCCGAGATCTCGCTCACGCCGCAGACCGTCGGCCGTTTCAAGGCACGGTTCCAGACCGACATCGCCGTGCTCCACAGCGGCCTGGGCGCGGGAGAACGCTACGACGAATGGCGGCGGGCCCAGCGCGGTGAGGTGCGCATTGTGGTGGGCGCCCGCTCGGCCATTTTCGCGCCACTGCCCCGCCTGGGCATCATCGTTGTCGACGAAGAACACGACCATTCCTATAAGCAGAGTGAAACGCCGCGCTACCATGCCCGCGACGTCGCGATCATGCGCGCGAAAATGAACGATGCGGTGTGCGTGCTCGGCTCCGCCACACCTTCCGTCGAATCGTTCTACAACAGCGAAACCGGCAAATCGATTCGCCTCGAACTCGAACGCCGCGCTACCAGCGCCGCTCTGCCCGAAGTGCGCATCCTCGACATGCGCGGCATGCTCCGTGATCAAGGCGGCCAGGCCTTCCTGCCTGATGCGCTTGAAAAAGCCGTGGCGGAACGCCTCGAACGGAGCGAACAAGTCCTGTTATTGCTCAACCGGCGCGGCTTCGCCCCGTTCGTGCTGTGCCCTCAATGCGGCTGGATGGCCGAGTGTACGGATTGCCAGGTCACCATGACCTACCACGCCAGGGGCGCTCACCTGAGTTGCCACTATTGCAACAAGCGCCGGGCCGTCCCGCAGGTATGCGACGCCTGCCATTTTAACCCTCTGCTGTATCTGGGTGTCGGCACCCAGCGCGTCGAAGACCTCCTGCAACGCACTTTCCCTCAAGCCCGGATCGAACGGATGGACGCCGACACCACCGCCGGCAAAGGCGGACACGCCAAAATACTCGGCCGCCTCGCTGCAGGCGAAATCGATGTCCTCGTGGGCACTCAGATGATCGCCAAAGGCCACGATTATCCCGGCGTCACTCTGGTCGGCGTGCTCAATGCCGACACCGGCCTCGGCATGCCCGACTTTCGTGCTGCCGAAACCACTTTTCAGCTGCTTACGCAGGTCGCCGGACGCGCCGGACGCGGCGACAAACCCGGCCACGTCATCATCCAGACTTACCGGCCCAACCATTACGCCGTCGCCGCCGCGGCCGGCCACGACTACGCCGCCTTCTACGCGCGGGAGATTCACGAGCGGAAGAACGCCGGCTATCCCCCGTTCCGCCGGCTCGCCAACCTCGCCATTGAATGCGAAGAGCCTCGCGGGGCCGAACGCGCCATCGCCGCGCTCCACCGGCTCATCCGCCGCGAAATGGAGGCTCTCGGGTTTCGCGGCATGGAATTTCTCGGACCCGCGCCCGCAACCGTCAGCCGCGTCAAGAAAAAGTACCGATGGAACCTCGGCGTGCTCTCCGTAAGCGCCAAGCGTCTCAACAGCCTGGTTCGGGCCGCCCGCGCCGCCTTCGCCAGCGAAAATCCCGTGCCCAGCGCACAGCTGAAGGTGGATTTAGACCCGTACGGGATGTATTGAGGCGGAGGGGGCGAGTGCTTCGCTCATTCCAGGGGCTGTTGCCGTGTGTCAGGCTTATTGCCGGAAATTCAGCCCGTCAGAAATCGTCGGTCTGATAAGGAAGCGGTTCCCACAGGAGAAGCGTCGCGGAGCGCGGAGCACGGCGGACGATCAGCTCGTCATCCCGACTCAAATGGACATATTCCGGGGAGCTGTCAAACGCCAGCACGGCCGGGCCGCGCGTGATGAGCACCCGGAACACCGTGCTCTCGGGAGCGATCACGTGAGACGTGTAGTGGGTGGTAGACTTCAGTGCCAGACCGATACCCTGATAGAAGATGCCCCGCGTGATCTGGTTGAAATAGGCCGTGCTGCCGAATGGAGTGCTGATGACAAAGCCGTCACCGATGATCTCCGTGCCTCCATCATAGGGCTTGTCGTCCAGCCAGAAGGTGAACCGGACGGCCGAGTTGATGCGCCCCATATGGACATTCACTTCGTTCATGGCGGACAGAGAGCAGAAAGGCTCGTCATCGCCGTGGCGCACGGCGCAGTCGAGTTTCATGTATTGGGCCCGGACCAGCGAGCCTTCGGCGAGGCGTGCGATTACCGCTTCGGGGGAATGCGGAATACACCGGTGCCCGCGCCGGCTGTTCCGAATCGGCACCTTGGGGACGCCCGGCCAGCGCAGTTCGGCGGCCAGCAGGGTACCGTCGCCGCCATAGCACACAACGGTGTCGGGATGTTCGTCGACCACCTCGAAAGCGGCGTATTTTTCAAGTTCAGGCCGGAGCCGGCTGGCCTCCGCACCGAACAGCAAAATTCTCATACACCCTCCCGTGATTCGTGGCGCGCCGGGCGAATACCGGCGGCTTCCTTTGCAGGGTGACCACAGGGCGCCGGGCCACGGGATTCATCGGCGCCGAAACATGGAAAAAGGGGGCGCTCCGAGGAGCGCCCCCTGAATGTGTCGCTATATCGGAGTCCGGCTTACAGGAATCCGAGGAGCAGGATCAGCAGCAGCAGGAAGCCGCCCAGACCGGCCAGCAGCGCAAGGATGCCGCCGAAGAACGTGGTCGGCTCGTATCTGTCTACGGAGACCCAGGCGTTGATATCAGCGGCTTCGCCGGAATCATCCAGAACAACCGCGATCACCTTGGAAGTCCTCGGGTTGTAGACCGCAATGTGAGCCGCGGTGTCGGATTCGTACGCCATCTGGGCGTCACCGCCGAATATGCCGTCGGTGCTCACAAACTGAATGGCGCCTCTGCCCGTGGTGGCGTCATTGCCACTGACCAGCAGCGTGCCTTTGGAGCTGGCCGCCGTCGGGCCAAAGTCGTTAAACGTACCGACAAGCGCGCCATCTTCCCACGCCAGCGGTTTATACACAAGCGGATCAAGCAGATCGGCCACCCTGAAGCTGCGAATCTGACCGGTCGCCGCGTTGGTCGTATAGACGTCACGGCCGACAACCACGCTGCCGCCCGGGATGCCGTCCATGCCCATGTCGACCACCTTCGTGTAGAGCGCATTGGTGTTTGCCGTGTCAACGATACCCAGCTCGGAGACGACCAGGATGCCGGGGCCGTTCTGTTTGCCGTAAATTTCTTCGTCAAGATAAACGCTTACAAGCACCTGCGTGTTGTTGAGGTATTCACCGAACAGGACGCCCGGGACTGTGCCGTAGGGCTCGCCGGCGTTGGTCGGAGCATCCGCATCAAACAGCCACAGGTCGCCGGTGCCATAGGCACCGATCAGTGCGGTGGATCCATTCGGCGAGGCGGCGACGAAACCAGCCAGCCCTTCGCCTGCACCATCGTAGCCCGTATAGGCCGTGTACTCGTCCTCATCCACACCGTCTTCCAGATACACCGTGGCGCCATCGTACACGACCAGCTCACCGGTTCTGAGTGCATCGACGCCAACGGACTCATAGTCTGCGTCCGGTCCCGGGAAGCCCGGAAGCGCCTCGAAATTCGTCGGAGGAGTGGAAGGTTGCGCTAACGCCACACTCGCCAGGAGTGTGCACAACACACCGGTCAAAACTAACGCACGATTTTTTTTCATTGAGCATTTCCCCATTTTCTTTGCCAGAGCTTACGGCTCCGGACCGCGTTTGGAGCTGTTCCCCTGAAAGGAAAAGCCGAGAAGGCCAAGGCCTTCTCTTACCAATTGTGCATGTTTCCATGGCCGACCCTGAACACCACAATATCTGGCATGCAGCTTCATGGTAACTACAGGGTAGAGCGTCCAGTGCTAACGTTGCAGCCTTCACCTCCTTTGCGCAAGGCCATTTTCAGATAATGGCCCGCGAGAACATTCCAACCCCTTGCGCGTGCCAGAATGTTCTCATGGCCTTCCTCATTCGGATTGATTAAGACTATACTTTGAAATGGCCATATTTGTCAACCGCCGGAGCCTGCAAAGCCACTCCGTTTCATGCGGCGCCGGCCATATTTAGGCCATATTTTCAATATTTCCACTGTTTTCACAGTGAGATTTCGGGTTCAGCCGGCGGTTTCGCTTTGAATGCTGCGGCCATCTGGGCGCTCCGCTTGCCAAACCCTGGCTCATCGGTTCAGGGGCGCCCTTGACACGGCTTCCGGCAACCTGTTGTTATGGCATACGGATCCGGGCAGTCAGACCGCTCGCCGGAGAAAGGAGGCGCGGCATGCCACGTCGTTCAAATCCTCGGGGGCCGGAGATCTTGGCCGTTTGTCTACTGGGGCTCGGATTTGTGTGGGGCGCCTGGGCTGAAGATTCGCCCGATTTCCAGGCGGCGCGCGAGCGAATGATTGCGCAGGATATCGCACGGGGGGGCTGGGCGCGCGAGGGGGTGAGAGACGAGACGGT
>DAOSJS010000250.1:0-6023 GCA_035367355.1 Candidatus Hydrogenedentota bacterium
AAATAGCTGGTCCCCAGGAGCGTTCCGCTGGTCTTTCGTGAAGGATCCTTCGAGTGGATCAATTCCGGCGATTCCGGCGGCACGCACCAGTCGCCATAATTGTCGCGCGGCATCAGATCGTTCTCGAGATAGCCGCTCATATGGTCGATCCAGCGGGTCATCGCCGCGTAATGCTGCTCGATTGGGCGCGAATCTCCATATTGTTCCAGCATCATCCCCGGCGCGAGGATGAACGTGCTCGGCCACGTCACATTGTCGTTGTACAGCGGCCAATAAGGCGGCGAAACGTCCGAAAGACTTCCCGATTCCTTCTGGGTGTCGTCGATGTCCTGCAGCCATTTCGTATACAGCGGCGCGATGTTATAGATATAACTCTCGCCCCGGCATTCCTCCGACCGGTCGCCCAGCCAGGCCTGGCGCTCATCCCGCTGCGGGCAGTCTGTCGGGAAACTGCGGTAGTTGCCGCGAATTCCCCAGACGATGTTTTCGTGCAGCTGGTTCAGGAGCGCGTTTGAGGTCTTGAAGTAGCCTACGCGTTCCACGTCATCATGCACGACGCAGCCTTCAATCGCGTCCAGTCCGGGCACGCCGGGATACCCCGTCAGCTCGACGAAGCGGAACCCGTGGTACGTAAAGCGCGGCTCGTAAGTTTCCTGTCCGCCCCCTTTGAGGATGTACGTATCCACGCATTTGGCGCCCCGAAGATTCGCCATGTAGAGCGTACCGTCGTCCTGCAGCGTCTCCGCATGTTTCAGGCGGACCGCGGTGCCCGCCGGCCCCTGCACCCGCAGACGGCACCATCCCACCATGTTCTGGCCCATGTCGTAGATAAAGACGCCCGGCGAGACCTCATTGACGCTGATGGGCGAACGCGTCTCGATCACCCGGATGGGCGGCGTCATCTGCGCGCAAAGCGCACCTTCCGGCCCCGAAACCACGTTTGCGGATTGCCAGCCGCCGTCGTCGTAACCCGCACTCGACCATCCGGCCAGCTCCATCCGCGCATCGTACATTTCGCCGTCATATTCGTTGTTCTCGCGGATCGGGCCGTCCGTGGCGAGCTTCCAGGACTCATCCGAGTCCAGATCGGTCACCGTCCCGTCCGGATGCTCAATTCTCAGATTCAGCATAAGTTTCGGGTAGCCGTAAGTGAGCGTATTTGTGGGGGATTTCCGGCGCGGCGCAAAATACCGGCCGTTGCCCAGGATCACGCCCAGCGCGTTGGCGCCCGGCTTCAACGCGTCCGTAACATCGTAGGTGAGATAGAACGCGCGCTTGGGATATTCGGTAAGCGCCGGGACGAGGACATCCTCTCCGATCTTCGTGCCGTTCACTTCCAGCTCGAAGAGTCCCAGTCCGCAAAGCCGCACCGTTGCCCGTTCGACCGGTTTATTCAGCTGAAATTCGCGCCGCAGGTGACGGGCACTGAGGCGCGGCGAGTCATCGCTCGCGATCCGCCCCCACGGCGCCATACCGAAGGCCCCCAGCTCCAGGGCGCGTTCCCACGCCGTCACGTCCAGCTCCGGATACGTCCAGTCGGCTCCCGAGTCTCGTGTCACACGCCATGTGGTATCGGTGACCACCGCCTGCGTCTCTCCGTCCTCAAATTCGACGATCAGGGCCCCGATCAAGCCGGCAGGATTCGCGGCCTCGCCCTCGTTTATGGCTTCAACGGCCAGCACGTTCCTGCCCGGACGCAGCAGGCTGGTCACGTCCACGGGCGGCGCCGCCTGGAAACTGCTCCCCGATGCGGCCCGCTGCTCGTTCAGCACCAATACGAACTTGTTGTCCGCTGCGAAAAATGCCGTCGCTTTTGCGATCGTCTTTCCAGCCGGCACCTCAAACACTTTCCGAAAATACCGTGCTTCTGACGGTGCGCTCTGGTCCGGCGCACCTTCAGGGAACCAGATCCATTTTGACTCGGACAGCGGCGACGCATCCCCGCCTTCTTCGCTGTCCAGTCCAATCCATTTCCCCGTCCAGTCTTCCGGATTCAGCAGGCCCATGGTCCACATTGCAGCGGGGCTCCATTCCGACGCCGCGCCTGACGCGTCCCATACCCGCACCTTCCAGTAACACCGCTGCCGCGACGTGAGCGCGACGCCCGCATACGCGACAAGCGCCGACTGGCTGCTCTCCACCCTGCCCGAGTCCCACAGGTTGCCCCGGCCGGCATCGAGCACTGCTGGCGAATCCGATACGAGAATCTGGTAGGCGCTTTGCAGTGCGCCCCGTTCCGCTGATTCCAGCCGCCAGCTCAGGCGCGGATGAAGCCGGTCGACGCCGAGGGGATCGCGCAGGTACTCGCAGCGCAGATCCGTGACCGAACAACCCGCCGAAGCACCGGTCGCCATTGAAGTAAGCGCCATCACAAATGACGTTATCATGCAGCCCATGGGACTCCTCCTTCACCGCAATCGCGATGCAAACAGCCGCCTGCTTCAAACCTGAAAACCCAGGTCTCGATTCATTGCAGCCCGTCAATCACTTTCTGCGCATTGTCGCGGATACCCGTGTCGTCGCATTTCGCCAGCACGGCATTCAGCGCATCGAGGGCCAATGCCTTGTGTTCCGGATTGTCTTTGTTGACCTGGCCCGCGATTCCAATCAGCGCCAGGGCGGCCTCGTTGCGCACATCCGCCTGATCCAGGTACGGCATCAGCGTGGTCAGCGCGCCCGGGTCGGGCAGGGCGCCCCAGGCGCCCAGTACGAGCTTCACTTCTTCCGGCCGCCGCGCCAGCTGCAATGCCTTTCCGAGCATCTCCTGTTGCTGGGCGCCCTGGGCCCGTTCCTGGGCGAGCCGGACGTAGCCTCGCAACCCCAGCACGTACGGCGTCAATTCCTTGCCGCTGGCAAGTGCTTCGAGATGAGGCGCCGCGTCCAGCGCTGTCCAGTTGGAGAGAATGCGCGTCGCCTCGCCCGCTATTTCCGGATTGGCGTTCTTCATTGCCGCCAAAACGGCCTCAAGCGCCCGGGTCGTCCCGATCCCCGCCGCCGCATGGAGCAGCGTCAGGTGGACGTCGGGGCTGGTCCCATCCATTGCCTCGAGTATCGCCGGCAATATCTGTTCGCCTTTGCGCGCGCCGATCGCGTTTAAGGCATTCTCCGCACTGGCGCGTTCCGACAAATCCGCCGTCTTCGTGAGCACTCCGATGACCACCGGAGCCTCGGCCGGACCGCCCAGGAGCCCCAGCGCATCCAGCGCTGCGGTGCGAACATCAGCTTCGCTGGCCGACAGCCCGTCCAGCGCCGACGGGACCGCCTGCTCCGCGCGGCGGTTTGCCAGCAGTTCCAGCAAGGTTGCATGAACCGCCGGCGTGGCGCCTGCGATACTCGATGCCAGCGCCGGATCCACTGCATCCCCACGCATCGAGACCAGCGCGCCATGCGCGGCCTCGGCGGCCGCCTCGTCAGTCGAACCCAGAAATGCGACCAGCGTGGCCACATCGTCCCCGCTGCTGCCCAGGGCGCCCAGCGCTTTGATGGCCGCCACCTGCACCTGCGTGTCCGTGCTCTTTGTCAATTCAATTGCCGCTGGGCGGGCCGCAAGATCGCCCCGGGTCGCGAGGCCGCGCAGCAGGGCAATCTGTCCGCCCGCGGAAAGGCCCGGCAAGGCGCGGGCATAGGCTTCCGTCTCCTCACGGCCTTCCGTCTCCGCAACGAGCTGGGCAGCCAGATCGCGAAATACCGCATCATCGCTCCGCAGCGCCTCGAGAATCTGAGCCTGTGCAGTCGCGGGGCGCGCGGTGGCCAGGCCACGAAACGCCCCCAGGCGCACCGCCAGCGGAGCATCCGATGCCAGCAATCCCGCGTAAATTTCCGCTGCGCGACTGGCTTTGCCCTCGGCGGCGCAATGCTCGGCAGCGGCAAGCACACCCTCATTCACCGCAGCACTGACCGCGGCCGGGGCGCTGGCCCGGTACGCGAGCAGCGTCTCGATGGCCTCCGGCGTCGCGATGCGCCCCAGGGCGCCGGCTGCCGCGCGGGCCGTCTCCACATCCGGCTCAGTCAGCAACGGGAGCAGGAGCGGCACCGCGGCTGCATCGCGCCGTGCGCCAATCGAGATGATCACGCCCGTCCGGCACAGACCGGACGTCGTGCCGAGCGCATCACGGAAGACCTGATCGATCTCCGGGTACGGCATGGATTCCAGGGCAAACCGCGCGAGATGCGACAGCGATTCGTCCGGCAGCAGGGCCGCCAGCGCAGAAATCGACGCCTGCGTCCCGATTTCACGCAAGCGCCGGCAGGCCTCCTGTTTCTGGGCCCAGTCCGCGTCGCTTTGCAGGACTGCAATCAGCTCGGGTTCTGTTAACGGCGCGGGAGGCGCCGCGTTCTCTGCCGCCTCGCCGGCATGGCTCACCACCGCGGACAGTGCCACTGAAAAGACGAGCGCGGCAACAACACTCCAAAACACTCTGGTTAGACTCATGATTCGATGCCTCTTCCCTGAAAGCCCGTGCAAATGAACTCGCACTCGAGCTTTGACCCACGTTCGTTTACAGGTACCACGGCTCACGGTAGGCCCGCGAACGCAGACGGTTCGCTTCCTCGTCGCCGATAAATTCTTCCTTGATCGGGTCCCATTTCACCGGACGCCCGAGCCGTTTGCAGATATTTGCCACGTGACACGCTGAAATCGACCGGTGGGCGACCTCTGCATTGGATATGGTCTCCTGGCGCGTCTTGACGCAGTCGAGGAAGGCTCGCACGTGGTTGTTGGAAGGATATCCGCCCTGGAACTGGCGTTCGGCGAGCAGGGACGCGGGATGAACCTCGATCTCGCCGGAATCGCCCGTCTCCACCCAGCCTTCGTCGCCTTCAAAGCGCACCGGGCACGAACCGAACCGCAGTCCGGTCCGGATCACCAGTTTCACCCCGTTCGCGTACTTGCCCACCCAGCGATCGCCTTCTCGATCAAACTCCACGGGGCCGGTGCCGTCCGCATCGTTTGCCCATTGACAAAGGTCGACCGTGTGGCTCCCCCACTCCGTGATTGAACCGCCGCTGAAATCGGTATGCGCGCTCCAGAACCCCCGGGTTGCGTATTGCGCGTTGTACGGGCGCCACGGCGCCGGACCCAGCCACCGGTTCCAGTCAAATTCCTCGCGGGGCGGCTCCGGCTCTCCTGGCAGCACCGAATCATAGAGCTGCTGAAAGCCGGTCGACTCCTCCGCCTCCATCACCTTCAAACGGCCCAGTTTGCCGCTGCGCGCCAGGTCCACGGCAAAACGGAAGTGGCCGATGCTGCGCCGTTGCGTCCCGCATTGAAATACGCGTCCCAGGCGGCGCATCGTATCCGCAACCGCGCGCGATTCCGTGATCGCTACGCTCAACGGCTTCTCGCAGTACATGTCTTTTCCCGCCCGCGCCGCCAGAATCGCCGCTTCCGAATGCCAATTATCTCCGGTGGCGATAAACACCGCATCAATGTCGCTCCGGTCCAGCAGCTCCAGCATATCCCCGTACACTGCGCAGTCCGAGCTGCCGTAGTACTGATCCACCTGCTGTTTTGCGGCCTCGCGCCGGTCTCGAAACACATCGCATACCGCGACCACCTGCACATCCGGTTGCGCCATGAATGCGTTGGTCACCTGCCTTCCACGGCCGCCCATGCCGATAACACCCACCGTGATTCGTTCACTGGCTGCCGTGCGCCCGTCCGCACCCAGCGCCGTGCCTGGAACCAGATACGGCATCGCGATGGCGCCGCCCATTCCAGCCGCGGCCCGCTGCAAAAAAGCGCGCCGACCCAATTGCTGACTTTTTTTTGCTCGACTCATGCTGTGTTCTCCTGAAAATGGCTGGAATTTCTGCGCGAACACGTTATCTCAGCGCAGTAACGCCCGGAACGCACTGACACGGATCCAGCCGTACCCATGCTGAGGTCCTATTGGAATGGCAGGCAATTCCGCGATTCAAACAGTCCAACGAAAAGCATACCCCCGCGCGCTACCTGTATCAAGGTTCCGAATCGCGCCATCTAAGATCTTACCGGAGATGGTATCGTCCTGCCATTTGCG
>DAOSJS010000251.1:0-6008 GCA_035367355.1 Candidatus Hydrogenedentota bacterium
AAACGCTATGCCACAGAGCATGGCTACCCGGTCGACGGCTACGCCCGGCCGATGGTAGGGGTGGACTACACCAAAGCCATCGGAAACGTGAGCGACGAGCAATACGCCTCGTACAAGCGTCTGCTTGAAGACGAGCTGGCGCCGTATCTCTGATCCGCGGCCTTTTCCAGACACGTGCGGGCCAGCGAGGGCCTGGCTGCCCTGAGATGGTCAGGAACCTGGCGGAACCCGGGCGCTAAGCACCGTGCCGCGGCGGGCCTCCGCCCGTCTCGCTAGGCTTCAATGGTTTTGTCGTCGGAGAGGTTGTACCACTCAATACCGAGCTTGCGCAGCGCGTAACCCGTCTCTTTGAGATGATCGCCGTACGCCAGCATCCAGTGGAAGCCGCGCATATCCCGCGCGAGCCGGTCGCAATCGCCCTGAATGGCCACGTCGACCTGGGAGCGGCAGATGTCCAGGAACGGGGTGTCCTGAATGCGCCCGCGGAACCCGATCCATCGCTTATCATAAAAGTCGGGGTCGATCACGGTAACCGTCTCGCCAATGCGCATGTTGACCTTGGGCGCCGCGCCGTAATCGGACTCGAAATGCGTGAGAATGTAGGCTTCTTCGAGATGTTTTCCATCCATCTTGCGCGGGGCGGTACAATGAGCCAGGGTAATTATCCCATGGTGCGGATACGTCGGATCCTGCAAAAACACAGGCATCGAGGCGATGTGGTGGAGCAGGACTCCCGACGGGATGACCGCAAAATCGGACTCACAGAAGCCCAGCGCGCCCGCGTCGTTGATGAGGCTTAAGGGAAGGCAGGCGGTGGTCTCAGACAAGGGCATGATCGTGCCCATGCAGTGGTTCACGGTGATGGCCTGGGCGCCGGCCTCGGCCATAAGCTCCTCAAACACCTCCGTCAACAGAAACGCGCGGCTGACAAAGCCCGGGTCGGTTTTCAGGTGCGTGCCGGGGGTCTTGAGGTAAGCGGCCGCTTCGGCCTCAGCCCGCTTCACGCGTTCAGGATTCGCGCGGGCTGCCTTGATGCGCGCGCCCACATCGTCGTATTCGACCGTGACGAGGTCCATCTGCCAGAGATTTGCTGCGATTTCAGGGGCTTTCTCGCCACCCTCGCTCCAGCCGCTCGGGCCGCCGATGCAGACGATGCGAGAGCCGACGGTGTTGTGGAGCGCATAAAGAGAGCGCAACCGCCAGAGCAGGTCGCCGTATTCATCAACAACGACATCGCTGGGCTCGAGCCCGGGCTGGCCATACTCGTCGACGTTCTTGCGCAACAGGCGGGGATGGACGATCTCGTACCAGAGGTAGACGGGCCCGGATTTGTGCCGCACGAACACCAGGTTGTACCGGTCGGTCGTGATGAGTTTTTCGATGGTTTCCATGCCCGAATTTGCGCCATAGATGAGCATGACGTCGGCGGGCTGGGCGCACAGCGCGGCCGCTTCATTCTCGTCGCGCACGCGGGCCAGCGGTTTGAAGGACACGGGAAATTCGGCCTGCTTCGACAGGGCGCGGAGTTCGTGCTCGATGCGATTGATTTCGGCGTCGATGTCCCCTTCCGTGTGTAATCCACCCCAGGGCCGCCAGCTGGTCTGGTCGCGCTGCGAGTAAATGTGGTACGCGAGTGCGGGTTGAACGATCAGGGGTTTCTTTTCAAGGCAGGGTTTGGGGCGCGGCCCGGCAGCCACGAGCGGCGCCGTGGCGGTCGTCGCGCACCCCGCTGCGGCCGCGAGACCGGCCGTCGCCCCCAGGGCGGTGAGAAACGACCGCCGTTCAATGGGCCCCAGAGAACAACCGCAACAGCCCGAATGGTGTTTATGCTCCTGCATGGCCTTCACCCCCATGTGCGCCTTCGGCGCTTACTCGGCTGATCCATCCTCCATTGACGCGCCCAGTGTACCACACAGGCGGCCATCCAGGGTGTGATGCTGCAGGGAAAAGATCAGGGCTCCAGAAACAGATGCGGAGGTGCAATCCGGTACCTCCTGGTCTTGCCTTTCTTCGCGCACCAAGGCCCGGGCCCACCCAAATTGCTCTTGCGAGATCAAGTCGGCAACGGTTGTGAGTCTGCCTCTACGCGCCAACCTGCCTGTCTTCGTGTCAAAAAGCGGAAGAACTACCTCAACATCCTTCTTGATTTGTTCAATCGCTCCACCTGCAAGCCGAAAAGTCCGGTGTGGCGGCTCGACCTTCCAAAAGACGTCTGAGCCGTCCGGCATCAGTGTCCATGCCATGCAGGCGACTCCGAGTTCCGCGCGATCAACGTCCCACGTGCAGGGGCCTCGCCATGCGTCTTCCGCTTCTGAGTACTCAAAGAACTCCCAAGCGTTTGTATCCAGCGAAAAACTGAGACAATTCGTGCCGACGCGGAGATGCTGAGTGAAATGTAAGACTCTGCATCTTCGTACTCGACACGCTGGCGTTCCTCCAGTGATATGGCCCCGGGCTGCTGTCTGCCGTTTGAGGGTGGCATGATATCGCCCGAAGCGGAAAGCTCCGAACTTAAAAGAAACCACAATAGAAACAGTTGCATACTCTTCCGTGTTCTCATTTATCTATTTCTCATTCTATATGCTGTGTTTCGGCTTCGGCAAGGGCACAATGCCACCGTGGCTCCACGGCCTGAACACGCAGCGGACCCGGCCGGTAGCACAAGAGCCTGCAAGACGTTATACTTTGAGATCCTGCGGAAATTACATCAAAAGGAACTCACTATGTCTTCGAAGGGCGATGGTTCGGTTCGGATCCTGGGTGAAGGCCGCTTTCTCCGGCTGGTGGATCGTGATACGTGGGAGCATGTCGAGCGTGTCCGGGTGTCTGGCGTGGTGTGCATGGTGGCTGTTACGCCGGATAACGCCCTGCTTCTCGTGGAGCAATACCGCCCGGCGCTGAGGTGCGCCACGATTGAGATCCCGGCCGGGCTCGTGGGCGATCTGCCCGGCACAGAAAACGAGGCGTTTGAGACTGCCGCCACGCGCGAACTTGAAGAAGAAACCGGCTACACGGCGGCCCGCATGCGGTTTTTGAGCGAAGGACCGACGTCGTCGGGCATCTGCTCGGAGACCATCCGGTTTTACCGGGCTGAGGGCCTGCGGAAGATCGGCGATGGCGGCGGGGACCATTCCGAGGACATCACGGTGCATGTGGTGCCTCTCCAGGGCATTCATGACTGGCTGGAGACTCAGACCGAACGCGGCGTGCTCATTGATCCGAAGGTCTATGCCGGGCTGTATTTCGTTGGGCAGGGTGCACCGCACTGAACAAAAAAGAGAGCTTGGATCATCGCGATAACAGATTTTCCCGAATCTCTATCGAAGAACCTGGAGCAATTACGGAAAGGGAGAGAATATGCTGAAACGGGCCGGGTTTTGTTGCGCATTGGTGATGGTCGCCGCTCTGGGCGCGGAAGCTCAAGAGGCAACCTATACGGCCGCTTTGCTGACACCCGCATCCGAAGCCTGGCTGCCGGTGCGCGACCTGCTCGAGGAGCATCTCAGGAGCGCGGGCTATCACGTCGTGCCTTTTGGCTTCGACGAGCTTTCCGATCCGGCAAAACTCACGATCGATTCCATCGATCTCCTCGTGTTGCCCGATGCGTCGGCCCTGCCGGCGACGTCGACCACGGTGGTGGAGGCGTTTTTGAAGGCCGGGGGCGACATTTTCGCGTGCAACACGCCCCTGTGGCGCGATCAGCTGATCAACGACGGCGGTTCATGGGTTTCCCGCGCCGATTACCGGCATCTTCATACGCAGGACCTCCTCGAACACGTCATGTTTGATTTCGACACCACCGATCTGAGTGCGTGGCGCCGCAGCACGAACAATGCCGATACACCGGCGAGCCACGAGCTTGCCGGCACTTCCGGCGCGCCGTTCAATCGCGCGCTGCACGTCAAAATCAGCTCACTGAACAACTGGGACACCCTACTCGGCCCTCATATGGACGCGCCGTTCCCCGAGGGGCACACGCTGACCGTGTTCTGGGCAAAAGGGACAACCCGCACAACCGCCCTCGCCATCGAATGGGCCGAAAAAGACGGTTCGCGCTGGATCGCCACGGTCCAGCTCGCCCCCGAATGGCGCCAGTATGTGCTCCAGCCATCAGACTTCAAGTTCTGGGAGAGTGTGCCCGCGCGGGCGGCCTCCGAATTCAACCCCGCCAACGCCCTGCACACCGCCATCGGCCTCGCGCAGACCCACACGCCGCTCGGCAGCGGCGAACACGAATATTGGGTCGGGCCGTTCGGCACGGCAAAACGTTCGCCCGTACACGAGAAGCTGCTGACGGCGTTCGAGGCCCCCGCGCTTGAGACCTTGTCGCCGGGATACAAGTTCTTCGAATGCGCGGATGTCGCGGAATTCCGAGGATGCGACCTCAGGAAAGATGTCCGTTTCAAGATGCCCGCGGCAGTCTGGTCGTCCCATCCGCGCCCGGGGCCCGGCGGCTTTGAAAAAGGCCGTGACTGGCGGTGGAGTCCGCTGATTGAGGCCTTTTCGGGAACAGGCGTGTGGCGCGGCAACCCCGCCACGCTCTATGTCAATGCGGATGGACCGTATAAGGGCGGCGTGTGGGTGTCTGTAAGCATCCCCGACGCGGAATGGTATACCGGGGACGAAGCGCTCTCCAAGCTGTTCAAGGATTCCATTCAGCGTATGCAGCGCGGGGTATTTTTGCTGGAAGCGGGGACAAATTACTACACGTATTTCGACGACCAGACCGTCGAATTTGGCGCCCGTGTAATCAATCTGAGCAAAGAAAACCGGACGGAAAAGCTGCTCATCAACAAACGAGGGGTTGAGCACAGTGAGATGTCCATCTCGCTGGCGCCGGGGGAGATCAAGCACATTGCCGAATCCGAAGCGGCGAATCACTGGCTGGATACGCGGGCTGGGTCTGCCGGCCTGGCAGTGCATCTTGGCGATCACGACATGGCGGGGAATCAAGTCCATATCTGGCGGCCGAAGGAGCAAAAGCATTTCATCACGGTCGAAAACGGCGATTTTATGCTGGAAGGCGCGCGCTGGCGGCCGCATGGGGTGAATTACATGCCGTCATCGGGCATCGCCATCGAGGACGGCGAGTATTTTGAGCACTGGATCGGCGCGCGGTCGTACGACCCGGAAGTCATCCAGCGTGACCTGGATCATGTCCGGGATATGGGGATGAATTCGGTCAGTATTTTCATCCACTACCCGTCGATTGACTCGCAGAACCTGCTCGATCTGCTTCGGCGCCTTGAAATCATGGATATAAAAGCCAACCTGTCGCTGCGGCCGGGCACACCGTTCGATTTCGAATGGGACAAGATGCGCGCACTCATCGAACGCTACCGCCTGTGGGACAACGACACCGTTTACGCCTACGATCTCGCGTGGGAACCCATGTTTGGCGACCATGACGGCCGCAAATGCTGGGATGCCGAATGGCGCGAGTGGATCATCGAGCGTTATGGGAGCATTGAGAACGCCGAGACGGACTGGCAGTACAGGGCGCCGCGCGAATCCGACGGCCAGGTCACGAACCCGCTCAACCCGCACGTGGTCGAGGACGGCCCGCATTGGCGCATGATGGCCGCGTACCGGCGATTTCTCGACACCATCCTCTACAAATACTACGACCGCGCGCGCCGGCTGGTGCGTACCGTCGACCCAAACCACCTCGTGAGTTTCCGAATGACGCTGGCGGGCGATCCCACGGCACGGTGGTCGAAAACCGTGCCGTATGACTACGCCTACCTCGCCGGCGCGGTGGACCTCCGCTTCAAGGCGTTCAATGAAAAAAGCTGGGGCTACCCCACCTTGTCGCTCTATCAGGGCGATAAGCTGCTGGCCGAAAAAGCGTTCTCCAAAGAGGGCGAGGCGGCCGAATTCAAGTTCGAGAACCTGCAGTTCAAACCCGGCGACTTTTTGTACTGGGTCTTCGAGCGCCCCAACGGCGCCTCCCGCATCGTGTTGGAAGCGATTGAACTGGAGCTGAAATGAAATACTGGATCTGGTTG
>DAOSJS010000252.1:0-6008 GCA_035367355.1 Candidatus Hydrogenedentota bacterium
CCGCGACATCCTCCTGGCTCGTCACGAGCAGCGCGGGATGGTCTACCGGCTGCAACTGGCGACCGTGGCGATCGTGGTCGCGGGCGCAGCGACGGCCATCTGGGGATTGACCTATCTAAACGTACGCAACCGCCGTTCGGAAATCGGCGTGTTCCGCGCCCTGGGCATCCGCGGAGGCCGGATTGCCACGCTTTTCATCGCCAAGATCGCCTTCTACAGCCTGGCGGGCGGGATCGTGGGATGCGCACTGGGCTACATCCTGGCGCCCGCTGTGGTCGTGACCAGCCGCGTGCTGCTGCCAGACATCAGCTCGCTTGTCCTGATTGCTGGCATGACGCCGCTGGTGGCAATCTTATTTGGCCTGCCGTCTATCGTGGCGGGCCTGCTTCACGATCCGGTCGATGTATTGCGGGAGGCTGCAGCATGATTCAGTTTGACGGCGTATCAAAACAATTTCGTAAAGACGGGGCCCTGGTGCATGCCCTCGACAGCGTTTCATTTCAGACAGAGCCGGGGCAGCTGGCACTGGTCCGCGGACCCTCCGGAAGCGGAAAGACCACCTTGATAAATCTCGCAGCAGGACTCACCCGCGCCTCACAGGGCAGCATTCGCGTAGCCGGGACCTGCCTCGACACGATGTCGCCTCGTGAGCGTGACGCATTGCGTGCGCGCGACGTCGCAGTCGTGTTCCAGCTCTTTCACCTCGTACCCTACCTGACCGCGTTCGAAAACGTGCTCCTGCCAACCCTTGCGCCGACACAGCCTGGCAACGCGGCCGAGCATGCCCGGGAGCTGCTGGCCGAGCTGGGCCTGGAGTCCCGGGCAAACCACTACCCCGACGAGATGTCGGCGGGCGAGCGCCAGCGCTGTGCCCTGGCCCGGGCTCTGCTCAAACAGCCCTCAGTCATCCTGGCGGACGAGCCTACCGGCAACCTGGATCCGGCAAGCGCGGACACCGTGCTGGAACATTTGGATCGCGCACGAAAGCGCGGGGCCACGGTATTGCTCGTGAGCCATCAACCCATGGACAGCATCCAGCCGGACGTCACCTTCGAGCTGCGCGAGGGCCGCCTCGTTTAGCATGGCAGGTTGCCTCCAGCGTGCTGGCTCAGGGTGGCGCCAGGCTGTCACAGAGCCGCAGCGAAAGCCGAACTCAGCTCCATGCAGTCGGGCGAATAAGCTCTCCATGCGGGAGCACGCGGCCCAAGAGCCTCGCGAAACTGCTCGACGGGCTCACGAATTCGGGATTTTCCACTCTTTATCTCCTGTTTTACCCGTTATTTGCGTCTTAATGAGACCTGTAAAGCGAGAAAGGCCCGGATACCAAAACCGGCTACAAGATTAACACTTGACTTCCTACAATTCTATACGATACCCTAAGTCTTATAACGGGTGCGGAACAACCTGCATATCCGGGTAGATAAACGCCCGTAAAACAGGTTCATGTATCTGCCCTGTATCGGCACAGCCGCTGGGAAGCCGTCGCGGAGACGGAGTGGGGGGCGGCTGAAGAGACTGAAACCTTTTAGTCTCTAAAGGGATAGTACTTGAGGGCTTGAATGCATGAAGAGTATCCGCACGGTGCAGTAGTGAGGATAACCTGGCTGCAAGACTTTCTGTGAGAAGTGGTGGCAACAGGCGGTACAAGAAACCGCGGGCGAAAGGTTCACACGGCGCTCGTCCCGCACTGTATGAACCCGAGGCCTTAAACGCAGAGGTGGAAAATGACTAACAGTAGCAATGTGACCTACTCCGTCAACATAGACAGTCCGATTGCCGTCTATGTCCAGATCGAAAACCAGATTCAATTTGCGATCGCATCCGGCCGCATCAAGCCAGGATTCACCCTGCCTTCCGTCCGAGAGATGTCGGAGGTGCTCGAAGTCAATCCGAACACGGTCACGAAAGCTTACCGCGACCTGGAACTGCTCGAGCTGGTTCACACGCGCCGCGGCGTCGGCGTCACCATTGCCGAAAAAGCCCCGAAGATCTGCCGGGAACGGGTGCGCCCCATGGTGAAAAGCCACCTGGTGGACGCAGTGGCGGAATGCCTCGCCTGCGGGCTGACCGAAAGCGACGTCCGCAGCATCGTTGAGAGCACAATCAGCGCGGGCACCTGTCCGTACGAAGCGCCCAAAAAAAAGAAGTAATACCGGACTGCCCGGTGCAGAGTCAGCCGCGCGAGGCGGGCACAATGTGTAACGTGTACGCCTCGCGCGTTTTTTCTACGCGGCAGGGTAGCCCAAACGCCTGGGATAGCACGGACGCGCACAGGATCTCTTCCCGGGACCCTTGCGCGAGTACTGCACCGTCCTTTAGAACCAGCACGTTATCGATCCAGTCCCCGATCTCTTCGATATGGTGCGTGACATAGATAACGGTGGGCGCATCGGGTGATCCGGCCAGAGCCGCAAGATCTTCGAGCAACCGCCAGCGCGCGGCGGGATCCAGACCCACGCAGGGTTCGTCCAGCACCAGCAGCCGTGGATTGGCGATAAGCGCCCGGGCGATGAGCACCCGCTGGCATTCCCCCTGCGACAGCGTCGCATAGGTCTGGCCGGCCAGTATTGACCCGTTCACGCGCTCGAGCGCGCCATGCGCGCGCGCGCGTTCCAAATCCGAGAAGGCGCGGTACACACCGAGGGACGCGTCCAAACCCGAGCTGACGACATCCAGGGCCGTGTCGTCTTCGGGGAGGCGGGATTCAATGGCGCTGCTGACCCAGCCGACCATTTTGCGCAGCTCGGGGATATTGCATTCGCCAAAGCGCTGGCCCAGCACATGCACACTCCCCCGGCTCGGCCATTCGTAGCCCGTAATAATTTTCAAAAGCGTGGTCTTGCCCGCGCCATTGGCTCCGAGCAGAGCCCAGTGGCTGCCGTGCCCGATACGCCACGAGACGCCGCGCAAAATGGCGACCCCTTTGCGGTCAAATCCAATACCGTCGACATGTACAATGCTCATGGCATCACCTGCTCTTCTGACGTTTCCAAGGTTTCGTCGCGGGGGTCAGACAGACCAGCCTTCCCGGCCCACCAGCGGGACAAACATACAGCGGATGCTCTCGAACTCACTAAACCGGTCTTCAGGCCCGCGCACGAGCACTTTGAGTTGCTGAAGTTCCCGGCTTCCCACGGGGCACACGAGACGCCCCCCGGGCGCCAGCTGCGATTGCAATGACGGCGGCACCGCGGGTGCGGCAGCCGTCACGATGATGCCATCGTACGGAGCACGCTCCGGCCACCCGAGCGTTCCGTCGCCGATGACAACAGACACGTTGCTGTATTCGAGCGATTCGAGCGCTTTCCGCGCATCTTCGGCAAGATGGCGGAAGCGTTCGACCGAAATGACCTCCGCGGCCAGCTCGGCCAGAACCGCGGCCTGGTAGCCCGAACCGGTCCCAATTTCAAGCACCCGGCTGTGCGGCGTCAATTCCAGCAACTCAGTCATCTTCGCGACGATATAGGGCTGCGAAATGGTCTGGCCGGAACCAATTTCAAGGGGACGATCCTCGTACGCGCAGCTCGCTTTGCCCACCGGCACAAATTCGTGCCGGGGCACCGTGCGCATCGCCGCGAGCACACGCGGATCCGTGACGCCGCGTCCGGCAATGTGATGCCGCACCATCGCGTCGCGTTCTTCGGCATAGGCGTCGGAGGGTAGCATGCCTGGGTTGCCCTACAGGGTCCGCGTAGCGCCGCGTTCCATGGCGAACAGCAGCATCGCGATGCTGCGCGCCAGCCATACCATAAAAAGGGCGGCCAGTGGGCCAAAGTCAACGGGACCCATAGGAGGCAGGATCCGCCGGACGCGCTGAATCAGGGGCTCCGTCGCGCGGCCTATCCAGGCCAGCCGCCCGGCATCCGTATCTACCTCAAGCCACGGACCAAACCACCGGAGAAGTATCATCATCATATACAGCGTCAACACGCTGAAAACGACATGCGCTGCCATCAGAACACACACTCCCGAATCCGTTTGTACACCGCCCCTTTGGGGGTCAGGGTACTGGAAAACAGCGTAACGCCGCTTACCGCGAACGCTTCGCCGCGAAAATTTGCCAGGATCGCCAGCGCGTGCCCCACATCCCCCGCTTCCTCGGGCCGGCGGACCCGTGCCAGTGTCAAATGCGGCCGAAACGGCCGTTTTTCCGGTTTGAGGCCAATCCCGGTCGCCACCTGCTCCGTAACCGCCTGAAGCTCCGACAAGCCGCCGTCAAGCGGGCCGACTCCTGCCCAGATGACGGACGGACGGCGCGGATTGGGAAAAGCGCCCGCACTTTCGACCACCAGCGAGAACGGAGATATGCCCCGGCAATCGCGGTCGAGCCTCTCCCCTGCCATTTGAACCTGATCCTCGTCGATATCGCCCAGAAAGCGCAAGGTCAGGTGCATGTTCTCGGGCCGGACCCACGAGGCCCGAATACCCGCCCGGCGCAACTGCCCCGCCATCTCCTGCAGCTCCGCCCGGGTTTCGCCGGGCAATTCGACGGCGATGAAGCAACGCATGAGGCCGATCATCCACCCTGCCGGGCGCGTTCAAACTCGAACCAGGCCTCGTCGTCGGCACACATCGTTGGAATGCCGATGTCGGCCACGACCAGCCGGCCGATATACCGTTTTGCCTCAGGCATGACCAGCCCCAGCTTAGGATATTGAAACGTCACGGTAATGTCGGCGCGAACGCAATTGCCCAGGACTTCCCCCGTGTCGGCATCGAGGCCGGAGGGCAAATCCACCGCAATGGTATAGACCTCAGGCCAGGTATCAATTGCCGCACGCACCGGGCCGCGTACCTCGCCTGTAATGCCCGTGCCCAGGAGGGCGTCCACGAGCACGGCGCAATCGCGCAAAGCGCCCACCTCCCGCAGGGCGTCGGTTTCACTACGCGCCACAACAGCACGGCCGCCCAGATTGCGGTATGCCTTGAAGAAAAGGGCCGGATCGCCTTTCAGAGAATCCAGTTCGCCGATCACCACAACGCGCGGCTCGAACCCAGCCAGCAGTGCGAGGCGCGCGACCACAAAGCCGTCGCCTCCGTTGTTACCCCTTCCGCACACGATGCCCACGGGGCCCCGGTTCACATGCTCGAACACGCGCGTGCCGGCCGTATTCATCAGCACCACGCTGGGAATGCCCACGTCTTCAATACAGCGGCGATCGGCTTCGCGCATCTGATTCGCTGTCAAAGCCTTCATCGGCGCAACTCCTTTTTTGGCCTGATACGATGCTGTACCGCGCCCCGCGGGTGCGAAAAAAAGAACCATCCGCCGGCTTGAATGCACAACCCTGCCGAAGTCAAAATTCCTGCGCGGCATCTTACTCTAGACCATTTGCCCGGGCCGGGCCAAATCGACTGCTTCACTGGAGCTGCGCGCAACCGTGCCCGCGCTCGAGCGGCACGCCCTGGAAGATGAAGTTGCTCGTTCCTTTCCTGACGCATGCGATATACTGAGCGTCGGCGCCGGAAGCCGGTGTCCAAGGGAGAATCGCCATGACAGCGGAGCGTTTCATTCTCTTCATTGTGGCGCCGGTGCTGCTCTGCGCCGGAACCGCCCCTGCCGGGGACGGCACGGCCGCAACCGGGGCAGACTCGCCACGAACCCTGAGTATTGGCGGCAAAGTCCTCGCAGAATACCGGTATACCGGTGTTCCGTATAAACCGTACATCTCCGTGTTCCGCACACCCGCCGGCATCAACGTCCTCCGCGACGCCCCAGCGGATCACCTGCACCACCACGCCCTGATGTTCGCGATTGCCGTGGATGGCATCGACTTCTGGCAGGAGGGAAATGCGCCCGGGCGCCAGGTACACCGTGAATTTTTGAAGTCCGGCGATGCGAGCAGCCGCCAGGAAACGGCACAATTCGTCGAGCGGCTCGATTGGCTCGCGCCCGAAACTGAAACGCCGCTCCTCCATGAAAAACGCAGCGTGCGGATCTTCGATCCGCTTCACTTCGGCGCTTCCCTGATGACGTGGGAAACCGAGTTGTCCGTGCCGGAAGGCAG
>DAOSJS010000253.1:0-5986 GCA_035367355.1 Candidatus Hydrogenedentota bacterium
CATGCCGCGGCGCGGCATCGGCGACGCCACCCTGCACCAGGTGCACGCCCTCTGTCTCGCCGAGAATCTCCCTTTCGCAAAAGGCCTGTCGGAGGCCATGCGCCGGGGTCTGATCCAAGGACGGGCGGAGGCAGGCATCCGCGAACTGTCAGGGCTGCTGCGCGGATTCGGGGAGCGTTTCCGCCAGGAAGGCGTTTCGTTGACGCAGCAGGTGCAGGAACTGGTTGATCGCATCGGTTACCGGGCGGAGCTGGTGCGCACGAGCAAGAGCGATCTGCAGCTCGAGCAGAAATGGTCAAACGTCGAAGCAGTCATTGACGCGGTAGCCCAATACGAGCAGCAAAGTCCGGTCCCTCCCACGCTGAACGGTTTTTTGGATGAAAGCGCCCTGAACAAGACCGAAGACCATCGAGAGGACGGCCGGCAGCAACGCTCCGGCGTAACCCTGATGACCATCCATAGCGCCAAAGGCCTCGAATTTCCCTTTGTGCTGATTGCGGGCATTGAAGAAGGGCTGCTGCCGCATGAAAAATGCCTCCAGGGTGCTGCATTGGAAGAGGAGCGGCGGCTGTTCTACGTGGCCCTGACCCGCGCCAAACGCCATGCCACGCTGTTTGAATCGTGCGTACGCAGCCGGCGGGGACGCGAACGCCTGTCCACGACGAGCCGGTTCATCAAGGAAATCCCCGAAACGCTGCTTTGCCGCCACGTTCGAGCCGCCCGCGAGATGATCGCTGAGCGCACGGCGCCGGCTCAGGCTTCCCAGTCGCCAAAACGGCGCCGCAGAAGCAAGTAGAGGAAAAACGGTCCGCCTACAAACGCCGTGATGATGCCTATCGGCGTTTCACCGGGAAGCACGATGCGGGCAAAGATGTCGCACAGACACAGAAAGGCACCGCCCGCCAGAAAAGACAACGGCATCAGCAGGCGATGACGCGACCCCGTCAGACTGCGCACCGCATGGGGGACGATCAGCCCGACAAAGCCGATGGGTCCGACTTCCGATACCACCACGGCGGTGAGGAACGAACCCAGCAGAAACGTGGTAGTCTGAAGGCGGCGCACGTTCACCCCGCGGCTCTGGGCAATCTCGGCGCCGAAACCCAATTGATCGAACTGAGCCGCCTGCAGCAGAAGCACCATGCTGCAGGGCAGCACGCCCATGGCCAGCGTGGCGACCGGCTCGTAGCCGATAATGTCCACGCCGCCCATCAGCCAGCGTTCCATCATGGCCAGCATGCCCGGATCCGACAAAAACCGCACGAGCATCATCCCCGCGTTGGAGAGCATGCCGAGCGTGATGCCGGCCAGCAAGAGTACCGGCGGCGAGACGTGATGCCGACGCACGGCAATAAGGTAGATCAACGAGACATCCAGCAGCGCAAACACAAAGGCAAAGGCCTGCACGGCCGAAAAGCCGCCGAGCGTGAGGACGAGCCCGGCGGAGCGCATGACGACCGTCGCGGTGTATGCTCCAAACGCTCCCGCGCTGGCCACGCCGAGGGTGTAGGGCGTCGCCAGGGGATTGCGCAGAAGGGCTTGAAACACGCATCCGGCCAGTGCGAGTCCGCCACCGGCCAGAAGCGCGGCCAGGGTGCGTGGAAGGCGGTGTTGAAGCAGTATGGCCAGTTCCGGCGCATCGGCGAGCGGCCGCCCCGCGCGCCAGTCGCGCCAGGCCGCACCGAAATGAATCGATTCGCTGCCCACGCCGATGCTGGCCAGCACGACGGCCACTGAGACCACCATGAGGCCCGCCGTAATGAGGCTGCCGCGGCACCGCTTCATGGCGCCCCCTCGCGCACAGACGCGGGCTCGGGCCACACCAGCGGCGTTCCCGTGATGGGATGTTCCGTGACCACGATGGATGATTCGTAGGCCTCGCTCAGGAGATCGGGCGTCAGAACCTCCGGCGGCGTGCCTTGCGCGACTATGCGGGCCCGCGACGACAGCAGCACGAGCCGGTCGCAGAATTGCCCCGCAACATTGAGATCGTGGGTTACCACCGCGACACCGTAGCCATTTCGGGCCAATCCGTGCAGCAACGAGAAGATTCCGGCCTGGTGATGGATGTCGAGGGCCGCGGTTGGCTCATCCAGGAGCAGCAAATCGGGTTCCTGGGCCAGAATACTCGCCAGCAGCACGCGCTGCCGCTCCCCTCCGGACAAGGTGCCGAAATCCCGGTGGCGCAGATGCTCCGTTTCCGTTTCCCGCATGCAACGCAGCACGATTTCACGGTCACGGCCCGATGGCGTCCCCAGGGGCCCCAAATGCGGGTACCGCCCCAGAATCACCACTTCCGCCGCCGTCAGCGTAAAGGCCGGAGCGACAGTCTGCGGGAGAAACGCGAGGATACGGGCCCGCTCGCGGTTGTGCAGGGCGCTCAGCGGCCGGCCATCCAGCAGCACGGCTCCCCGGACCGGTTGGAGAAACCCGCAGAGGAGGCGCAGAAGAGTACTTTTCCCGGAACCGTTCGGTCCGATGACGCCCAGGAGCTTACCGCCGGTCACACTCACATCGGCCTCTGCCAGAACCGGCGCCTCGGGCTCATACGCAAACGATACGCGCTGTGATTCAAGGCATCTGCCCATGGCCCCTCAGCACACCTTCCAGGTCAGGATACAACAATGCGGCGAGCCTGGCTGCGATCTCCGACACGCGAGGCCCCGGGCGCAACGCATGCGACTCCGTTATGAGATAGATCCGGTGATTTCGCACGGCCGGAAGCGAAGGCATCTGCTGCCAGTCCGTGAGATACTGCGCCTTGATGTCATCCGAAAAGGTCTCTCCCGCATGAAATTCGATAATGGCCTCCGGCGCGCGCATGACGGCCGTTTCCTTGGAGGCTTCGAGATATGGCTGTGTTTCGCCCTGGTAGAGATTATCGCCGCCGGCCGTGGCGACCAGTTCCGACACGAACGACGTACCTCCGACCGTGTGAAAGTCGGTCATGTCGTGCAGTTGACGCCCGGTGAGAATGAGCACGGTCATGCGCGGATGCGCCGCCACGCATTCCCGGATCGACGCCAAATCCGCATCGAACCCCCGCACCAGGGCCTTCGCTTCTTCAGGGCATCCCAGGCGGTCGCCGATGAGCCGGATGCCTTCCCGGATGGTTGCCAGGCTGTCCATATTGACCCGGAGCAGTTCAAAGCCGCGTTTGGCGGCCAGTTGAGTCACGCGTTCGTGCTCGCCCTGCACAATGATCAGGTCGGGATTCAGCCGGGTAATCTTCTCGAGATTCGGATTGTGCCACCCGCCGACACGCTCGAGACCCTCGATTTCGGGGGGGAAATCGCAGAAATCAGACACCGCCACCACGAGCGCGCCTTTTCCGAGCGCAAACACCGTCTCCGTGATGTGCGGCGCGAATGTGATGATGCGCTCGTGTCCGGAGACGGCTTCGGGCGGCGGCATTCGGTGGACTTCTTCCCCCCGGCCGTTCTGCACGGGAATCTGGCCCTGGCCGCCGCAGGCGCCACAGAGCCCGCACAGGCCAATGGCAACCGCACACAGCACACTCGCGATACGTGCATCGGGACGGCGCTGTTGTCGTATCCGTTTCACCTGGTTCGCGCCTCCGGGTCGCGAGGCCGGACATAAAGCAGGGCGGCCGCGAAGTGGTGCGGCCGCCCCGGATGGCATGCTTACGCGAGTTTGGCCATACGCGCCTTGACCTCATCCGCAAAACGCTGGATGAATTCCTGCACGTATGCGCCGGGATCTTTGCTGTCGTCAGTAATCAACGGGGTCAGATCCATGCTGAAATTCATGCCGGTGGTCAGGTCAACGCCGTGCGAGGCAAAGTAGGTGGCGTGAGCTTTGCGCCGGCCCATGGTGGCCAGGTCGTAGCGTTTGCCGCCGCAGATCTGAGAATCGAACACGCCGAGCAGCGCTGCCTGGAGGTTTTCGTGAGCCGATGCGTCCAGGGCCACCTTGTCCGCATCCGCCATCCAGTCGAGGTCGCGCCACACTTCGCAGCCGAGAACCTGGTTGGGGCGCTGATCTTTCGGAAGCCCGCGGATCGCCTCGATGAGCTTCAGCGTCACGCCGACGTGCGTGTCGTGCTTGTCGGCCAGATTGTGTGTATACACCACGTCGGGCTTCGTGGCCTCAAGGATCAGCCTGAGATCGTCCACGGGATTTTTGTCCGCAGCGCTCTTGATGGCCGAACTGGGGTAGTCCAGTAGGATCTGCGCGGCATATTCGCCGACCACGGCGGCCTTTTTCTGCTCCTTGAACCGCACGACGCGCATTTCGTCGTCCGTATAATTTTTGTAGACGTCGTCGCGGGGCGAACCACTGCCGTTGGTCACGACCACGCCGGTATACCATTTGTCGGATTGTTGAAAGCACTCCATGATGCCCGCGAAGGACATGATTTCGAGGTCATCCTGGTGCGCACCCACGGCCAGGTGGGTGGTCCGTGCCAGCGCGTCCCGGGCCGGCAGCCCGTCTGGCACAAAAAGTTCCGCGGTCTCCAGTTTGAACTTCATACTCTCCTCCCGAAATCGCGCATTCCGCGACCTCGTTGAATGATACCCAATCGCACCCCGGCGCACCCCGAAACACTCACGGCCGCCGGAATATTTTGCGTTTCCGGCCCCGGCCGCCTCAAGGAAGCACGGGGAGACTGGCCGCGGCGATGGATTGACCAACGCGCCGGCTCTTCTCGTCGGGCAACTGAATGTTGACCGTTGCGGCAATCTGCGGGAATTCGGCAGCGAGCACCTCGTTCGCGCCTTCGAGAATCAGGTCGCCGCCCCGGCCCGACGTGCAGCGGCCGAGAATCAGCACATGTTTCAATTCGTAGAAATCGGCGTAATGGGCGATGGCATAGCCCATGTAGTAGCCCATGCTGCGCCAGATGTTAACCGCGCCTTCGTGGCCCGCTTCGAGTTTGTCCTGGACCGCTTTCAGGCGCTCGGCATCGGTCACGCCTGTCAGCAGCTCGATGCCGGCCCGCGGCGCCAGACGAAATACGCACTGTTGCGAGAAATACAGCGCGCCCACGCCCCGGTCGCCGGACCATTCATCTGCAGGCGCCTCTTCACTGTAGTCCACCGGGCAAAACGCCAGTTCGTTGAGCCAGCCCGTGATGTTTCCGTCCATGGTGACGTAACCGCCCGCCTCGCTCGAGCCCAGGGCGATGCCAAGCACGCCGTTGTCCTCAAGCGACATCGAGCCGGCAAGCGCCGTGACCTCGCCGTCGTTGACGACGTTCAAGGGCACGCCCATCTCGTCGCGGATGCGGTGGAACATGCTCCGGACCTGGTCGTATTTCTCTTTAGGCACCCCGCGAAACAGCGACGCGATCATGGGGCGGTCGTTGATATACACGCCCGCCGAGCTGCCGCCGATGGCGTCAACGCGGTCCATCTTCGACGCGGCGGTCTTGATGGCTTTCATGACCTCTTCGTAGTGGTAGGAGGGATCGGAGTTTTGACGCGGCTCCCAGACCACTTCTTCGCTATATACCGCCTCGCCGTCGACCACGGCTGACACCTTGCGATCGGAGGCGCCCAGGTCGAACCCGATCCGGCAGCCTTCGAGGTGCCGGCCCAGCGGTTGCGTGGTCTCATTCTCAGGCGGGACATCCGCTGCATCGCAGCTCACGACGGTGAAGGTCTTCTCATAAACGTCCTCACCCATGAAGTGGTAATCGAAGGAGCGGCTGCCGTCAGGCGAATAGCACTGGGCGACATACGCGCCGACGCTCTTCGGTCCACCGACATAGACCTTCCATCCCCCGCGCTGCCACAAGAGAAATTTCACCAGCCGCTCGACGTATTGGAGATTTGCTTCCGCCCGCGGATGGCCTTCCGGAAACACCACGGTCTCGAAGCGCGACAGCGAGCCGTCTGCGCGTTCCAGCCCCAGCACCAGGGGCACGCCGGCGCCTGATTCCTTCACCTCGTTCACAAAGGCGCGGTTGGCCAGGACCGCCGGGCGAAATCCCGGATCCAGCGGAGGCACAAATTTCGGATTG
>DAOSJS010000254.1:0-5955 GCA_035367355.1 Candidatus Hydrogenedentota bacterium
GCCGATAATCGCCACCGCCACGCCGACGGCCAGTGGCACGCCCAGCAGATCAAGTACGGTCAAAATCCCCAGGTTGACCAGGGTGCCCAGCCCTCCAACCACCGCAAACTGCGAAAAATGGGCCCAACCGCCGTAACGATAAATGAACAGGCGGCGCAGATGTTGAAGATAGCGCAACTGCTCGGCCAACGTAAGCTTGCTCTCGCCCAGCCGCCGATCGGTGAAGTGAATGGGCACCTCTTTGATGTACTCGCACCGCGCCTTCACAAGCAGTTCCAGCCCGATCTTGTAGCCGATGGGATTGAGGTCCCGGGCGGCCGCGAACGTTGCGCGCCGAAGCGCAAAAAAACCGCTCATAGGGTCTTCCGCACTCGTGAAGGGCCGCGCCAGCAGTGTGGCCACCCGGCTGTTCAGACGGCGGAGCAGGCCCCAGCTCTCGTCAGTGCTCCCCCCGGCCACATACCGCGAACCGATGGCGAAATCGTAGTCCTGCGACAGTGCCTCAAGCAGCTCCGGGATGGCCTCCGGCGGGTGGCTCAGATCGGCGTCCATACAGACGAGCACATCATTTCGAGCCAGGAGCATGCCGTCGACGACCGCCGGCCCCAGCCCCCGGTTTTCCCTGCGAACTATAAGGCGAATCCAGGGGTGTTGCAGCCCGCGCACCACCTCTTCGGTCCCGTCATTGCTGTCATCGTCCATGATCAGGAGCTCGAGCTCAAGACGATGCTCTTCCCGCACACGGGCAATGCGCTCGACCAGCAGGGGGATATTGTCCGCCTCCCGGTACGTCGGGACCACGACCGATACTGAGGGAAACGGTGCGGACTGTGCGCTCGCGGTCATACAGACGGTTCTCCAGCAGGCCCGACCGCGAGCCACACGCTCCCCTTCCGCCAATTTTTGCACGTGCGCATGTCATGGGAGTGTACGTGGTTGTCCGCGATAACGTCAAACGCTGAAATAGCATGACCAAGCATCGGGACGAGAAAATTGCTATTTCTCGAGAGTTCGGCTCCGTTGTAATTTTCGCCGCCCGTTCATTACAGTGCCTCCCATCGTTTAGAAAAATGTCCGTGACCGAAAAGGCCGAAAGGATGGCGCCGTGATGCGATTCCTGCGGATTCTGGCGTGGATTCTGGGCAGCGCCGCTGCCCTGTTTGTGGTGGTCGTGGCCACCTGCCTGCTGCTGAATTACCGCACCCCCTCGCCGGCGGATTTGACCCAAAGCGTGCTGCTGGCCTCGCCACCTGCGCCGGCTGGCGGCGAGATCACCCTCAAGTTCGTCACGTTTAATATCTGGGATCTGTACCATGAAGGCACACACCGCCAGGAACGCATGGCCGCCATCGGCAGGGCGCTCCAGGAAATGCAGCCGGACCTCATTGGGTTCCAGGAGGCTTTCATTGCACGCGATCGGAGGATTATTCTGAACGCGCTGGCCGAATGCGGCCTGAATCATTCCGTCTATTGCCACAGCGGGCTGGTGGGTAGCGGCCTCCTTGTTGCGAGCCGCTATCCCATCGAGGAAACCTTCTTTCACCGCTACACCCGGGGCGGAAAACCCCACAAAGTGCACCACGGCGACTGGTGGGCGGGAAAAGGCGTGTGCGTCGTACGGGTCAAACTCCCTGATGCCATCGGATACCTCGATTTTTTCGATACCCATGCCCACGCGCGTTATGGCACCGACGAATACAAGGATCTTCGAATGAGCCAGATGCATGAACTGGCCGCCTTCATCAACCGGGCCGCGCTCAAGACAGTGCCCGCCATCGCGGTCGGCGACTTCAATGTCCGGGCCACCGAACCCCATTACCATACGCTCATCGAGGAAGCGGGCCTGGAACGCGTCATGACCCTCGACACATCCATCGACCATATCTTTGCGGTCCGGAACGACGGCTACACTTTCGAAGTGCTCGATACCATCCCCATCAAAGGCGAGGTCTCCGTGCCCGGAGGAACGGTCGGATTCAGTGACCACACGGGATATATGTCTACCGTACGGATCCGCAGCACAGGCTGATCAGGCGCCAATATGGGCCGGTTCTCGCCTGTTTTGCACCAGCACGTCTCATTTTGAGGCGCTCCCGGGCTGAAGATTGCGATTCGACCGGCCTCCCGAAGTCATAAACCATTCATTTACACTATATTACGCCTATTTTAGCGTTTCTTCTTTCAAGGCATGATACTTGCTTTTCCTTTGGGCGAGTTGCTATCGCGAGACGATGGCGCGTATACTCCCTGAAAGACTGAGGAGACTGTATTATGATGGTGCCGATGTTTGCGGATTCGACGTTTCTACTGGTAATTCCAGCGTTAATTCTGTCGCTCTGGGCGCAATGGAAGGTCAAATCGACCTACGCAAAATACGCGCAAGTCGCCAATCGCAGAGGGATTACAGGCGCGGAAGTCGCGCAGCACATCCTCCGCGATGCGGGCGTCGCCCTGGCGGGTGAATCCGGCGGACTTGGCGCCGGGGTGAGCCTCGAGCCCGTAGCCGGCCACCTGACGGACCACTACGACCCCCGCACGCGCACTTTGCGGCTTTCTCAGGACATTTTTTACGGACGCAGCGTTGCCGCGCTGGGCATTGCCGCGCATGAGGTCGGCCATGCCGTTCAGCACGCCAGTGGGTACGCGCCGCTGCAGGCCCGCAACTTCATTTATCCCGTATGCGCCCTGGGCTCAACTCTGGCCTTCCCCCTGTTTGTGATCGGCATGTTTCTGGGACCCGGCACAGGCCAGCTTGTCATGCAGCTCGCGATCCTTCTGTTTACCGCAGCGGTCGGGTTTACCGGGCTGACCCTCCCCGTCGAGTTCAACGCGAGCCGGCGCGCCGTAAAAGCCCTGGCCAGCGGCGGATACCTGACCGGCGACGAACTCGCCGGCGCGCGCAGAGTGCTGAGCGCGGCGGCCATGACCTATGTCGCCTCCACCGCAATGGCCCTCCTCCAGCTCCTGCGTATGCTGCTCCTGGCCAACCGGCGCTAGCCCAACCATTCCAGCATTCCCGCCGACGCCCGGCCTTCACGCCGGGCGTCGTTCTATTTGTAGCAAAATGAAACAGGTCCGTGCCGGATTGGAGCACGCCGCGCCGAAATTCCGCTCTAAGCCCTTACGCATCAAGCCTTCCCGTTGGCATAAACGTTGCTCTCTTACTCAGGCGAAGATGATTTCAACGCGCCTACAGAGAGGAGCATCCCATGCGATTGGATAAATTGACGATCAAAGCCCAGGAAGCCTTGTCGGCGGCGATGGATGCCGCCGCACAGCACCAGCATCCTGAAATTGGCTCTCTGCACATACTCCACGCCTTGGTGTCGCAGGAAGGTGGAGCCGTACCTTCGATCCTGCAACGATTGGGTCTGCGGCCGGATACTGTGCTTGCCGCAACGGAAGAAAAACTGCAGTCACTACCCCGAATCTCGGGGGCCGCCTCGCAGGCGGGCTTAAGCGGGGCCGCGAACCGCCTGCTCGAGGCTGCCTGGAACGAAGCACAGGCGCTCAAAGACCAGTACCTCAGCACGGAGCACATCCTGCTGGGAATGATTTCGCTGCGCGACGACCCGGCGGGCATTCTCTTGCGCGATCGGGGCGCAACCCGCGAAAACCTCCTGGCTGCCATGCAACAGGTCCGCGGCACCCAGCGGGTAACCGACCCCAATGCGGAATCGACCTATGAGGCCCTGGCAAAATTCAGCCGCGACCTCACCCAGCTGGCGCGCGCCGGCAAACTGGACCCGGTCATCGGGCGTGATTCCGAAATCCGCCGTGTGATTCAGGTCCTGTCGCGCCGGACCAAGAACAACCCGGTACTGATCGGCGAGCCGGGCGTCGGCAAGACGGCCATCGCCGAAGGCCTGGCGCAACGCATCGTCGCCGGCGACGTCCCCGAGAATCTCAAGGGACGCCAGGTCGCCGCTCTGGACCTGGGCGCCCTGATCGCAGGCGCGAAATTTCGCGGCGAATTCGAAGACCGCATGAAGGCCGTTCTGCGCGAAGTCGAGGAACGCGACGGCGAGATCATCCTGTTCATCGATGAACTCCACACATTAGTTGGAGCAGGAGCTGCCGAGGGCGCTGTCGACGCCTCAAACATGCTGAAACCCGCCCTAGCCCGCGGTGAACTGCACTGCGTCGGCGCCACCACCCTCGACGAATACCGCAAACATATTGAGAAAGACGCCGCGCTCGAACGGCGCTTCCAACCCGTGCTGGTCGGCGAACCGGATGTGGAAAGCACCATCGCCATCCTGCGTGGCATCAAGGAGAAGTACGAGGTGCACCACGGGGTGCGCATCCAGGACGCGGCCCTGGTGGCTGCGGCCACCTTGAGCGACCGTTACATCGCGGACCGCTTTCTTCCGGACAAGGCAATCGACCTGATCGACGAGGCCACGTCGCGCCTGCGTATCGAAGTCGACAGCATGCCCTACGAGATCGACGTCCAGGAACGCCGGTTGCGCCAGCTCGAGATCGAACATCTCGCGCTGAAGAAGGAAACCGATAAATCCAGCCACGAGCGGCGCGAGGCCATTGAACGCGAAATGGCCGAACTGCAGGAAGACATCAGCGCAAAGAAGACCAAGTGGCAGGCGGAAAAAGAAGCCATCGAAGCCATCCGCCGGGTCAACGAAGAGATCGAGGAGGCCAAACGCCAGCAGGAAATTGCCGAGCGGGCCGGCGACCTCGAGACCGTCGCCAAGCTGCGTTACGGCACGCTCATGGAGCTGCAGCAAAAGCTCAAACAGGACAACGACCGCCTGCAGGAACTGCAGAAAGAGGGCAGTTTCCTCAACGAGGAGGTCACCAGCGAGCACGTGGCGGAGATCGTGTCGGATTGGACCGGCATCCCGGTCGCCCGCATGATGGAAGGCGAGATGCACCGGCTGCTCACCATGGAGCAGCGCCTCGGCGAGCGAGTCATCGGTCAGGAAGAGGGCGTGCGCGTGGTGTCAGACGCAGTGCGCCGCGCGCGGGCCGGGTTGAAAGAACCCGAACGCCCCATCGGCTCGTTCATCTTCCTGGGTCCGACAGGCGTGGGCAAGACCGAACTGGCCCGCTCCCTGGCCGACCTGCTTTTCGACGACGAACGGGCCATGGTGCGCATCGACATGTCCGAGTATATGGAGAAACACGCGGTGTCCCGCCTGCTTGGCGCGCCGCCCGGATACATCGGGCACGAAGAAGGCGGACAGCTCACGGAAGCCGTGCGCCGGCGCCCGTACTGCGTGGTCCTGTTCGACGAAATCGAAAAGGCCCACCCGGAAGTTTTCAACGTCCTCCTCCAGGTGCTGGATGACGGCCGGATCACCGACAGCCAGGGCCGCACGGTCGACTTCAAGAACACGATCGTGATCATGACGTCCAACCTCGGCAGCGAGGTATTCCATCGCGCAAGCGGCTCGGCCGAAGAGAAGACAGAGGAAGTCTTGCGTGCGCTCCGGAAGCATTTCCGGCCCGAGTTTCTCAACCGGATCGACGACATCGTCGTGTTCCACGCCCTCGGCAGAGAGCACATCCGCAAGATCGTGGATGTCCAGCTCAAACGGCTGTCCAAACGCCTCGAGGATATGCAGATCTCCCTGGAACTCTCGCCAGAGGCGCGCGACCTGCTCGCCGAGCGCGGATACGACCCCGCCTACGGTGCGCGACCGCTCAAACGAGTCATCCAGCGCATGGTCCTGGACCCGCTCGCGCTCGAGATCCTGCAGGGACACATCAGCGAGGGCAACCACGTGCGGGCAGACGTCAAAAACGGCGAGCTGGTGTTCCAGCACGCTGAGGCTCAGGTCAGTTAACCGAAACAGGGCCGGTTTGGGTGGAGGCCGCCTTACACGGTGGTCTCCGCCGGCAGCGCTCAGAAGCACATCCCGAAAATCCACGGGCGGTGACGTCTGCGCGCGTGGACGAATTACGCAGCCTGCTGTCCTCAATCATGCGAGGATC
>DAOSJS010000255.1:0-5950 GCA_035367355.1 Candidatus Hydrogenedentota bacterium
ACACTGGTCGGCCCGGTCGGCCTCGGTGTTGAAATCGACGATATTGCCATCGAAGGCAGGTGACCTCGGGGAGCCGCCGTACACCGCGCGACACGGACACGCCACCGGCGCTGATTCTGCGCGGTAACCGGCCTCATCTCATGCCGGAACTCAGAAGGGAACCTCGTCCTCGCCGTCGTCTACAGGGCGCGTGTCGTAGGCATCGGGCTCGTATTCTCCGACCCCGGGAGGCGGCTCTTCCGTGTGCCGCGCTCCCCCGCCTTCGATGAGGTCGCCGAAACGCTGCATGGGCTTGTCAAACAGCAGATGCACCTCGCCGGTGGGGCCGTTGCGCTGTTTGGCCACATTCAGGCGGATCTTGTTCTGATGCATGTGCTCGGTTTCTTCGTTTGTCATGCGCGACAACATCAGCACGACATCGGCGTCCTGCTCGATAGCGCCCGATTCGCGCAGGTGGGAGAGCTTGGGCACGCCGGAATCGTCTTTTTCGGCCTCGCGGCTCAACTGCGACAGGGCCAGCACGGGGACCTTGAGTTCGCGGGCGAGCCCTTTGACTGCGCGCGAGATCTCCGAGATTTCCTGCTGCCGGTTTTCGAGGCGGCGGCCCCCGACGTTCATGAGCTGAAGGTAGTCGATGATGATCAGATCGAGCGCATGCTGCGATGCGTGGCGGCGCGCCTTGGACCGCAATTCCAGGATGCTGATGTTCGGCGTGTCGTCGATGAAGATGGGAGCCGTGTTAAGTTTCCCCGCGGCGAGCTGGAGTTTTGAGAAGACCTGTTTCGCGAGGAAACCCGTGCGCAACTTGCCCGAATCGATCTGCCCTTCCATGCAAATCATGCGCTGCACCAGCTGTTCCTTCGCCATTTCCAGGCTGAACACCAGCACCGACTGGCCATTGTGCACAGCGACGTGCCGCGCCATGTTCAGCGCGAGAGCCGTTTTGCCCACCGACGGGCGCGCCGCCAGGACGATCATGTCCGACGCCTGAAATCCCGAAAGCAGCTCGTCCAGCCGGGCAAAACCCGTCGCGATGCCGGTGATGCCCTTGTGCGATTTGATGATGCTTTCGATCTTCTCGACAGCGGGCTGAAGCAGCTGCCCCACATGCAGGATGGGATTGAGCTGCCGTTTTTCGGCAATGGCGAAAATGTCGGCTTCGGCGTTGTCGAGAAGCTCGTTGACGTCTTCCCGCGCTTCGTAGGCTTTGCCGATGATCCGCGTGCAGATGGTGATCGTGCGCCGAAGCACGGCGGCGTCGAGCACGATGCGGGCATAGTGCTCGATGTTGGCCGAGGTCGGCACCGCGCTGGTCAGTTCGGCGACGTAGCTGGCTCCACCCGCCTCGTCAAGAGCGCCGTCCCGGTTGAGCTGGTAGACCAGCGTCGTGGAATCCACGGCCGTGTTGTTACGGTACAACGACAATATCGCGCCGTAGAGATGCTGGTGCGCGGGCGCATAGAAGACTTCCGCGGGATTTTCGCGCAAGATCTCAATCCCGGCGCCAATGGCGTCGGAATCGAGCAGCATCGCCCCAAGTACCGCCCGCTCCGCGTCGATATCGTGCGGGGGCGTACGGTCAAAGACCGGGTCGGCTTTGGGGCGGGTCGCCACCGCTGTTTACTCCTCAGTGGAGGCTTCGTCGGCTGTTTCCTGCCGGGTATCCGCGGCCGGCTCGGCCGGCTCCGCAGCCTTCTCGACCGATTGGGTCTCGGCCGCCGATTCGGTCTCTGCGGCGCTCACCCAGACTTTGAGGTTGGCCGTGATGCCTTTCATGAGGCGCAGCGGTACCGAGTAAATGCCGAGACTCTTGATGGGCTCTTCGAGCTCAATCTGCTTCCGATCGAACCCGTGCCCCAGCTCGTGCAATTTCTCCGCGATCACCCCGGTGGTAACCGAACCGAAGATCTTCTCGTTCTCGCCCGCGCGCGCCTTGATCTCCAGGGTCAGCCCTTCGAGAGCCTTGGCGGTCTGCGCCAGTTCCGCACGCACCTTCTCTTCGCGCCGCGCTATCTGCCGGCGCTGGTGCTCCAGCTCCTTCGCGCTCCCCGAATCGGCCGGCACGGCCAGTTTCCGGGGGAACAGAAAATTGCGGGCGTAGCCGCCTTTGACACTAATCGTGGCGCCCATATCGCCCAGATGCGGCACATTTTCACTCAGGATTACCTTCACGGCATCCACCTCCCTTAAAGTCTGCACATCCGCCGTCCGGCGGGCCGCCGGTCCGGCTCCTCACGTGTGTCTGAATTCACGCTCCGGGCGGCTCGCCGCCGCCGGGACCTTCGCGGAGCTTATCGCGCATCGCAACGAGGCGATCCACTTTGCCGCGAAACTCCCACCAGGTGTCGAACAACCCGGCAAAGCTCAACATCCAACCCCCTACGTACGCCAGAAAGATGACCACAGCCACCACGACGAACACCGGAGGTTGCAGGCGGCGCATCGCGTACACCGCTATACTCAGCCCGTTGAGCCAGTATATCGCAGCCAGCCCGATCGCGGTATTCCACGTCAAGGCTCGAAGCACACTGTTCGGCGCCCGCTGTTCCACATACCACAGCACCGCGCACAAAATCGCAGGCCACACAAACCACTCGGACGGCCGCATCGCGCCAAAGGTCGTGCGGGGGCCCGGCAGGCCGTACCGCAAACGCACCCACGCGGACGCGACTGCCGCCACCAGGGCCGCGCACACCAGGAACGAACCGAACATCAGTCCCACGCTGACGTCAGCCCAGTGCTCCACCAGCAACCACCGGAGCGCTTCCTGTGCCGCCTGCTGGCTGGCCGAAGCGCCGGAGGCGTCGTGCGCCTGCGCCACAAGCATCTCGTACGAGACCGATGCCTGCCGCGCCCATCCGCTCCAGGTGAGATGCAGCACGAGAAACGCCGCGAACGTACCGGTCATCCATCCCGACACCGTGGCGACCAGCGTGCCCAAAGCCCATTGGCGGCGGATTCCCGACCCAAGCAGGGCGCCCACCATCACAAACAGGCCGTAAAACAGGCCTGCCTGCAGCCGCAGGGTCGCACCGGCGCCAATCAGTATCGCGCAGGCGACGGCCACACCACCCAGCCAATGGCGCCCCGTTGCCCAGTACACGGCAACCAGCAGAACAAACGGCAGCGGCGCAACCGGGTTGGCTCCTGCCCAGGACAGCACGGCGCAAAACAGCCCCGCGCCCGCGAGCGCCATGGAGTGGCGAAACGCCGTTACGAGGCTGTTGGCCGCCACGCGCCCGCCCCGGTCAGTCCGCCACGTACGGCAACAGCGCGATCTGGCGCGCCAGCTTGATGGCGCGGGTCAACATGCGCTGATGCTGAGCAGTCGCCCCGGTGATGCGGCGCGGAATGATCTTCCCGCGTTCTGTGACGTAATGCTTCAGAAGATTCACGTCTTTGTAATCGATATATACAACCCGGTCGACCGTTAACCGGCAGACCTTGGCCCGGCCGGTACCGCGCTTCTTTTTTCTGCGCTTTTTCGACCGTTTGCCCATTGCTCGTGCCATTGTGTATTCACTCCTGGTTCAGAAATCCTAGTGCTAAAACGGGACGTCGTCTTCGGGAATCGGCTCTTCAATGACCCGCGGCACGGGTTTTCCGCCGGTTCCGCCATCCGAGTCCCAGGCCAGGGTCTGGATGCGATCTGCCTGCACTTCGATTTTGCTGCGTTTCTGTCCGGTGGCCTTGTCTTCCCACTGGTCGCTGCGAAGCATCCCCTCCACGAGGATGGGTCGGCCCTTTTTGAGGTTTTCGCCGCAATACTCCGCCGTGCCGCGCCACGCCACTACGTCAACGAAGAGGGTCTCTTCGCGGCGTTCGCCTTCCCGGGTTTTGTAATTGCGGCTGACCGCCAGGCCCATCCGGCATAAAGGGGTTCCGTTGGACAGGTAACGCAACTCGGGATCGCGCGTCAGGCGACCCGCCAGAAAAACCTTGTTCAGGTCCGGCATCCGCAGATCCGACATCCGTCCATCCCTCCAAGCGTTGATGCGTCAGTCGTCATCAGATGCCGCCGACCGCGCGGGCCGTCTACGGCGTCCCCGCTCCCGGTCGTCGTCATCGTCATCATCGTCGTCATCGTCACGATAGCGCGAGGAGCGCCGCCTGCGCCCGCGGTCATCATCGTCATCTTCCTCGTCGTCCAATGACCGTGCCGCCGCGCCCGCCTGCAGCTCCAGCTGTCTCCGCTTTTCCTGCTCGGCTTCGAGACGTAACGTGTGCTCGTCGAAATAGACCACCAGGCTGCGAATAATCGCTTCCGTAAGCCGGAAATAGGTTTCCAGCTTCGTAATGAACGGCGGCTCCGCCTGGAACCGCAACAGCACATAGCAGCCTTCGGTGCAGCGCTTGACCTCGTAGGCCAATTTGCGTTTGCCCTGGATCTCCGAGCGCACGATAGCTCCGCCGTTGTCAGTGACAAGCGTCTCGACGTTTTTGGCTATCGTCTGGATCTCATCGTCCTTTACTTCCGGGTGGACGATGTAGAGCGCTTCGTATGTCCGCACTAGTATTCACCTCCTTTTTTGTAGATTGGTGCCAGAAGCATGAAGTGCATATCATAGCAGACAAACTCCGGCGCCTCAAATTTCACATCCCGCGTCTGTCCGCCACGACGGCCGCGGTGATGCGCCGAGACCGCCGGACACAGGGTGAATCCGGTGCTTCGAAGCACGCCCGTCACAATACGTTATGAGATTACGTGCGATCAAGTCTATCTATATAGGCAAGCAGACGGATCAGTACCGCACCCACGCGGGCTCGGCTATGGCCAGTTCAGCGCGCGTATTGCGACGGGAACTCAGCCCGATGAGGATAATTGAAATTTGCCCGGGATCCAGGCGGCCGTTCGGGTCCGGGCGCGAATAAGTGGCCCAGTAGGCCTCCGAAAATAACGCCATCAACCGTTGCGGCCCATCGCCGGCGGACGGCGCGCCCAGCCGGGCAACATAGGTTGCGCCGGATTCCTCTATGAATTGCACATTGACGGTGCCTTCTCCCTCAATCAATCCCACGGTGACCGCGAGGCCGTCGTCATCGGCAGACGGCCGTTCGGACGGTTCCAGCCGCAGCCGCGGATACGACCACGGTTCCCCATCGCCAAACTGCATCGTAAACACCTGCGTACCGCCCTCCGCAACCTGGTGCGACATGGACGCTCCCGCAACGATGTTGTCTTCCCATCGGGCGGGGTCTGCGGCGCCTTCGATTGAGTGCACGTGTCGGGGGACGAGACTGTCCCGTTCGCCGATCAGCCGGAATGCCAGCACGGGACGCCCAGCAGACCCGAAATCACCCCGGATATGCACCCAGTCGCCCACCAGTGCGGGCCGGCCGTTCGTGGGCAGCGCCAACTCCAGCGTCACCGGCACACCATCCAACGGCGGAATTTGAATCAGCCCGCCGGGCAGTTCCACCCGCCAATCAACCGGCGCGCTGTCCACGGCGAGACGACCTTCGACCGGTTCGGCGCTGAAGTTGTACACCCACAGCGGCATGGCCGACGGCTCGCCCGCGGCCAGCTCGTAGGCCTGCGATTCCAAGCGCACGGCCTCTTGCGGGAACTCCACCTGCAAGACCACTGGCGAGGGGGTCCCCTCGCGCAGCATCGCGAGCGGCGGCGGTGGCTCCAGCGCCAGCTGTCCGCATGTTCCCTCCGGAAGCACCACAAAGACGGCAGCCGGACCCAGTTCCAGCTTCGTCCCGTCCACCCGGGCACGGCCCAGATAATCATGAACCGCCACCGGGGCGCGGGCGAAAACGGGCTGCCAGGAGAACGCAGAGTCCGCCCAGGCCACAAGCACCTCGACGGGATATCCCTCCGGCTGGGCGTGAAACGCGTAGGCCCAGGCGTTTGCCTCGGCGTCGATGCACAGGCGCCCGAGTGGCCGCGCGCCCGCAAGGAGGCGACCGACGGCCGCCAGCGCCGCGTAGCCCGGCCGCGGGA
>DAOSJS010000256.1:0-5948 GCA_035367355.1 Candidatus Hydrogenedentota bacterium
TGCAGGTTGGCGGTCTCTTAACCCTGCTCGGCAATCTCCAGACTTTCGCGGGTGCCGACAACGATGTGAATATGGCATCCATCACTTTCCCCGGCCTCGGCACTCTGGCTGGCTATGGAAACGCGGGCGGGGACACGGTGTACCGTCTTCGCGAAGGCATTGAGCGCTTCCTGGTGACGGACATCAATAACCCGGCCGGGACCGCCATGGCTCAGAGTGAACTGCCCATTGCGGCGGACCTTGTTTCGACGAATGTGGAACAGTTCAACCACGTGCCCGGCGGCTGCAACGTGCTGTTCATGGACGGCCACGTTGAATTTGAACGTTATCCGGGCGATCACATTGTGAGTGAGGCCATGGCAGCCACCATCGGCATCGCCGGCTAATACTTTCGAATCGAACCCGATTATCCCAATCCCTGCTGTCCCCCGGAACTCCCGTTGAGAGTTTCGGGGGACGTTTTACAGGCAGCCTCAGATTTTCTCCCTTCCGAAGGAGTTACCCGCGGACATAGCCTGCGCCGCGGCCCGCCTCGAAGAGGCTCCGAATTGAAAAAGCCGAGCAGGTATGGTAGATTGACGTCCCGATGGGGAGCGGGACGCCTTCCTTTTATCCTAACCCATTTACACTCAAACCGTTAGAACTGCGCATGCAATACAGGCCCACGCGCGAGGAGTAAGGTCATGTCTGAATCAACTGCGCCCGTGGTAGTGGGGGTAGTCCCCGCCCGGTACGCCTCAACCCGCTTCGAAGGCAAAGTCATTGCGCCACTGTCAGGAAAGCCGGTCGTTATGCATGTCTATGAGCGGGTGATGCAGTCGCAACGCATCTCGAGCGTAGTGATCGCGACCGAGGACGAGCGCGTCCGGCAGGCTCTGCAGCCGTACAGTGCGAATGTTGTGTTGACCCGGGCCGACCATCCCAGCGGGACGGACCGCGTAGCCGAAGTGGTGGCAGCGCTGGATGCGGACATTGTCGTAAACGTCCAGGGTGATGAACCCCTGATTGACCCCCGGCTGATAGACGCTGCCATCCAGCCGCTCCTGGATGACCCTGCGGTCGCCATGGCAACCGCACGCCGCCGCATTCAAGACCAGGACTTCCTGGAGGACCCGAATGTGGTGAAGGTGGTGTGTGACAAGCGGGGGCGGGCACTTTATTTTTCACGGTGGCCGGTCCCGTACGTGCGCGGCCAATCGCCTGACGTATCCCTGGGGTGTTACTGGCAGCATATTGGTCTGTATGTGTACCGGAAAGATTTTCTACTCGCCTATGCGAAAATGGCGCCGACTCCCCTGGAACAGGCGGAAAAACTGGAGCAGTTGCGCGCGCTGGAAAACGGGCACACTATCGCGGTGGTGGAGACGGAATATGCAAGCGTGGGCGTAGACACACCCGAAGACCTGCAGCGGGTGCAACAGTTGCTGCAACAGGAACAGGGAGAAAACCGCGCTCATGCCTAGCTACGTATTCATCACGGGCGGAGTGGTCTCGTCGGTGGGGAAAGGCATCGCGGCGGCCAGCCTGGGGCTTCTGCTCGAAGCCCGCGGACTCAAAGTGGCCATGATGAAGATGGATCCGTATATCAACGTGGATCCGGGCACGATGAACCCGCACGAACACGGCGAGGTGTTCGTCACGGATGATGGAGCGGAGACTGACCTCGACCTGGGACATTACCAGCGGTTTACCCGCGCGAAGTTGTCGCGTAAAAGCAACGTTACAACAGGCAGCGTGTACAACGCGGTCATTCAGAAAGAGCGCCGGGGCGAATACCTGGGGAAGACGGTACAGGTAATCCCGCACATCACGGATGAGATCAAATCCCGAATCCGGATGCTGACGGCAGAGCCGGAAGACGAAGCTGATGTGGCCATCGTCGAGATCGGCGGAACGGTCGGCGACATCGAGAGCCTGCCGTTCCTGGAGGCGATCCGGCAGTTTAACCTGGAGGTCAAGCCGACCCCTTGCTGTTTTGTGCACGTTACTTTGCTTCCGTATATCGACGCGGCGGGCGAGCTGAAGACCAAACCAACCCAGCACAGCGTCCGCGCACTGCGGGACATCGGCATCCAGCCGGACTTGATTTGCTGCCGGACCGGCCACCGCACGCTGGGCCCGGACCAGCGCCGGAAGATCGCCATGTTCTGCAACGTTACCGAAAATGCGATTATCGGAGCGCCGGACATTTCGCCCGTTTACGCCATCCCATTGAATCTTCATGAGCAGGGACTGGACCAGACCGTGCTGGATGTGCTCCAGCTCGATGTGCCGCCCGCAGACCTCGATCAATGGCGCGGCCTGGTCGAGCACATGACCTGCCCGAACGAAGAGATTCACGTAGCGGCGGTTGGCAAGCACGTAGCCCACGACGACGCCTACAAGAGCCTCCGCGAGGCGCTCTGCCACGCCGGGACGGCCAACGGCTGCAAGGTTCGGTTGGAGTGGATTGACTCCGAACAGTTTGAAAACGGGATTTCGCCTGAAGACGTGTTAAAAGACTTCGATGGCATCCTGATCGGATCGAGTATCGGGAAACGGGGTGTAGAGGGCAAGATTCGTGCGGTACAATACCTGCGCGAGAGTAAGAAGCCTTTTTTCGGGATTGGCCTGGGCATGCAAATTGCCTGCATTGAAATTGCCCGGAATCTGCTAGGATTAGCGGGAGCGAACTCGACGGAGTTCGAACCGGAAACCCCGCATCCGGTCATCAGTCTGTTGACCGAGCAGAAAGGGGTCAAAGACATGGGCGGCACCATGCGCCTGGGCGCCTACCGCTGCGTATTGAAGCCGGGCACCAAAGCGTATGATGCGTACAGGCTGGATATGATCAGCGAACGGCACCGTCACCGCTATGAATTCAATAACGCCTACCGGGACCGCTTTGAGAAGGCCGGGTTGACGTTCAGCGGGGTGCATCCGCGGAAAGACCACGAATTGATGGAAATCGCGGAACTCACAGACCATCCTTGGTTTTGTGCCTCTCAGTTTCATCCGGAATTCAAGAGTACGCCGCTCAAAGTTCAGCCGTTGTTTCGTGAATTCGTGAAAGCGGCGTTGGCGGAAAAGAAATCACGTGGGCATTAACGCTGAATTAAGAGAACAGTTCCGTCTCGCACTCTCGTACCGCGAGAAGGCCCAGAAACTCCAGCAAGAAAGCGCGCGTGCCTGGTCCGCAGGCAAAATCGACAACGCCAGCTACGAAAGACTGTCACGCTTTTATGCGGACCACATACGGCTCGCCGAAAAAGAAATCGCCCGTTGCCGCGACGAAGCGGGCGCGCGCCACGACCAGCTCCGGTCTGTGCATAACCAGCTCGCCCGCGACTACCAGCGCGTCCGCCAGGAGGAGGAGACGCGCCGGATCGCGCCGGAACGTGCTGCCCGGGAGCGCGCACGGCTGGAGCACGAGATCGCCGGACATCGCGAAGCTTTGACGGAACTTCAGCAGATGACCGCAGCCAAAACCAGCCTGGCGTTGGGAGGGCACCTGGACCTCCCCATCGAGGCGTACCGCGGAGAGCCGGGCGCACCGCTGGCAAGCAAACGCCGCGGCTGGCGCTGGACCTGGGAGGCGGTCGTTCTTGCGCTGGCCCTGATTTTGATTGGATTTGCGGTGATACTGGCGCTGCCTTTGTTTACCGACTCGGACTGGTCACTCTGGGGGCGCCGCCCCGCCGCGCTGGCCTGTGAATTTTCCATCGATCCCGCACAGGGCAAGAGTCTTCAGGTGGAATGCCGCAACATCGGGGATCGGCCCATTGACCTGTACCTGCCCTGGCCGGCAGCGCTTCCGCCCGGACTCAAACAGCCCGACCGTTCTGTGGGCGGCCTTGAACTACAGCTCCGCGAACTGGGCACAAACTCTTTTGAGACGTATCCCGTGCCTTCGGAATGGTGGCTGTACAATGGCCGGCCCCTGAACGCCGGAGAACCGGTCGTGGTCGAACCTCTGTTGACGGTCCAGCTCCACCTGGATCTGACGATGGTCAAGAGCATCGGGCAGGGCATCGACGCGATGCGCGTGATCGCGCAGCGGGGGGACGGTGAGGTATTCGATACCTACGAAACCACGTTTTCAGCGCAGCCCACAAGCCCGTTCGCATCCGGGCGGCCCGGGTCCGAAACGCATCGTCCTGAAATGCCGGCCGCCGCGCCGGCTCCAGCGCCCACACTGCCGCCGGCCGGCCCGGATATGCCGGAATCCCCGGCGGCGCCCGAAACCATTGCACCGCCATCCCCGGAAGAGCCGCCCGCACCGAAGATCTTTGCCCAGGTGAGCTTTCTTGGCAGTGTGGGCGGGAAGGCGGCGCTGAGTATTCAACTGGACGCCGAAAGCCGCCCACGCCGCACGATGGTGGAAGTGGGGGACGACATAGGCGGCGGCTGGCTGGTCGATGCGATTGAACGCGGCGCGGGACAGGCCGTGGTGCTACTGCATCCAGCCACGGGACGCACCGTGCGTGTGGTTCAAGGCGCGGGAGAGACCGCTCTCACGGAGACGGCAGAATAGACCCGTTGGCCAAAGGAGCGGTCACGCGCAACGCCTCTTTCCACGCGACATATTGGAGGGCGGCCCGATAACTGTCCGGTACGCTGGCGCCGCTCTGCGGAGGCAGCGCCGCCCGGTCAAAACGTCCCGACTCCAGAAGATGGATGGCTTTCTCTTTCACGCCGGCCTGAGCCGGCGGGATGCGCAGGGCGGCCAAGAGAAGCTCACTGGCCCGGTCCGGCTCGATGCGGAGCGCTGACACTTCATCCAGGGCAGCGTCCAGCGTGCTCTGCCATCGCGGGTGGTTTGCAGGCACCAGGGAGATGTTCCAAAAGCGTTCGGGCCGCTCCACCTGCCAGAAGCCGTCGGCGCCAATATATCGCGCACGAATCAGGGTTTCGAGTTCCTGGGCGCGCTGCCGCCATTCCGCACGGTCCTGGCCGTTTGTTGCAGCCAGAGCCAGTGCGCAGGTCAAGCCCATGTGGGTGTGGATGGCAAGCTCGGGCGAGAGATCGTCACGGAGGGTCCGCGGGTTGAACGCGGTGCGCGGCAGGCCGGTGCGCGGATCGGACCAGCCGGCAAGAAAGTCCGTAGCCAATTCGAGCGCCGGCCAGGCTTGTTCGATAAAGGCGGCGCGCTCATCTGAAGGCAGGGCAGCTGCGTGATGTTCGCAAAGCCATAGTACCCAGGCCACGGCCTCGACATCGAGGATCAGGCGCGGCGCGGCGTCGCTGCCATTCGCGTAAAGTCCAGCGGGGAGGGAACCCAGCGGGCTGCCCGGGGCGCCCTGCCTGCGCACTGCGCTCAAATAGAAGTCCACTCGCTGTCTGACCAGATCATGCCGCCCCGCGACGGACAGCGCATACGCCCCCATAACGCCGGTTCGGGGAATATCCAGGTGCAGCGGGGGAGAGGCGACCGGCATACGAACCAGCGCGCCTGTGTCGCGGTCCATGCAGGTGAGGAGCACGTCGAGCAGCCGCTCATGCGGCTGGAGGCTGGGCCCGGAAAACCCGAGGCGCCGTTGCCACTGCTCAACGGTTTCGCGCAACAACGCGTCGTAACCTCTCTGGCGGGCGTAGCCGAGATTTTCGACAGCCGCGGCATACGTGCGCCCAAACGCGATATAAACCGTGAACGATGCCGCGGCGTTGCCACGGGCCGGCGTGCCGCTCGAAAACTCAAACGCGGAATCACAGTCGCCCACTGCAGCCGTTTGCCCGCTGAGGGCGCCGGCCTTCACCTGAGCACACGCAGACGAAGCGGCGCCGGAGACGCCGCATTCAAACCCGGTTGGCGGCTGATCCGGGCTCTGGGCAATCCAGACGCCTTCGCCGAAGTCCTGCCATCCGGGCGCCTGACCGCCTGCCGCCGCCAGCTCCCGCGCCCGGTTCCAGTCCGAGCCCCGGAGCTTCTCCGGGCGGAAATGGACGATGGTACGCCCCTGGTCCGGCGT
>DAOSJS010000257.1:0-3679 GCA_035367355.1 Candidatus Hydrogenedentota bacterium
TTGTGCCTGATGCGCGTTCGGATCTGGCACAATGTTAAGATCAGGACGCAGCGGCACTTCACCGGGCAATCGCGTATCCGCTCATCAGCGGGCAACCTTGATGACCGCCTTCTTGATTTCTCCCTGTCCTACGAATGGCGCGTGGGCATCATCCGGAAAGAAGATGATGAAATCTCCAGCTCTCACTTCCTGCCACAGCACCGGTCGATCTTCACAAAATCCAATATCCTTCGCGGGGTCGTAGGGGTGCAGCACTTTCCGGCATTGATCCATGGGCTTCCAGCCCATAATATCGGTCCCCTCGATAACATACTGTATATCAATGTACTTCCGGTGAAATTCAAGATTGGCCTCTTCATGGGAGCGCGCTTCCCCTTGACTGACAATACAGAAAATCCGATCGCCGTCGATTGCATATTCACCGGGCTGCATCGCTTTCATATCGTTCGCCGTCAGATACTCAAAAGCCTGCTCGAATCCAGAATGGAGGTCTGAATATTGAGCCGCGTTTGACAGGTGATCCATGATCACGTTTTTCGGGGTCGTCATTTTGCGTGCACATCCACATAAAGTGATCGTAACCAGCAAGAGCGCCAGCCATTTCACTGTCCATTCGAGGCGATACATAACGTTATCCCTCTTGATCAAGATAAACAATCCACTCACCAGAACTCAATACGCAATACGCCGTCAATCTTCACCATGCGCCCATTCGAGGGGAGCGGTTGCCTTGCGCGGCTTCCGATCAACGGCCTGTCCGTTCTTATCAATTGTCCAGATGGTCAAACCATGAATATCCTTGGGGTCGCTCTTAAGCACAAAACTGGCCGCATAGGCCGACACCATGAACAGGATATTCACCAACAGCGCCACCCAGTAAGCGTGAACCCCCAGGCTGAAGGGGGACGGAATCAGATTCATCATGCTGTCGAGCATCAGATAGATATTGAACGCAACAGCGAGGCCGAGTCCCAGCAGCATCGCGCGGTTGTGCACGCGCCTGGTGAACAGGCCAATGAGGAACAGACCCGAAAGGGCCCCGCCAAACACCGCGCTAATGATCAGGTTCACGTCCATCATGCTCTCTTTGGGCAGCTTCCAGAAAATGAGGGCGAACGCGATCATCAGACCGCCGGCGCCCAGCGAGGTATAGCGGGCCAGATCCAGGTAGAATTTCTCGTCGCGTCCGGGCACGAGGTAACGGCGGAAAAAATCGGACACCGTTACCGTCGAGATGGCATTGATTCCGGCGGATAGGGTCGACATCGCGGCGGCCAGAACGCCGGCAATGATCAGGCCCATGATGCCCGCCGGAATTTCGGTGACAATAAAGTAGGGCAGCACCCCGTCATTCTCATTGGCCCCTTCCATCGACTGCACGATCGAGCTGGGGTTGACCTTATAGTACACGAACAGGCAGGTGCCGAGAAAAAAGAAAAAGAACCAGGTCGGGATGCAGGTAGCGGCGCAGAGCACCGTCGCCTTGCGCGCCTCGCGCAATGAGGGTGCGGCGAGGTAGCGTTGCACAACATTCTGGTCGCTCGAATACTGGGCGATCCAGGCCCACGTGCCGGTGATGATCATCGTAAGCATCGTTCGTTCGAGCAGGTTGAACTCAACTTCCCCGAAACTGAATTTCTTGTATTGCATGCCGACGTCAATCACTTGCCCCAATCCGCCGGGCAGTTTAAGCAGGATAATTGTGAAACAGACGACGCCGCCCAGGAGCAGAATGACGGCCTGGATCACGTCCGTCCAGACCACCGCTTCGAAGCCGCCGCTGGCGGTGTAGATGATCGTGATCACGCCGCACACGAGAATGACCCAGAGCATCGGAACGCCGAGCATGATCTTAAGCGGCAGGGCTACGAGGTAGAGCACCATGCCGATGCGCAGCACCTGAAGAATGATGAAACTGACGGCCCCATACAGTCGCGCAATGCTTCCGTACCGCATTTCGAGGTATTCAAACGCCGAAGCCGAAATTCCCGCTCGAAAGAGGGGAATAAAGATAAAGATCGCAAACAGCAGCGAAACGGGCAGCATCAGGTTGGGTAGAATCATGCGCCAGTCGAGGGCATAGGCGCCGGCCGGCAGGGCAAGAAAGGTGATCGAACTGATGATCGCGCCCATCATCGAGAGGCCCAGCGCCCAACCGGGAATTGATCGGTTGCCCAGGAAGTAATCGTCCGTGTTCCGGTTTCGCCGGGCAAAATAGATGCCGATGGCCATCATCAGCAAAAAATACGCGGCAATGGCGATCATATCCAGGAAGTGGAACTTGTGGGCGATTTCGTTCATTGCGCCGTGCTCCGGGGGTTCACGTTTCGTAAGCTAATTCGATCATTTGATGCCCGGCGAGCTTTGGTACGCAAACCCGAATACCGCCGTCGAGGGTTCTAAAGTCAAGAGGAACCTTTTCGGGAACCATGGCAACCGCGGTGACCGCATGCGGGACATGGACCCCAATTTCCAGGTCGTGTAGCGGGATCACATCTTCGATGATGTCGAACTCCGTGCCGCGCCGTTCGGGAATGTAATGCAGCAAATGCACGATATAGCGGTTCAATTTAGGTTGGACGTTGATGGAAACCAGCAAGGTACTCGGCGCATTGAAGACCCGAATCAACGGCGCCGCGAGAAAGGACTCAACCGCATTGACAAACAGTTGTTTATACCAGCGCGGCGTGTTCTTCTGATACTGCGTGAAGATCGGATGGGCAAAGTAGATGCAACGCGGGCTGGCCACGATGCCCGGATAAACAACTTCGCCGCTGGAGGGTGCGTGCATGTGCGAACAGTAGTGTCGCCAGGTCCGGTTGAAGTAGGGGCGCTGCACAACGGCTGCAATCCGGCCGTCCGCGCGCGGCGCCACCTGGAGCCCGCGGCTATACATCACCAACGGTTCACCGGGCAATCCGCGGTCCAGCGGCGGCTTGGCGCAGATGAAATCGGGCTCATACGGCGCTTCCCGCACATAGTCCACATTCAACGCCTTGAGCACAAATTCGTCCGCTTGCTTGTCCATACCACTTCTGTGGGAAGCAATGATCGAACCGCCCTCTTGCACATAGCGGTCCAGTTTGGCCGCCTCGTCCCGGGTCAACCGGATGTCGTCGGGAAGGACGACCAGCTTGTATGCCTCGAAATCCGCATTCAGGTCGATGATATCGAACTGCTGCTGGGTCTCCTGGAGCATCCGCGTGACCCCAAAGATCGACATCGGCAAGGCATTGCGGGTAATCAGCGGATCGCAGGCCTCGGGCGTCACAACCGCAATGTCGGCCATCGCCCGCGCCTCCCGGCACCAGGGTTCCTTCCGTGCCACGGCGCTATAGACCGAGCCGATCAGCTCATAGGTGGCCGGAGAGAGTTGGCCCGAGGGATGCATCTGATCGCCGATCGAACAACCGGCGCCCAGCGCAAGCGCCTGAAAGCACTCGTACTCCAGGGCAGTCTTGTTCTTATAGGAATTGAAATCGCCCCAGGATGAATGAAACTTGCCCGTCATGCCGACACTGGGCAGGTACTGACGCGCATAACGCATCGCGATGGGAAAGTGCAAATAGCCCCAACCGCCCGAGGGCAGCGATTCGAGTTCCCAGTGGGTGTAGGACTTGATGGATTGGAGGTGATTCGGTCCGATATGGCCTGAATTGTAGAAAATCGTGCAGTCGCT
>DAOSJS010000257.1:3689-5875 GCA_035367355.1 Candidatus Hydrogenedentota bacterium
ACTGCCGAACCCATTGCGTCATCTCGAGCTTCCATTCGTTGACGACGCGGTGGGCAAATTTCAGGCAATCGGCTTCCGATTCCGGATTCAAGTTAAGCCGCAGCATGCCGTCAATCCAATGCGGCGCGCGGGAATAGATCGGATTGACAATATCGAAGAACAGCCCGTCAACCGGAAGCGTCTCCAGCAGTTCCTGGACGTGTTGCTTGAGGAACTGGCGATACCCGGGATGATAGACATCCAGATAGGCGTAAAACCCAGGATCCAATGTGCCGCACGGCCGATTGTTGTTGCCGTCGATACATTTCCACTCCGGGTGCGTGCGCCCGCTGTATGCGTCCCACTGCACCGTTACATAGATTGGCACCCGGATTCCCCGGCGATGGCATGCCTCGATTTGTTCCCTGAGCAGGTCCGTCCGGCACAGGTTCGGGTGAATTCGCTCGGGAAAGAGCTTCGAGTCGTAATACAGCCAGCCGTGGTGGCAACGCGCGAAACACGTGACCGAATCGACATGCGCCTTCAGCAGCGTATCGGCAAAGTGCTCTGCATCGAATTGCGCGGCGACGTCGTCAATATACTCGCTTGTGTGGAAGTCAAGATGAACTTGCCGATAGCGTAATTCAATTGCTTGATGGATTGAATGATCCGGACTCTGTTGCTCGGATTGGTCGGCTTTGCGCGGGAGCAGGGGGATGTGACTAATAACCATTTCCGTGTTGTGTTTCCTCTCGATTCCACTTCTCGCCGGGAAGATGCGCCGCACTACCCGGCATCTTGAACGACCTCGGCCGCCAGCGCGTCCCGGTATTCAATGTAACTGCGATGGTAACAGTAAATGTGTCCGTCTTCGCTGCCAACGAGCAAGTCAAGGACCCCGTCCTGATCGATATCGAGCACCGCCGGGCTGGCCGTGTGGTTGGCCAGGAGCACGTCCATCAAGTCGCCCCGGTCGATAAACCTGTTCGTGCCGTCAAGCTTAATATTTTCAAAATAGCGAATATTGGGATACATATGCCAACTGGTGATCGAAAGATCCTTACCGCTCTGCAGCAGGTCCAGGTCGCCGTCGCCGTCCCAATCCACCAGTTCAAACTTGTTTCTGCCGGACGACCCCGGCTTCATTGGGTTGATCTGCCACGGGTCGCCGTCCTCATTCAGAAAAACGCGCTCACCCGGTCCCAGCCGCAACTGCCCGTTCTGATCCTTCGAGCGCCGGTGCAGGACCAGATATCCGTCGTAATCGAGCGCTACCGCATCCAGCAGGCCATCATCGTCGTAGTCCAGGACCTGTACTTTGGAGCGCCATTGAGTGGACCATTGCCCGGGCTCGGGATCCCACCATCGCCAGACGGGCTTGGGGGGATCCTGCGGCCATTCGACGCGGACCGGTCGTTCCGCTGTCAGGTTCAAGGTGCCGATTTCGCCCGGATTCTCAAACCAGACAATCAAGCCCCAAATGCTGTTGCACAGCAAGTCGGGAAAGCCGTCCTGATTCCAATCGGCGACTTCGGGAACCGCATACCCCCACAGGGCCTCGGCCGGCCCTTGCACCGACCCGTTATAACCGGCCTGAAAACGAATCGGCTTAGTGCCGCCCTTGAACATTTCGAGGTTAGCGAAGGAGAGGTGATTGTCCGCGCCGGTGTTTCGATAAATACCGACATAGCCGGCGCTGTTTCCGGCAATGAGGTCCTGATCGCCATCGCCGTCCCAATCCGCCAGATCAATCGCCACCAGTTGGCTCATCACGGGGTTTTCGTCATAGCATTGCAAATATCTGGATGGCTTGAAAACCAGTTCCCCTTTGTCGGTCAAGAGGTTCTCCAGGAGTGCACAGCGCTCATCTTCGGCGCGCGTCAGCAGATCGACGTCTCCATCATCATCCCAATCGCAAGCGACCACATTGAGCGCCTGGGTCTCCGACTCAAACGGTCCCTGCGTCGTCAGAATCGGTTGCGCCGGCAGCATCTCGGGCCGGCTGCGCGATCCGACATTCTCGAAAAAGTAAGTATGATTGAGGAAATCGGAGGAGATAATGTCCAGATCGCCGTCATTGTCAAAGTCCTGAACCACAAACTTGGCGTAGCCATAAACGCTCAACGGCTTGCCGTCGTTGGACGTCATGCGCAGCGGATAATCCAGTACAAAATCATCGTTCGAGCCAAGGTTCTTGAAGAAGTAGA
>DAOSJS010000258.1:0-5850 GCA_035367355.1 Candidatus Hydrogenedentota bacterium
CACGATCTCTGGCGGTTTTTGTCGAGAGGCTAGATCTTGAAGACGGCGATACCCGGGTATTTCTTGTGTCGGCCGACCTTTGCGTGATCAGCCCTGACCTGCGCCAGGGGGTGCTCGAACGCCCGCTGCACGGCGTGCCGCGCGAAAACGTTATCCTGACCGCCACCCACACGATGAATGGGCCGGGGGGGATGGTCTATTCTCCCGCATTTCGGGTTTTCACGGGGCGGTACATGCCCGAGCTGGTGGAATCCATGGCCGACCGCTTCGCAGAAGCCATGGCGGAGGCCTACGGCAACCGAAAGCGCGCCACGATCGGATTTGGCACGACGGAGCCGCAGGCACTGTCTCGCAATGCCGTGACCAAAGACGGTTTGGTTGACGCCCAGCTGGGCGTGTTGCGTGTGAATGACTCCGACGGCAAGCCGTTGGCCATCGTGGGCAATTTTGGCGCGCGGTGCATTGGAGTCAACATCCCCGGGCCGGAGATGCTGACGTTGAGCGCCGATGTGCCCGGACGTTTCTGTGAAGAACTGGAAAAACTGGCCGAAGGATCGGTCGCGATGTTCCTGCAGGGCGCCTGCGGCGATGCCGAGTTCGGCAACCCGTCGGGAGCGACCGGCTGGGCGCGCGCGGAAACGGCAGGGCGGGCGCTGGCCCAGCTTGCATTTGAAACTGCGCAGACGATCAAGAGCAATGATCAGCCGCTCGCGGTGTCTTTTGCGAACGTGGAATTTCCTCCAACCCTGGCCGATGCCTATTTGCCTTCGGCTGCCCCGCTGGCCACGCTGGAAATCGGGTCGCTGGCGATGACGTTCATTCCCGGCGCTCCAGGCGGCGCCATATCAAAGCAGTTGCGTTCGTTTTGCCTCACACTCGGCTATGAAGCCCAGTTTACCGTGGGCGTGGCGAACGATTACCGGTTCTTTTTCCTGTCCGGGCCCGAATTTTCCGCGCCCGGTCCTGAGAGCCTGCTGTCCTTCTATGGGCCCGGCATGGGTGACTGGCTGCTCACGAATTTCTCGGGGCTTCTGTCGAAAGGCGCCGCCGGCGAGCCCGCCGTCCAGGAAGACGTGCCCGAAGTGCAGGCCGAAAGCGGGATCCAGCGCATCATTCTCAAAGGTACGCCCCATCAGCTGGGGTATGCGCGGGGAGCGGCGTTTCGTGAAACCCTTCAGGCCCAGTTCGAGGAGCGGTATGTGAAACCGGCTGTCTCCGGCACGCTGGCCCCGCCAGAACCCTTCGTGGCCAGTCTGCCCGTATGCGTGAGGCCGTATCTCGCATTGTCCAACGTGACGCTTCCCTGGATGGCCATGCGGTCGAAGACTATGCTCGCTCGCCTGCCGGAGGGCCAGTTCGAAGAGCTTGCCGGCCTGGCGGCGGGAGCGGACATGCCTTTTGACGCGGCCTGGCTGCTTCAATGCGCGCCGCTGATGGAGACCGGGGATGTGCGGGGCGGCGCGCCGCCGGAGTCGTTTGGCGTCGTGTTCGCGGCCGTTGGCTTGAAGGCCGGAGCGGACGACATCCTGGTCGGGCATAATCTGGACAGCCCGGGACCATTTGTTCCCGTGGTGTACGATGTGCGTCCGGCCCAGGGGCTTCGCTATTTTCTGATTGGGTCTCCGGCGCGTTGTGGTGGTTTCAGCGGCATAAATGAGGAAGGCGTGGTGGTCTGTGTAGAACGGAACGAGCTGCTTGGGTCGCCTGCCCAGTCCGGGCCGCCCGTTGAGCTGGTTGCAGCGCATATCTTGAGCAAAGCCCGGAACGCCTGGGCTGCTCTCGATATGATAGAAACCTTCCCGCACCTGAAAGGCTACCACATTCTCCTGGGCGACCCTGTTTCGGGCGGCAATGGCCAGCCTCCGGCGCGAGTGGTGACGCTCGATGCGAGCCCCCGTTTGCGGGCGCCTACTGAGGGCACGCTGCTTGGCGCCAATCCGGAGGCGGAACAGTTGAGCGATGCCGCCCGCGACCGCTATCTTCGGCTGGCCGCGCTGATCGCCGAAGAGCGCAACCTCAATCCGTCTGAAATCGAAGAGATTCTCCTGGATTCTCAAACGAGCGTGTCCGAAACGTCAGGCGTCTTTAACTCCAATACACGGTATAGCGCCGTTTTTGAACCGAAAGCGCGGCGCATGCGCGTGGCGGCGCCAGGGCCTGATGGCAGCCCCGGGACGTACGTTCGCTTTGAGTTTGAATCCGGCGCCGGCTCCAAGGGCGCGGCACGGGCCCGGGAAACGGGTGGGAGCGTGCGATGAGTGACGCGCTGCGCACATTCCAGGGGCCTGTCCGCGGACGCTGGTCTTCGACGCGCCGGGGCCGCCGCCGCCGGGGAATTCCCTTCAAACGCTTCTTTTTTGTGGTGCTGCTTCTGCTGGCCGGCGCCGGGTATTGGATTTCCCGCGACACCCATGCCGTGCACAGCCTGATACCATCAACGCAGAAATACAGCGTCGTGCTGCGCGATATCCTGAGAAACCGCGCCGAGCTTGCCGGATCGGCGATCTGGGACGCCCTGCCTCCTGAAAGCGGTTCAGGAAAAATCACCCAGGTTCTGCGTGGGGAACTCGGTCTGCCCGAATGGATGGCTCGAAACATCATTGTGGATGATTGCTACATCAGCGGGAACGACCTGCGCGATTTCAATGATGTACTGTTTGTTACCAAGATGACACGTATCGGCACGCTGATCGAACAGCTGCATTGGGTGACATCCAGAATTGGCCGCGATACTGCCGGAGGGCTCGGGCTGCGGCATTTTCCTGCGGCCGGTGTGTATTACGCCGTGCGCGGTCGCATTCTGCTCATCAGCCCATCGCGCGATGCGCTGGTCAACGCGCTGACGCTGCAGGACGACGGCCGCTTGACGGAGGCGGCGTTTGATCAGGATTTCGAAAAGATTGCTGGAGAAGACATTGGCGGGACGGTGACTTTCGCGCTCGATGACCCGCTTGGCGAGATCCTCGAAGACATCCGTTTCTGTTTGAGAATTGATCAGACCCAGGCGCATCTCAACTGGAACGCCCGGCTGCGCGCCGAGCAGCACGCGCGGCTTGCGCCTCTGCTGTCGGGGGTATCGCCCGGCACGCTTCTGATTCCGCCGCCGGGGCTCGTGGCCGTGTCGGGGAACCTGAACAAACCTCTTGGCGAAGTCTGGCGCGCGTTGGACGGTTCTTTCAACTGCGGCGGCGGGCCCGGCCTGGTATCGGAGACGGGCGAGATCCCGGAGGAGAACTGGCCGAAGGAAGGGCCGCCTTCCCTGGCGCAGCTCCTCGAGATGATTCTGGGCCCGCTGGGCCCGGGCTGGCGAATCGCGCTTCAGGGTGTCGACCTCAACGAATGGTTTCCAGTGCCCATATTTGCGGGGACGTTTGATCTTCCGCAGGGCACGGCTTCGGATTTTCTAGCCCAGCTTCCGCCTCCTCCGGGCGATGCCATGGTATGGGAATCCTATCCACGGTATGACGCAGCTGCTGGTATGTTGCGCGTCCCCATGATTGCCGGCCCGTCGCTGGAACCTACCGCAGCACCTTACGGCGAGTCGCTCCTGGTCTGCAGCAGCGCCTCTCTTGCCGAGGATATACTGGCGGCTGAACCTGCCCTGCGGCCTCTTGAGCAGCCTGGAAACTTCTACATTCGGCTTCAGCCGTCGGCCTGCGCGCGGGCCATCAACGAGACTCTGGAACTTCTCGTGCGGGGAAACATCCTGAAAGAGCAAGCCGTGCGGGATTTTCATGCCGCGTTCGACGCCTGGCTCTACGGGGCGGCGCGGGTGTCGGAAGCCGCCGGTTTGCTTGCTTATGAGGACGGGGGGCTGACGGCGGATCTGGTCGTAATTTGTGCGCCGGCGCTCTAGCTCTGGGATGGACAATTGGCGCTACGGGCTTGCGTGGCGCGTGAACGGATGAGGCGTATGCCCGACCACATCAAAGAAGAGAATCCGGACGGCGCTGCCAGTCAGGAAACGGAGCCTGTTTCCACTGGCGGCGAAGGCGTTATTGTGGACGAGGCGACCGACGGGATTCTGCGCCTTCATCTTGACATGTTCGAGGGGCCGTTCGAAGTCCTGCTGTATTTAATCAAAGTGCAGGAAATCGACATCGTAGACATTCCGATTGTCACCATTACGGAGCAATATCTCGGTTTTCTGGAATTGATGCGCGAGGAAAACCTGGACGTCACCGGCGAGTTTCTGCTGATGGCGGCCACCCTCATCCAGATCAAGTCGCGCATGCTCCTTCCGCCAGACCACGACCCGGAAGATGATGAAGAACAAATCGAGGAAGAAGATCCTCGCATTGAGCTGGTTGAAAAGCTCATCGAGTACCGGCGCTACCGTGACGTTGCTGCGCGGCTCGAATATCTCGAAGGCGAACGTGCCCGCTGGTTCATGCGCAATTCCAAGCCCGAAATCGAGCCGGAAGAGGACGAAGAAGAGGAACTGCTCGAAGTGACTCTGTTCGACCTCATTGAGGCGTTTCGAGGCGTGGTGCGGTTTTTCTCCGATGATCTTTTCCATTCGGTTAAGAGCGAAGAATCCTCGGTTGACGAGAAGATTGAATATATCGAGAACTCGCTCAAGGAGGATGGCAGCCTGGCCTGGGCCGACCTGCTCGGCCAGTGCCGGAGCCGGGTGGAGCTCGTGTGTTGTTTCCTGGCCATCCTGGAACTGTGCCGGATGGGCCGTCTCCGAGCGCACCAGCATGGCCCATTTGGGGAGATCCGCCTCGTAGCGGCCGGGCGGGAGCCCGTGGCATGAACTGGCGGCCGTGGCACTGGACACGCTCCCTGGGGCAGCGCGGGGAAGATCTTGCTGCCCGTTTTTTGCGCCGCCAGGGATACTCGATTCTGGGGCGCAACGTCAGTTTCGGCCGGTACGAGATCGATATCATTGCGGAAGCAGGCGATACCGTGGCGTTTGTCGAGGTGAAAACGCGCTGCAGCGACGATCTGGTCGAACCCGAAGAAAACGTCGGCTACATCAAGCAACGCCATATCCGCCGTGCGGCCTGGCAGTACATCGACAAGCGCGATGACCCCAACCTGTACTACCGTTTTGACGTCATTGCCGTGCTGATTCCCGAAAACGGGAAACCTAATATCCGTCATATACCGGATGCGTTCGGCGACGAGTGAACACAAGCCCGGCAGATGCGAGGTTGCGCGGTGGCGTGTTGGAAATTGTCCCGGCCAAATGCCTAGAATGCCCTCACTTCATGAATCGGGTGCTCCTGTGGAAATCAGAACAACAATCCTGAAAGCTCCAGAGGCTATTCTATTCGACATGGGTGGCGTATTGCAGGATGCCAGCGTCACGTGGGATGCGGATACCTGGCAGCGCGGAACGCCGCCGGACCTCAAACGCCCGGAACCGTTCGACTGGTTTGTCGACATGTCGAGGGATTGTATCGAACGTTATCTGGCTCTGGAACCGCCCCGTCCCGCCATAGATGTTCGTCCCGTTATTCTGGAATGGCTCGAACGGAGCGGCATGGACGCTTCTTCCGAGGCGGTAGACGGCTTGTTTCAACAGATGTTGTGGTGGGAGGTTCAGCCGATTTACGGATTTGTGCGGCCCTCTCTTGAACGGCTGCACGCGCTGGGTTTCCGAATGGGCGTGGTATCCAACACGCTCATGCCCGGCACCGCCCTGCGCGAAAATTTCGCATCTGCGGGGATACTCGAGTATTTTGACACGGTGATTTTTTCGGCCGAGGCCGGCATCAATAAGCCCGACCCGCGCATTTTCGGCATAGCCCTGGAGCAGATGGGCGTCCGCCCGGACGCCGCCTGGTTTGTGGGAGACAAGCCGCAGCGCGACGTGTTGGGCGCCCATCGTGCGGGTCTGAC
>DAOSJS010000259.1:0-5849 GCA_035367355.1 Candidatus Hydrogenedentota bacterium
AATGAAGTCAATGGGCATTAGCCCCGCAACTCCGACCCGGAAAAACACAAACACATCCTCGACCGCATGGTCACTGAGGCCGGCGTTGACCTCCTGCTCGTCTCCCACGTAGTCGAAGCCATCATGCAGGACAACCGTACCATCCGAGGCGTTGTCCTGGAAAACAAGTCAGGACGACAGGCCGTCCTCGGCAAGCGCATCATCGACTGCACCGGCGATGCTGACGTGGCTTTCTTTGCTGGCTGCGAAACTATGGAGGGACGCGTCAGCGACGGAAAACACCAAGCCTGCTCCCTCGAATTCCGTCTCGGCGGCGTCAACTGGGAAAAATACCAGGAATCCGACCTGAAAAAAAATGACCCGCAATGGATAAAGCTGATTGCCAAAGCCGTTGACGACGGCACCCTGCCCTACATGATCGATAACCACCTCAATTGGCTGACCCATGTTCCCGGCAGGCCCCAGCATTGCAACCAAGACGAGGTCAGCATCTGCTTCTCACACTCCCGCAATTGCAAACCGCTTTCCGCCAAGGACTTGACCAGGATGTACCTGGAAGGCCGAGAACAAGCTGACATCCTGTCCAAATTCATCCGCGACTACATCCCTGGCTATGAAAATTCCTACTTGATTGACACTGGCTCGCTGCTCGGCGTACGGGAATCGCGCCGTGTCGTCGGTGAATATGTTCTGAAGACGCTGGACGTGGTGCGCGCCAACACCTTCGAGGACACCATCACTCTGACTGGCCATCATCTCGACCTGCACAATCCTGACGGCCCTGGCAACATCAAGTGGGCGGAACTGGAGATTGACGGCCGTACCTGTTACGTTTCCACTATTGGCAAAGTCGGCTCCTGGCCGCCGCCCGGCGGTTGGGACGTGATCACCGACGGCTGGGGCCGGTCCGGCGATGACTTCCAGCGCAAAATGTTGCCGACCAGCATCCCCTATCGCAGCCTGGTTCCACGGGACGTCGACAATCTCCTGGTTGCCGGCCGTTGCTTGTCTGCGGAATTCATGGCCCAAGCCTGCTGCCGGCTGATTCTCGCCTGCCTCAACATGGGCCAGGCCGCCGGAACAGCCGCAGCCCTGTCCCTAGCCAAAGGGCTGACGCCCCGACAGATTGACCGCAAGGAGCTCCAGATCATCCTGCTGGAGGCTGGCTGCGAAATCGGCCAATCCTTCTTCGGCGTGCCAGGCTTGGAAACCGAAAAATACAAGTTCGCCGGCAACAACCGTCAGTGACCGCCTGCAAAGGACGTTATCCTAAAAAAACATTTATTGTTCATGGTCATATATATTTTGGTGGCAAGTCGGCCGCAGGTGGACGTGGACGTTAGTGGACGTTACAGTAATGCGCTTGTCTTCTATGAACTTTATGAAAATTATCCGTGTCCAGCACAATAAAACCATATTTTAGTTCTAAGACATTGGCTTTTAAATGGTTGTTCAGACCATTCCATTCACCATATTGGTGAAGCGCCTGCGAAAACGCTGGCGCCGCCTTAAGCATCATGGCAGCAGCCGCCACGTTGCCACGGCTTCAGCTAGGGCGTCTTCAGTGTCGGCTTGCGTGTAGGGGAAACGCTGCTTCAGCTCAGGCGGGGAAGCAGCCGCCAACATAGCGTAGTCGGCCCATTCCAGCAAGTCAAGGTCGTTGTAATCATTGCCCAGGGCATACGTCGTCGTAATGCCCAAGTCCTGACGGCCGGCCAGCCAGGCCGCCCCCTCGGCCTTGTTCACTCCAGGCGCAAAAATTTCCATCCAGATACTGTGACCGTCAAACGGCGATGTCGCCCGCACGACCGAAAAATCCGCCAGCAATTCGCAGAGATTCTGGAAGCGCTCCAGGTCTGGCGGCAAGATGGCAATCGCCTGACTGGCCTGGGGCAAGGTTTCTCCTGGCGCCAATTCGTAGCTAAAAAACTTGTAATGGGCAACCCGACGCTCAAAATCAGTGCCGACGTTGGCCGGATTCTGAAAGCGTCGATAGGCGAAACGATGGTTGTCCGGCACCGGGGCCTGAATCATGAAATCGACTTCAGTCGCCGTCAAAATCCTGATTATAGTATCGACCTGGCCGGCGTCAAGCTGCCGCGACCGCTCAATATCGCCGGTCGTCCAATTCAAGATGCCGACCCCTGTCGAAAAAATCCAGTAGTCAAGCGGCAAATCTTGTGGCAAGACAGGATACCCGGAATAAAGGCTCCGACCGGTGGCAATCGCCACAATGTCGCCGCGGGCGCGCAGCGCTTTCATAACGGAAATGGTGGATTCCGAAATCGGTGCTCCGCGCCGCAGCAGCGTGCCATCCAGATCACAGACGAGCAAATTGGCCATGCTTTCCTCCAGTGATATGTCTTCGCTGATGCGCAGCTTAGGCTGAAACCAAAAGAGCTATGACGCACCCACCGATCACCTCTCGCCTCTCGCCTCTCGCCTCTCGCCCCTAAAAGAAAACCCCCGGCGGTTCATCCCGTCGGGGGTTTGGGAAAAAATTGACTGGCAGCGCGCTACTTTCCCGCGCTCTGAAACGCAGTATCATCGCCGCTGGGGCGCTTAACGGCCGTGTTCGGGATGGGAACGGGTGTGACAGCCCCGCCATAACCACCAGTCAAAAAGGGTGACAACCTTGGACAACAGAGAGGGATGCCTGCGTCATACTTTAAGGAAGCGTCGAGGCTGACGCCTGGCCTTCGGGCGGCTTCAAGCCGCCCGCCTGCCGGCAGTCCTGTTCTTTCAGGGCATGCGCCCTCTCCCCACGGCCCAGCCCTAAAAGGGCAGTCCGGGGGGAATGGCGGTCAAGCCGCACGGCCAATCAGAACCGGTAAGGTAAAGCCATCGCTGACCTTGCGCTTCCGGCCTGTCAACCCGGTCGTCTTCCGGGGGCCTTCAGAGTGCTTGCGCACTGGGACGGATTATCTTCGGGGAGGCTTGGCGCTTAGATGCTTTCAGCGCTTATCCCGTCGCGGCGTAGCTACCCGGCAATGCCCGTTGGCCGGACAACCGGAACACCAGAGGCCGCCCGCTCCCGGTCCTCTCGTACTAGGGAGCGCTCCCGTCAACCGTCCTCCGCCTGCGGAGGATAAGGACCGAACTGTCTCACGACGTTCTGAACCCAGCTCGCGTACCACTTTAATCGGCGAACAGCCGAACCCTTGGGACCTGCTTCAGCCCCAGGATGTGATGAGCCGACATCGAGGTGCCAAACCGCGCCGTCGCTGTGGACGCTTGGGCGCGATCAGCCTGTTATCCCCAGAGTACCTTTTGTCCGATGAGCAACGGCGATGCCACATTCCACCGCTGGATCACTAGGTCCCGCTTTCGCGTCTGCTCGACCCGTCGGTCTCGCAGTGAGGCCGGCTTGTGCCCTTACACTCGACGCGCGATTGCCAAACGCGCTGAGCCGACCTTCGAGCTCCTCCGTTACAGTTTGGGAGGAAACCGCCCCAGTCAAACTGACCGCCTGACACGGTCCCGCGCCCGGATAAACGGGACGAGGTTAGACAACCAGGCACCCAGGGGTGGTATCTCACCGCTGGCTCCGCACCGGCTGACGCCGGAGCCTCAAAGCCTCCCACCTATCCTGCACGTGGATGGCCGATTGCCAATGTCAGGCAACAGTGAAGGTTCATGGGGTCTTCCCGTCCTTCCGCAGGTATCCGGCATTTTCACCGGAACTACAACTTCGCCGAGATCCACGTTGAGACAGCGCCCAGATCGTTACACGATTCGTGCAGGTCGGAACTTACCCGACAAGGAATTTCGCTACCTTAGGACCGTTATAGTTACGGCCGACATTCACCGGGGCTTCACTTCGGAGCTTCGCCTTGCGGCTAACCCGTCCGCTTGACCTTTCGGCATTGGTCACGTGTCACACCCTATGCGTCCTCTTGCGAGTTGGCAGAGTGCTATGTTTTTGCTAAACAGTCGCCTGGGCCTATTCACTGCGGCTCCCGCCAGCTTAGTTTGACCCTTGCTGGCCGGAGCGCCCCTTCTCCCTAAGTTACGGGGCTATTTTGCCGAGTTCCTTAACGTGATTTCTCTCGCGCACCTTAGTCTGCTCGACCTATCCACCTGTGTCGGTTTGCGGTACGGGCCGGGGGGAGTCAAACGGACGACGGACTTTTCTCGGCGGCTCCGCCAAGACCTTCGCCCAAACCTTGCGGAAAGGGCACCCGGGCTTGCGCCCGACCTCCACAACCATTCGGAGGCGCCTCAGCTTCGCCGCGTCATCCGGCGGCCTAACCCCACGGGTCCAGGAATGTTCGCCTGGTGGCCATCGACTACGCCTTTCGGCCTCGCCTTAGGACCCGACTGACCCTGGGAGGACGAACCTGGCCCAGGAAACCTTGGATTTTCGGTGGGCGGGATTCGCACCCGCCTTGTCGCTACTCATGCCTGCATGATCACCCGCATGCCGTCCAACGCGCCTCGCGGCGCGCCTTCAACCAGCATGCGGCGCTCTCCTACCAGAACACGATCTAAATCGCGTCTCCGCGACGTCGGCTGCCCGCTTCAGTCCCGATCATTTTCGGCGCGGGGCCACTCGGCCAGTGGGCTATTACGCGGTCTTTAAATGATGGCTGCCTCTGAGCCAACATCCTGGCTGTCTGTGCGGCCCCACTTCCTTACAATCCACTCAGCGAGCGATTGGGGGCCTTAGTCGGCGGTCTGGGCTGTTTCCCTTTTGACGACGGAGCTTATCCCCCGCCGTCTGACTCCCGGGGTAAATACGCGCGGTATTCGGAGTTCGGATGACGTCGGCATCCCGGTGGGGACCCTCGGTCAACCGGTAGCTCTACCCCCGCGCAACAATGGCCCGGGGCTAGCCCTAAAGCTATTTCGGAGAGAACCAGCTATCACTGGGTTTGATTGGCCTTTCACCCCTATCCACAGCTCATCCAAAGATTTTTCAACATCAACTGGTTCGGCCCTCCACCCCGCGTTACCGGGGGTTCAGCCTGGCCATGGATAGATCACCCAGCTTCGGGTCTGCCGCGCACGACTATAAAACGCGCTGTTCGCACTCGCTTTCGCTTCGGCTCCGCCATAGGCTTAACCTCGCCGTCGCGCGGCAACTCGCAGGCTCATTATGCAAAAGGCATGCGGTCACCCCATAAAGGGGCTCCCACAGTTTGGAGGCGCATGATTTCAGGGTCTCTTTCACTCCCCTAAAAGGGGTTCTTTTCACCTTTCCCTCGCGGTACTTGTGCACTATCGGTCGACAGCCGGTATTTAGCCTTGGGGGGTGGGCCCCCCGGATTCAGACGGGGTTTCACGTGTCCCGCCCTACTTGGGATGCCTGTAGGAAAAGCAAACAGTTTTCGCGCACGGGGCTTTCACCCTCTGCGGCGCCGCTTTCCAGCAGCTTGCGCTAACCGATTGCACGCCATGACCAGGTCCCGCAACCCCGCCGGGCATGCCCGGCGGTTTGGGCTCATCCGATTTCGCTCGCCACTACTCACGGAATCTCGTTTGATTTCTTCTCCTCCGGGTACTGAGATGTTTCACTTCCCCGGGTATAGCCTCCCAGCACTATGGATTCATGCCGGAATGACGCCATATCAACGGCGCCGGATTGCTCCATTCGGAAACCCACGGATCAAAGGCCGCCTGCGCCTACCCGTGGACTATCGCGGCTTGCCGCGTCCTTCATCGCCCGCTGTCGCCAAGGCATCCATCATGCGCCTGAATAACTTGACCGTCAAAAATGATTAATCCCGACGGACAGGCCCCAAGCGTCCATGCCTCGCCTCTTACAGCCCGACTGGCCGAAAGAGGACTTCCTTAAACTACCATGCTTCTTGCATGTCTTCTACTGTTGTCCAAGTTGTCAAAGAGCT
>DAOSJS010000260.1:0-5824 GCA_035367355.1 Candidatus Hydrogenedentota bacterium
CCTGCTGCCTCACGGCACGCCGGAGAGGGTCCGCGCCGAGGCCGCCCGACGAATGCGCATCCTCGGGCAGGGCGGCGGGTACCTGTGCGCCCCGGCCCACTCGCTGCCGGAGGATGTCCCCGCCGAGAATATCGTGGCGCTGTGCCAGGCCGACCGCTCGCTGAACTGACCGCCGCGCGTCCGCCGCTCGCGCCGCGATGACGATGCCGCGAAGCGGGAATGCATGTTGCCGCCTCGCCGCCCGAGCCGATACAATCGACGCCGATGACGTTGTCCGCGCCGCCCGCGGGCCCTTAGCTCAGCGGTTAGAGCAGGGGACTCATAATCCCTTGGTCGTAGGTTCGAATCCTACAGGGCCCAGTCCCGAGCGTTCCGCGAAACGCACTATGCGGCTATGTGGAACGTGTCAAATGAATACTGCTCCCGGAAGTTGGTGGAATAGTAGTGCGTATTCTCGTTACCCCGCCTTTCTTTTCTACTTACCACTTTCAGCCGGTGTCACCACGATCGTGTGAACCACCGGTTTGACTCCGGCTGCGGCAGTTGCGCGCAATGCCTCGTCATGCTGGACACATTCCTCAACCACCTGTTTCAACGTTTGTGGGTTCTTTATCCATTGGGCCAGTCCATGGAAGGTCGTGGACATCCGTATTTCCACCGACTGATGCGCGGAAATTGTTTTCTGTACTTTTTGGAACGACTCACAGAAGGGATTATCCAGAAACTCGGCGGCAAGATTGATGCCTTGGGCCAATTGTGCGGAACCGAACGTTTTCTCTTCGTTGCCCCATTTCACCCGTGCCCGTTGTGGCGCGTTCTTGACTACCAGCATGAAGCGGTTGAGATCTTGGTTAAACGGAAGGAATTCGAGAATGCTTCTGACGGTGTCGGCCGCCTTGGTGCTGTCAATGAAGCAGAAGGGATAACGCGTGCTTTGAATTTCCACCTTGCCCACAGCCGACGATTGCACCATATGGCCATCGGTGGCATCGGCTTTGCCGTTGGCATAATCCATCGTGATCGTTCCGATGTTGCCGTCGCAGCCCAGGGCCTTCAGGAACGCATAGGCCATGATTAGATGGCCGTTCGGGCCCGGATGCACGCCGGTGCCGGCGCCACATACGGGATACTCCAGTCCAAGCTTGGCTTTTGCCTTGGACATGACCTCCATCATCGGCGTATGGACGTCGGCAAACAGGACGCCTTCTTCCTTGGCCACTTTCGCAGCCAGTTCCGTCAAGGCGCCCAAGGTCTGATTGTAAACGGTTGCAGGCGGACGACTTTTTGGCCCGTGATCAAAAAATGTCGTGTCCACCGCGCCAGGAGAACCCAGTATGATTGTCCGCACGCCCATCGTCTTGAACTTCGCCGTGATGGCTTTCATGGAGTCGTAGTAGTGCCTGCCCGTTGCGTCACTCATCGGTCGATAAGCGCCGTCGTTCATGCCGTAACATAGGGTGACCACGGTGGGCTTGAATGGCTTAATGCACTGATCAATTCGCCATCGGAATCCCCAGGAGGCTTCGCCGGGCCAACCCGATTGCATCGCTTGCAGTTTTGCCGCTGGCTGGCACATCAGCAAATACTCCTCAACGAACACCGAGTAGAGCATTTGCGCCGTGATGGAATCGCCGCAGATGGCCAGGACATCTCCATCCTTTAGTTGGAGTTCCGCCGAGGTACCCCTCGCGCCGGTTGCCGCCACAAACAATGCCACGATCAGATATCGCGAACGCATTTGCTGCTCCTTTCAAGCAGGATCAAGCCACTTGAGACCAATCAAACGCAATGCCCATGGTTTGGCCGCGTTGTTTATTGATTGTGCGATACGCCTCCATGCAGTCCTGGGGCGCAAAACGGTGTGTGATCAAACCGTCCACGTTGAAACGTCCCTGTCGCACCAGGTCGAAGAACAATTGAACGATCATGGGCGTGTTCCATTCCGGCCGGTCGTGGGCATCATGCGCGCCGACGATGTGCAGGCCACGGGTCATGACATCATCGGTCAGATGTTGTTGGGCCGGGGTGCCGGGAGTGCCTAGAAGCAGCAGGATGCCGAAGCGGCGTACCGCCCTGAGTGCCTGACCGAACACGGCAGGATGGCCCGTACTGTCCACGACGATATCGAGGAGCTGGTTTTGGGTCATGTCGCTGATGTCCGCCACGGCCTCCTGGATCGACTTGGCCAGAGTATCCGTCACGCCTCCGCGGCGAGCCAACTCCAGGCGCATCGGCTCCGTGTCGATCGCGATGACCGGCTGTGACCCCGCCGCCAGCGCCCAGCGCATCGCCATTTGGCCCACCGGTCCCGCCCCGATCACCGCGACCGACTTGCCCAGCCTGAATTCCGCCGCCTTCATTCCCATGGCCGCGATCTTCGCCAAGGCAAACCACACCGCCTGATCCGACGAAACTCCGTCGGGTACGGGAAACATCTTCTCTGCCAGGTCCGTCGTGTAGGACGTATGGCCGCTCCGGCTGACCACCCGCTGGCCCACTTTGAGATCTTTCACGCCCGCTCCCACTTCCACAATTTCACTCAGCAGTGAATAGCCTGGATAGAAGGGATACTTCTTCACCCATTTGTCGAAGCTTGTGCCCGGATCGAACAGTCGGTTGAAAACGATGCCCTCCGTCCCCGTGCTGATCAGGGAGCAGATCGCTTTCGCCATCACTTGCCCCGCCTTTGGGGCTACGGGTTCGAATGTTTCCAGATGGACTTCCTGTTTCTCGCTGAACACAAGACGCTGCGCTTTCATAACGAGGTTCTATTCCTTTTTAACCAGTAGCCGTATCAAGCTGTAACTGTTAACGGAAGCAGGGCAAATGAGTGTGTATGATTGTTGCCATGTGCCTGGAACGATTGCTGAAGCATTCGAAAAATTGCTGTTTTAGACTTTTGGTCCTCCCGGTCGGAAGATCCCAGAATGCCAGGCGTTGGGGCATGGAAACGGCGGGAAAAACCATACTTCCACAGGTCGGAAGAGAAGCAACTGTAGCGATCGCTTCCCTTCCGACCTTGATGGCTTTGCAGCGCTGCGCCAGTCTTTTAGCTTCACGCGGATGCGTGGATTCGTACGATCTGTTGCACTATCGGCGGCTCCGCTTGCTCAACAACAGCCCGGCCCCGACGGCGATCAGAGCGAGACTCGCCGGTTCGGGAATGACACCGTTGGCCATGATGTTCTCGATCGCGGATTTACTCAGCACCTCGTTGTAGATCGCGAAGTCATCCAGAAGCCCCTTGAAGACAAACGGCGTACTGGTGCCCACAATGCGGCCGCCGATCGTGAAGTTGTTCACGTCGTTGAAATACCAATAGGAATCGCCGTCTTCGACGACTGCATTGCCATCGATATAAATCGCGGAGATGGCGTTGTTCGAGAAGGCGATGGCAAAGTGATGCCACGTATTCGCGCTCAGGTTGACGCCGCTCGTGCCGGTCCCGTCCAGCTTGACGTATGCCTTGCCGCTGTTCGGCGGTGGCGACGTGCCGCCGGAAGCACTGCCGTTGGCCACGCCAATCGTCAATCCATAGTTGCTGCTGTTCAACCCGACGCTGAAGCGCATGCCATTGGCGTTGTAGTCGCAAATGATCGCATTGTCGGTGGACCAATTGTTGGCGCTGTTGGCCCAGAAGACAATCGTGATCTCATCGCCGTCCCCAGGCATGCCGGCGTCGGGGGTCATCAGCAGGAATTTGCCGCCTGGATTGCCGTCGGTGCCGTTGAAAAACAGGGCACTATCGAACTGGCCTGTCTGGCCGTACGTCAAGGCATTGCCGGAACTCGTCTCGCTCAAGTCGCGATCGTTGCCGCTGGAGTCCGACACGCCGGGGCCGGATGTTTCGTCAAAAGTGTAGTGGGCATAGAGGCTGGCCCGGGCCACTCCTGGAATGCTGAGGGCACAGACGAGCATGCACAGCACCGTCATTCTTTTGAAGGTCATCTGAGATTCTCCTTGTCCTGAATCCTGCCGTTTGATCTGCATAGACCGACGATAACTCGCATCACGCGAGTATCTTCGAGCATTATTATTTCATAATTGTGTCACAGTCTCTTGATTTTGTCAATAGTTTTCTGTAAACTTTCCAATACGCGGTTGACTGCGACTCCATCGGAAAGCTAACATCATGCAAAATGACAATTTGCCCAAAATGGTGACGCTGAGTCACGTGGCGAAAAAGGCGGGATTCTCCCTGGCGACGGTTTCCCGCGTTCTGAATCATGGAGGGCCGGCGTCGGACGAGACGCGGCGTCGCATCCTGGAGGTGGCGAAGCAGCAGGGCTATGTGCCGGATCCGCGTTTTCGCCTCATGGGAAGGCGCCGAGAATCTCAAGCGTATCGCACAGGAAACATCGGCGTTGTGCTGGGGCAGGTTTGGTCACCTTCCGGATTCGTGTCGAGTTCTTTTGCCGGACGGCTTTTCTGGAGTCTGGAGTCGGAAGCCACGAAGCATGGCCGGAACCTGATCTTGTCCACTTATGGCGCCAGCAATGATCAATATGTGCCGCGTTTCGTCCGTGATCTACACGTGGATGGCGTCATCGTGGCCGAGCGGTTGACTGCGGGCGTGGTACAACGCATCGCCGCCATCCGGCCGGTAGTGCTGGTCAACATCGAAGAAGAAGATGTGCCGACGACTTCGTTCATGCCCAATGAGGCGGCTTCTGTTCGTAAGGCATTGGCATATTTGTCGTCTTTAGGGCATCGACGAATCGCTTTCTTTTTCATTGATGATCGCAATCCGCCTTGTCTTCACCATCATCGCCGCAGGGAGGAATTCTTCGCTCTGACCCAGGCCGAACCCGGTCGGTTTTCGCCGATTCTCGCGGTTCTTCCGCGAAGGGGGCAGAACCTGGTGGAAACGGCAATGAATCAACTCCGCGCCTGGACCGATTCCGGGCAAATGCCCACAGCACTGCTGTGTGCGGCAGACACCTATGCGATCGCGTTTCTGGAAGCGGCCGAGAAAATGGGGATCCGTGTGCCGGGTGATCTTAGCGTGATGGGGGTGGACGATATCGAAGCGGGTCGCTATGTGCGGCCAAAACTCACCACGATGAGGCACCCCTTGGAAGCCATGGGTCAGGCAGCCATCCAGGCGATTCTCCAGCGCATTGACGCTTCCGACGATGAGACCCCGGTCAAGACGGTACAGCTGTTTGATGTGGATCTGATCGAGCGCGAATCTTGCGGGCCTTGCCCCCAATGAGGGATTGTCCAGAGTAATGGATTGAGGAGTGGCGGAAGATGCCGAAGGCTGGTTTCCCGTGGGCCCAATTGTTTTTCCTGATGAGTGCGGTGGTTGTATTTGCCATCGACAACGCAGTGTCTGGTGATGAGCAGACATACTTCTTCGAGCCTTTTGATGCTCCGTCGGCGACCTGGATTGCACCTGGGGCGAAATTGAGCGATGGGCGGCTCCACTTGACGGTTCCCGGTTCGGGAAAATATGATGGCACTGCATTGCAGTTCAAGCCGAAGTTGAACATGCCCGCAAAGGAAGGGGAATCCCTGCGGCTGTCTTGGGTTGTGGATACGTTGGGGGATGTCGAGAACAGGCCGCAAACGTCATGCTCGGCGCGGTTTTTCCTGGTGCCGGGCGAGATTACCAATTTATGGCTCGATCCCTATTCAGCCAAAGACACGTTGCACGTCATGCTTACACGTCCCGCTCCCGGCGAGGACGCAATCCTGGTTCTTTACGGCAAGTCTGACGGACAGCCTGCTGGTTACGGAGAACTGCTGTACAAAGCCAAAGTGGCACCCAAGCAGTTTCCCTTGCAAATCGACCTGACGCTTACCGCCCAAACCTATCGAT
>DAOSJS010000261.1:0-5779 GCA_035367355.1 Candidatus Hydrogenedentota bacterium
ATCAGCAGGCGCTGATCCGGCTGTTTCTCATGGAGTACCTGGTTCTATTCGGGGCCGGTGTGGCGATTGGCGGCGTGGCAGCGGCCATGGCGATGCTTCCCGCCGCGGCTTCGGCTGGAACTTCATCTCCCATTGGACTCCAGGCGCTCATTTTTGCGTCGATCGCACTGACCGGCATCGTCTGTATCGTCTTCGCCGTCCGGGCAGGCATCGGCCGGGAGAATTTTGACGCGCTCCGCACCGAATAAGCGCCGCTACTCGCCAATACAATACAAGTGCGTTGCCGTGCGGAGAAAAAGCCGGTTACCCGAAACAGCCATCGAGGAAAGGACGTAGATACCCGGCAGCTCATTCGTTGCCAGCACCTCGTACTTCGGCCCTGCCGCAAGCACCGTCGTGACGCCGTCTTCATTGGTGAAGTAAAGCTTTCCGTCGGCAAGCAGTGGTGAAGCGCTCACGGTTCCCCGCGCACTGCGCTCCGGGCCCCAGATAACAGCGCCTGTCTTGGCGTCCAGGCAGGTGGCTGCGCCACGATCCTCGACCATGTAGAAATACCGGCCGTCGCAGGCGGGAGTGGGTACATCAGGCCCCCCGAACTCGGTCCATTGCCATGCAAGATGCGTGGTGGCGATATCCCCCTGGCCGCCGGCACGCAGGGCAGTCACTGGATGTTTGCGTGTCTGCGCGTAGATCATGCCGCCGGCAGTCACGGGCGATGCGATGATGCGGCAATTGGTGATCTTTTTGGGGTTGGTTACTCCGGCGCGCCATATTTCCTCGCCGGTTTGCGGGTCGTGCCCGGTAACATAATCGCCGCCCAGCACCACAATCTGGGTTGTGCCCTCGTGATGAAGCAGGGTGGGTGTGGTGTAGGCATCAGGGGATTCGACCTCCGCGTCGGTCCAGCGCTCAACGCGCCACAGCACGTTTCCGGTCACCGCGTCGAAGGCCATGAGGTAAGAGGGCTCGTCGGTCGTATAACCGTGGAGCACCTGGACAATCAGCTTGCCATCGTACAGCAGCGGCGACGACGCATACCCGAACATCTGGCCGAAGGCGCCATACATCTGTTGAAGGTTCGTCTTCCAGAGCTGATTACCCTCCATGTCGAATGCAACGATGGCGCCGGTTCCCGTGGCGGCCCACACGTGCTGGCCATCGGTTACGGGAGATGGAGAGGAATCATTCTGTTTTTGGCGGAACTGGTTCCCGGTATCGAGCGTGCGCTCCCAGAGGATCTTCCCGTCGGCCTTTGCAATGCAGAGCAGGAGAAGGTCGGGGCCGCCGGGATCGCGTTCAGCTTTTGTATCGCCTTCCCCGGCTGCACGGTCCGACTTGGATGCGGACGTCACAAACACGCGTTCACCCCAGATCACGGGGCTCCCGCCGCTCCAGGAGGGAAGCGGAGTCTTCCAGACGATGTTGTCGGTGTCGCTCCAGGTCAGCGGCAATCCGGTCGCATCGCTGACATTGTTCTGTGCGGGGCCGCGCCATTGCGGCCAGTGCTCCTCGGCCTGTGCGATGGCGCTTGCCAGGAACCAGAGCACTGCCAGTACGATGCCGGGGATTGGTTGTTGTCTGCGCAAGATAGCTCCTGTCCTGCCGGCGCCGAGCGCCGTTTATTCCGTTCTTGGTGTCTCCGCAATGGCATAGAGGTTCCGCAACGTCGCCACATACAGTACGCCGTTTGCGGCGACAGGTGTGCTGTTGATTGGCGCCTCGAATTCCGTTGCAAACAGGACTTCCTTGTCCTTCGAGGCCGCGAAAATGAAGAAGTCGCGCCCTTGTGAGCCCACGTAGACCTTGCCGTCGGCCACCAGCGTAGAGCCCTAGATGTCGCGCCGGAGCTTATGGGTCCAACAAGGCGCGCCGGTCTCGGCGTCGATGCAATGCACGAGGCCGCGGCAATCCGTCACGAAGAGCAGTCCGTCCGCGATGGCGGGCGTCGCGCATGCGTGCAATTCGAGTGGGTAGGACCAAAGCTCGGCGCTTTCGGTGACGTCGCCCGTCTGCGTGGCGTCAATGCACTTAAGGCAGGCCTTCTTTTTGCCCTGCCAGATGTCGCCGCCTGCCGTGACATAAATGCGGTTGTTGTAGAAAACCGGCATGCCCTTGATGTTGCTCGGGCTTTCCTGCAGGTTGCCCTGGTAGCTGTGTATATTTTCCTTCGGCGCGGCCGGATCGCAATCGAAGTGCCACACGCGTTCCAGTGTCTGGCAGGTCTCAGACGGCTCGAGCGGGTTCAGCGCGGTGAATGCGTAACAAACCCCGTCTCCGCCCCCGAAAAACACCAGCCGCCGGCCGTTCACTTCCCCCAGAGAGGGCGACGACCAGGTGGAATGAAATATCCGGGGGCCGATGTGCTCGCCATCCTGCGCCACCACGCGTCCAGTCGCTTTGTCGAGGACGATCAGGCTCGGCGCATCGGGCCTGCGTATCACGCGGTGCGTGTTGTCGACCCCGTTGCATGTGTTGAGATAGAGCAGCTGGCCATCGAGCAGGATAGAGCTGTGAGCCGCATCATGAGGATACATGCCCACGGCTTCTTTCATGTCCGTCAGCCAGATGATGTCCGCGTCGAGTTCGGCGGCTTCCATGGGGGGCTCATCCCGCGGCGCCATGTGCCGGCCTTCATCCAGGTACGGACCCTCGTTGCCGTCCGCCAGGCCGTTCAGGTCGAGACAGACCACCTCGAATCGGTTTGTCACCGCGTACGCCCGGTTGCCCTCGACGGTGGGGGGCGAGCACCAGCCGATATTCGGCCAGTCCAGGAAGATGTCGTCTTCAAGCCGGGGCACCACCAGTTGCCACACGAGGCTGCCGTCGGCCTCGTTCAGGCAGAGCAGCACCGCGCGGTCGCCCTGGTGGCGCGGGTCGCGCGGCTCCGCGTTGTTGCCGCCGATCAGCACGCGGCCCGAAGCAACAACCGGCGACGCGTACACATCGCTGCCCAAGGGGACGATCCATTTGATGTTTTCACCTGTGGCAAGGTCGAACTGCTTTGGCAGACCGGTTTCGTGGGAGATCATGTTGCGGGAATGGCGCTCGCCCCATTGCGGCTGGTCATCTCCGTTCGCGGGGAATGCGCTCATCGTGAAAACGCCGAACAGCAGGCAGCATAACGTGGTGCGGCAGGTCATCGTTTGGCTATCTCTTGATGTTATGCCATTTGACAGCAGTTCGCTGCGGAACCGTGCGGGATGAAGCGCGCACTACGGCTCAACCCGTTTTCCGTGAAACTGCCCAAACGAGGCCATGATACCCGGTGGCCTGCTTCGTCTCAAATCCCCGCGCAGCGCTTGATTTGCACCGGGACTCACATTCCAGGCGCGGAGGTGCTGGTTTCAGGGAATTAAGAGCCCTTCGAAAGAGGGCCTCCCCGTGCAGCGGGGGAACCGCACGGGGAAGCGGAGGGGTACTGGGTGGGACAATTCTGTCTCTATTTCACCTCGATCGTTCGAGGTTGATACGCCTTGACCTTCGGCAGGGTGATGGTCATGACGCCATCTTTCATTGAGGCGCTGATGCCGCTCGTGTCGATGGCCTTGCTGAGCGTGAATACGCGCCGGTAGTCGACTGGATTGCGCTCGCGCAGCAGATACACGCCCTTGCCGTTTGCGCCGGCCCGGTGGGCCACGAGAGTCAGCTCTCCGTCTTTGACCTCGAGCTCCACGTTATCTTTCGCAACCCCGGCCAGCTCGGCTTCAATGCGCACCTGTTCGGGTTCTTCAACGATGTTCACGCGGGGCATGATGTGCTGCCTGACTTTTTGTGCCGTTGCTGTGGTCATTTTCTTTTGCTCCTTATGTGTTCGCCCTGCGGGCAGGTCAGTTCACGCTCAATTCGATGCGCCTGGGCTTGGCTGACTCGCGTTTCGGCAGCGTCACCCGCAACACACCATCGCTCAATTCCGCTTTCACTTTCTCGCCGTCAAATCCACCGGGCACGTCAAACGTGCGCTGAAATTCGCCGTACCGGTTTTCCATCCGGTGTACGTTGCGGTCGGTCTCCTTGCGGCTGTACTCGCGCTTTCCGCGGATCGTAATGGTGTTGTCGACAGTCTCTATGTGAAGCGCCTCTGCGCTCACGCCCGGCAGGTCTGCCTCCAGCACAAACGCGTCGTCCGTCTCCACCAGGTCCATCGCGGGGCACCAGGTGCGGCCCAGCGCGTTCCAATCACACGTGAAATCTCCCACCAACCGATCCAATTCATCCTGCAGCCCGCTGAAGGCCGACCAGGGCGACAAATCTCCTGAATTCTTCCATCGAACCAGAGCCATGTCACTTCCTCCTTGCATCTGAGCAAACCCAATCGCGTTGGGTCTGTATTCTGTCGTTGACCTCATCTGCCTGAATACGCAGACCTCGTGCCATTTCAGTGAGCTGAAAGCAACGTGTTGTGTGGCAACAGGATAAGAAAATTCAGCCGGCTGCTGGATTCAGACAAACCCACCCATTTTGTTTCGAAATGAACGCCCGGTGTTGCGGATTGAAGCGGCAGGCCCGGCAAAACGCCGACCAGGTAAAACATTGACAAGCACGTAGGCCTGTGTTAGACTGCGAATAGTTGCGCAACACCTGAAGTGTTAAATTGTTAGAACGGGAGGGGCGCCCGGTGGGCACACCAGTCAGAACCGCGAAGAAATCCATGGTTTTCGTGTTGGTGGTGGCGCTTGGAATCACGGCGGCTGCGTCGTGGGCCCAAGTCTATGATCCTACGGGGGAGTTTCCGCCGACCACTGGAATGGAAAAAGCTCTGACCAAGCTGGGCCGCGGTCTCTCGAACGTCTTCCTGGGATGGGCGGAAGTCCCGCTGACGTTCGACCGCAACCTGAAGAAGGGCAAACCCTTCGCTTACTTGTTCGGAGTGGCGCCGGTCTTGGGCACTGCACGCGCGTTTGTCCGTACGGGTACGGGCGTATTCGAAGTAGTAACCTTCCCGTTCTCGGATCGCGACGTCAACTACGAGGCTGTCCTCGAGCCTGAATACATTTTCTAGTCCGTTGAGCAGATGGAAACTGCAAGGGACCGGCGTGGTCGGTCCGCTCACTCTTTGCGATGGCGCGCGGGGGCAAGTCGTGCTGGTCGGGCCGCGAAATGCGCCCGGCGGAGCCTTGGTCGTGTTCCAGGATGAGGAACAGGGACCGGTCGAGTCACTTCCCCTTGCCACAATCCTGGAAAGGCTGGCGCCCGCCGACGTCGTGGCGATTTTATGCGCCCAGGAGCGCCAGTTCGGCGAGTGCGGCCTGCCAGCTCTGGATGCATCGTGAACACGTCTCGAGACATTGAATTCCTGCTTGAAGAGATCATCACGCTGCCCAGCCTTCCGGGCGCCCTGGCCCGGATCGTGCAGCTGCTGAATGATCCCGAATCGTCTCTGTCAGACGTGGGCAAAGCCATCACCCAGGACCCCGCAGTCGCACTGAAAACCCTGCGTCTGGCCAATTCCGCGGCGTACGGCTTGCGGGAGCACGTGACGTCGGTTGAGCATGCCGTAGCCCTTCTTGGAATCAAAGTCATCCACAACCTGGTGCTTACGGCCACGGTTTTTGATACGCTCAGCCGCAGTGCCGGCCTGTTGTATCAGCACAGCATCGTTGCCGGATTGGCCGCGCGGGCCGTGCTGCGTACGGGCCGTGTCGCGCTGGCGTTGCAGCCCGATGAAGCGTTCGTCTATGGATTGCTGCACGACATCGGCAAAATCATCCTCGAAGACTACCTGTCTGATGATCTTATGGAGGCGGAAACGTTGAGCCGGGACCGAAAGGTTCCGGCCTAC